>JACPGG010000067.1 GCA_016182545.1 Ignavibacteriales bacterium
CGGTGTCGGCGTTGCAAACGTCATGTATGCCGTTGTCAAGGAACGGACACGCGAAATCGGCATCAAGATGGCGATCGGGGCAAAGAAGCGATATATCCTGTTTCAATTCATTTTTGAAGCACTACTCATCGCATTCATCGGAGGTGCGGTCGGAATGCTGATTACGTGGGGAATTATTTCAGTCGTGCGCCTCTTTCCGTCAGACAATGGTCCAATGCAATTTCTCGGCAAGCCGGTCATTTCCAACGGTATCATGTTCCTGACAACCGGAATACTTGCACTCGTCGGGTTATTGTCGGGATTTTTTCCCGCACGTAAAGCTGCGAATGTCGATCCTGTTGAATCACTTCGTTACGAATAATTACATCAGGGTAAAATAAAACGCGGCAAGAAATCCGGCAATCGTAGCTAACCCAACTTCTGCACCACCATCTTCATACGCCTCAGGCATCATCACTGAAGCGACCATCGCCAGGATACCGCCTCCCGCGACTGCTTCAACAAGAGTAATGACAGCAGGAGGGGCATCGATCAAAAAAATATTTCCTAGCGCCGCTGCGATCGCCCCGGCTACGATGAGCATCATCCAGAGTGAGAAGATCTTTGCTTTGCTGAATCCCGCTTCAAGCATATTGGCGGAGCTTCCCATCGACTCCGGAAGATTGGAAAGGAAAACTGCAAGAAGGAATGTGTATTTGTACGAATCAAGTGCGACAAAACTTGCACCAATGATGATCGATTCGGGAATCGTGTCCATCATGGCGCCGAGGAACATGGCAAAGGGATTTCCTGTTGAAGCGTGTTTCTTCATGTAATTCAACTCTTCCACTTTGCTCAATCGGCTTATGTTCGACGTTGCGATCTTTTTCCAATGGTCCGCGTCCATCGGTTCTTTGAAATGTTGCACATTATGTAGTATGCGCTGAGAATTTAACTGTTCCACAGCCTTTCGAAGAGTTGGTGAGATCTCCATTAGCGCTTCAAATTGATCCTTCCCCAGTCGGAGCAATTGCACATCTGTTTTGGCAATAGCCGAAGCGGACCGCAGGTCGCCCGTTAATAATGCCATCTCACCGAATGAATGACCTGGACCAAGTGTGGCGATTATTTTTCCTCCGCCGTTGGTTCCGCTTTGAATATCGATCAATCCTTCATTGATCAGAAACAAAGCGTTGCCCGGATCGCCTTGATGGAAAATTGTTTCACCCTGTTTTGCCGTCACCGGCTCAACGCATGTGAGAACGCTTTCCATTTCTTCGGGGGGGAGTGAGCGCACTATTTCGACTTTTGAAAGCTGATCGAGTATCAGTTTCGATTCTTCTTGTTTCTTCTTCAAGTAATAAAACTTTGCAAGAGCCGGATGACGGATCGCTGCACCTTTTTTATCGAGCCATTTGTTGACAAGATAGTAGATCAATCCTCCCAGTATAAATCCTCCGGAAACCCAAAACCACGCATCGACCCCGACGTAGCCTGCAACGTGGGTAAGTCGATCAGCACCTTTCATTGCTAATTCAATTGCCAGTGCCTGAATGAGTGCCCCCGTTCCGAATGCCATAATGATAGCGTTGAGGCGTTGAGACGGTTTTGTGAAAAGGCCGAGAGAAGTCCCGATGATCATTGAAATCATCGATACGATGGCGAGAGCAGCTGCGATGAACGCACGCGAGATATCAACGGATTCGAATAAACTCATACCGTCAGAATATATTTAGATAACACGTGAATACAAAATATTTATTTTTGAAGAAAAAGATCGATTTCGTATATTGAACCATCATGGAGAGCTGGCAGAACGGCTATTGCATCCGCCGAAGGCGGACGCCCTTATGGGCTTGCAGGGAAAATCTTTAGTAATACCGACCATTTTTCTTCGCTTCTGCCTCAGTGATCAGTTAAGTGTTCGGTAAACTACTGCACATTTAAGAAGTGGAGAAGAAAAAAGTTTCGATTTTACTTTAATTTACAAAGGAGAGCTGGCAGAACGGCTATTGCACCAGTCTTGAAAACTGGCGCCCTTACGGGCTTGTAGGTTCGAATCCTACGCTCTCCGCAAGATCAAATGTTTTGGATGTATATTTTATATTCACTGACCTACCACCAAACCTACGTTGGTCATACAAACGATTTACAACACCGTTTGTATCGCCATAATCGAGGAGAAGTACAATCAACAAAACGTTACAGACAGTGGGAAATGGTGCATACTGAAGAGTTTACCACCAGATCTGAGGCAATGAAGCGAGAGAGGTATTTTAAAAGCGGAATCGGTCGAATGGAGGTAAAACAATTCATAAAGAGATATCTTTTGCAGAACGGCTTATTGCATCCGCCGAAGGCGGACGCCCTTACGGGCTTGTAGGTTCGAATCCTACGCTCTCCGCTTACACTATCATGTATAGAAAAATTTGAATTGGTCCTTTCCGTCCCGGTTCCCGTTTTCACCCGAGAGGTTTGGTCGGGCATGCACGGCGAGGTGGTCGAAGGGAGGCAGGGTGATTCAGATTGCCGGACACAGCCTGTTCCATTCCGGTATTTTTCAAACAGACACCGCTCAGTAGTCTCGCAAGGCAAGCGGGATTATTCGTCCATGAACGACCTCCCCGACGGAATAAATTGAAGTCACAGGATTGTACCATCCGCCACCTCAAAAGCCACTATTTACTCCTGTTTAGATTGATACTTAATCTCTTCTAATTAACATATTCTAACCGTTCTGTTATTGTTGCCCAAACAAATTAATTGTATATTTTTAGGCGTGAGAATGAGTTGGCACACTGCCAACGACCTCCCCTCTTAACGCACTACACCTGACTCAATATTGAAGAAAGTGCAAAGCTACTGCATGTAGCTCTCGAACAATCATCTCATGGAACAACCAGCGTCACAAAATAAACTCGCAGCGCGCCAATGTCTGATGGCAGCGGATAAATTTATCAAAGATTCTCAATTCGTCGAAGCAAAAAAAGAAATTGAGAAGGCGAAATCCCTTGACCCGACGAATTTATATATCAGTGCATTCATTGACCGGATAAATTATTTCGAGAAAGAAAAAAGTCATTCTGCAAAAAGTGCAAAGCCGATTCCGGCACCGAAAGTACCTTCTGCACAGACTGTTGTACCAGCACAGAAACCGCCGGCGCAGAATGTTGTCGTTCCACAAGCACCAAAACAAACGGCGCCGCAACAAGTAAAACAACCCGCTCCGACAAATGTTGCTCCGCCCAAAAAAGCTGTTGAGCCTGTTGAACTGAAACAACCCGCTCCGTCAAATGTTGCTCCGCCCAAAAAAGCTGTTGAGCCGGTTGAACAGAAACAACCCGCTCCGCCAAAAACGATTGAGCCACCACCGATTGAAAATCCCATAGTTGAAAATCGTACTGTAGAGATCGAAACTCCGAAACCACAGCGCACCCCCGATCCAGTACAAGTTACTCCAAAGATTGCGATTCCGGATGATGCTCGTGTAGATTCCCCGGTTGTAACTCCAAGTCTGCGTAACCAAAGTAATGAACATGCGGTGACGGAAACGCAGTTTGAGGAGATGAAACGGAAGATTGATCTACTGACAAAGGCGCTTGAAGATGAAAAGAAAGCGCGTGAGGATATGAACCGCCAGCAGATACAACAGGCGATCACTCAATTCAGAGGCAAACTTGAGAAAGCATGGGCAGAAGGTGCACCGTCTGAACAAAAATTAATCGAATTCGACCAGCTTGCCGTTTCGTTGTCAATTCCCGAGAATGTTGTCCGGACAATACAGCGGGAAGTTAAAATTGAGATGTACGGCAGAGCGGTGAAAGAAGTAATATCCAAACGTCAACTTTTGCGCAGTTCATCGTCGACTCTGGAATGGCTGAGAAAAGTGTATAAGATTTCGATGGAAGAGTATCTTGAATACGAATCCAAGTTTCTCATGGATCTTGTTGCCGACCAGTATAAAGGGACCATCCTGCAGATCTCTGCTGACGATCAAACAAAAAAGGATATCACCCCGCGTTTGAAATCGATGGGATACGCGGTTGTTACGTCACCCAGTCCCGAAGACGCACTTGAGAAGATAGATAAATTAAATCCGAACGTAATTATTTGCGAAAGTAGTTTCGGTGCCGGTTCCATCTCCGGGATACGGTTCCTGCATATCTTACGTACCAATTCCAAATTCAGTTATATTCCGTTCATCTTTTTGAGTACTGAAGAAGATTACGCGCTGCTGACATCGTCTGAATTGCGACCGAACGAGGGTTTTGTGAAAAAGCCCTCTAACTTCGATGAATTGTCAGTTTTGATCAACACAAAATTGCTGTGGTTTAGAGAATACATAATGTCATTGAGCAAATGAAGATATTTTTCCTTACAATAAGCAGCGAAAGGTAATATATGGCAAAACGGATTCTACTTGCGGAGGATGATGAAGACAATCGGGATTTAGTATCGTTTGTGATGAAGAGAAGCCAAATGGACATCGAACTACTGATTGCAGAAAATGGAAAGGAAGCGGTCGATCTTGCAACGAGAGAAATACCTGACCTGATTTTGATGGATATGCAAATGCCTGTCATGGATGGTTATCAAGCGACGCTCGCGATCAAAGGTGATGGAACGACCTCTCATATTCCGATCATCGCATTCACGGCACAGGCGAAACCGGAAGACAAAGCACGGACATTGCAGGTAGGTTGCGTTGAACATTATTCTAAACCAATGGATCCTGAGGAATTGTTGAATGTTATTCGAAAATATCTCCAATCATAAAATGCATTTCTCGTACTCATATGATGCTGTCAAACACTCTGCGACGTTGAGGATCGCATGATCAAAGGAAGATTATTCTGGAAAGTGCTGGGATATTTCGGTCTGCTTCTCATAGTATTGAGCGCCGTTACATTTTTAACGTTGAGCGTGCTTGGTCAGATAGAAAAGCACTTTGTTGATGCGAGCAGTAACTCAGAGCAACTGATCGTCCTGGAGCAATTGAACAAGTATATCTCGGAATTACCCGCGATCACCGAAGAGTATCTTTATACGGGCAAAGATTCTGTCAGAACCGTGTACGACGAAGCGTGGAAAGAATTTGACGGAGTCGTTGCGGAGATTCAGCGGACATCCACCGATACGGCGTTGTCGAATCGGCTTGAGATTGTCCGTTCCTCATACTACACATGGATTGCAGAGATCGGCGAGAAGAAAATGTTGCTGCACGAAGAGTATGCCGCCGGCAAGAACATCCAGACGAAATTGGATTCGATCATCTCCGTTGATTCGGAGACACATTACCTGACGACGGCACGTGAAGAGTTGAATCGTATTATTACCGATATCATCTCTTCTCAACCTGCTACGATCAGTTTGGCAAAAAATCTGACAACGCAATTAAGCTCCTATGTTACCGTCATCAATCTTCTTCTTGCATTGTTCGCGGTCGCTCTGGGATTTGTATTGACACGGTCATTGACGAACCCGATCCAATTGTTGAAAGAAGGGACGAAGGGGATCATGGAGGGCAAGTTCACACCGATCGTTGTCAACAGGAAGGATGAGCTGGGTGAACTTGCCATTGACTTCAACAATATGTCCACGATGCTCGGCAACAACTATACGAGATTAAAAGCATACTCGGAACTTGTTACCGCGCTAAATTCACCCGAGAGTATCGCTGAAATTGAAGAGAAGAGTTTAAATTTGCTCTGCTTCCATTCAAATACGGCTGCAGGCGCCTTGTATCTTTCGGATGAGAATGGAAAGTACTTGGAATTGGCGGCGGGACACGGATTGAAGACGTCAACACGTTCTAAAAAAATCGAGCTGGGCGAAGGACTGCCCGGTCAGTGCGCACTTGAGCGTAAGACAATCGAGATCTCCGATATTCGTTCGAACTCTGATTTCATCGTTGATACGGGATTAGTGGAGATCATTCCGCAGCACATTATCGCCTCTCCGATATTTTTCCAGGACAGAGTGCTTGGGGTGCTCGTCATGGGATCCGCATCACGATTCAGCGATCTCGATAAAGAGATCATGTTCAACTCGCTGCCGCAGTTGGGTATCGCGATTGCCAATGCAAAGAATTACGAAGAGACGCAAAAACTCTCCCGCGAAGTTTCGACAAAGAATACCGAACTCAACACCAAGAATGCGGAACTCGAGAAAGCGTACCGTGTAAAATCGGAGTTCCTTGCGAGTATGTCCCACGAACTTCGAACGCCGCTCAATTCTATCATCGGTTTCAGTTCGGTTCTCCTGGGAGTGAACAGTGATCCGCTGACGGTCGATCAACGCAAAGCTCTCGAAAAGGTATTGAAGAACGGTAAACATCTCTTGCAATTGATCAATGATATTCTCGACTTCTCGAAACTTGAATCCGGCAGGATGACCGTGAATGTGGAAGTCGATGAGGTGGAAAATGTGGTGACCAATTCGGTGATGACGGTCGAAGCACTCGCGAAATCGAAGAACATCGATGTCGTTCATCGTATTCCGGAAGAGTTGCCCGTTCTGCAAACGGATATTTTGAAGATCAAACAGATCCTAGTGAATCTTCTCAGTAACGCGGTGAAATTTACGGAAGAGGGTGAAGTTACGATCACGGTAACGCATAAGAACAACTACATTACATTTGCAGTGAAGGATTCGGGTATCGGGATCGAAGAAAAAAATTACGGAAAGATATTCGAAGAATTCCAACAGATAGATAGCAGCAACACGCGCAAATATAA
>JACPGG010000075.1 GCA_016182545.1 Ignavibacteriales bacterium
ATCGTGTTTTTGTATTCATATTTTTTTGATTGTACGATTTCATGAATATTGTTCTTGATCATTAAAATCAAAAAATCAACAAATCAGTGAATCACTAAATGAATTACTTCCTATAGTGATAATACGCTGCACACGCCCCTTCGCTTGAGACCATCGGCGCGCCGAGCGGATGCTCGGGGGTGCATTGCGTTCCGAAGACGGAACATTCATGCGGCTTGTTGAGTCCGCGCAGGATGTTTCCCGCAATGCACTGTGGCGGCTCCATCGCCGCCACTGCGCCGAGATCGAATTTCCGTTCCGCATCGAACCGCGTAAATTCATCCTTTAACCGGTATCCGCTTTTCGGAATCTCACCGATGCCGCGCCACGACCGGTGTGAGATCTCGAACACATTGAAGATCATCTCCTGCGCCGAACGGTTCCCTTTCCTCTTTACGATACGCGAATATTGATTCTCAACATCGTGCCTCCCCGCTTCCAATTGTGTTACGAGCATTAAAATGCCGTGAAGGATATCGACCGGTTCAAATCCCGTCACGACGATCGGAACATTGTATTTTTTTGCCAACGGCTCATACTCTTCATATCCCATGATCGTGCAGACGTGTCCTGCCGCGAGAAATCCCTGCACACGATTTTGATGCGACGACAGCAACCCTTCGATGGCGGGCGGAACAAGCACGTGCGAACAGAGGATGGAAAAATTCTTCAGATTCAACTTCTGCGCCTGCCAGACTGCAGCGGCATTCGCCGGTGCAGTCGTTTCAAATCCTACGGCAAAGAAAACAACTTCCTTCTCGGGATTCTTTTGCGCAATGGCGACTGCATCCAGCGGTGAATAGACGATCCGCACGTCGCCGCCGTTCGCTTTCACATGCAACAGATCGGTTGAATTGCCGGGAACGCGCAGCATATCACCGAACGATGTAAAGATGACATTTGGTTTCAACGCGATCATGATCGCCTTTTCTATCATCTCCAACGGAGTAACGCAGACCGGGCAGCCGGGACCGTGAACAATCGAAAGAGATGCGGGCAATAATTTTTCCAATCCCGATTTCACGATCGAATGCGTCTGCCCTCCGCAGATTTCCATGATCGTCCACGGCTTGGTGGTGATGGCATGGATCTTCTCCGAAAGGATCTTCGCCTTCAAAGGGTCTCGATATTCGTCAAGGTATTTCATATTTCTTTGTCATTCCCGCACGCTTTTAGCGGGAATCCATATCGATAGATGCCCGACAGAAATATTCGGGCATGACGATATTTATTCTCCCAAATCTCTCTTTAACTCACCCGCCTCACTCAACATTCTCAGCGTCTCCTTCGCCTCTTCTTCGTCGATAATGCTGATCGCAAACCCGACATGAACGATGACGTAGTCGTTCACATTCGCCTCGGGCAGCATCTCCATGCAAACCGTTTTACGGATCCCGCCAAAGTTTACCGTTCCCATTTTGGGATCGGAGTTCTCGACGAACGATTCAATTTTACCGGGAATTGCGAGGCACATGTCTCAATCTTTCAATGGAGTCGAGAAAATTTGGCTGTTTCGATTCTATTAACATACTGCACAACTTAGGGCGATTCAGGATTCATGTTTCAGATCCGAGGTTATAACTCCGTTGTTACAGCCCTTGAAACATGAACCTTGACGCCTGAACCGCTTTTCAAATAATAACTGTAAATTTGTCCCACCGAAATCCCGCCGTCATTTGTCGGAATGCGTTGATGCCAATAGGGAATGAACCCTTCTTCGCGAAGGCGAATGATACTCCGTTCCAGCAGCACCGTATTCTGGAAGCATCCGCCGGAGAGAACGACTTTTTTGTTCGATGATTTTCGGGCAACGGCGATAATCATTTCAACGAGTGTGGTATGGAATTTCCGTGCGAGTGTTGCGGTGTCGCAATTCGTCCGCTCGTTCAACAGGCAATTGAGCATCGGTTCCCAATCGATCGTCCATTGAGGATCGTTCGTTCGAGAGAGCATCAGCGGATAGTATTCGGTGTTCTCACACTCGCGCGCTGCAAACTCTACTTCCATCGCTGTCTGTCCTTCGAATGAGGAATGATCACGTATTCCAAGTATTGCACCGACTGCATCGAATAATCGTCCCACGCTCGTCGTACGAGGCGTGTTGATCTTTTTCTCCATCATCTGAAGAATCAGCCTTGCTTCTTTCTCAGAAAATTTTTCACTGAGTACCGGATGATGAAAAACTCCCGTTCCGTACATCTCATACAATACGCCGACAGCGCTGCGGAGTGATTCTTTAACTGCAGCGTCGCCGCCGGGAAGATTGAATGACCGGATCGTTGCGAAGCGAGAAAAAGCGTTGCCATCGAATTCAATAAACTCTCCTCCCCATATTGAACCGTCAAGTCCGTACCCTGTCCCGTCCCACGCAACGCCGAGCAGCGGCTCGTTCAGTTCATTCTCCGCCATGCACGAAGCGATGTGAGCGAAGTGATGCTGGATCGATTCTTTTTTGCCAGCCATTTGTTGCGCGACGGTTGTGGAAGCGTAGTTCGGGTGATTGTCGTGTATGACGATTTGCGGACGGATATGATATAACGATCCGACATCATCAATCGTTTTTTTGAAACACTCGAGCGCGGGAACCGTTTCAAGATCGCCGATATGCTGGCTGATGAAGATCATGTTCTTCTTCTGCAGCGCGATCGTACTCTTCAGATGCCCGCCGACCGCAAGGATCGATTCGTTGGATGATTCTTTCATCATCAGCGGCAGCGGCGCGTATCCCCTCGCACGGCGGATGATCATCTCCCGGTCCATCACGACGCGGACAATAGAGTCGTCGACGTATCTCTGAATGGGGCGATCGTGGACAAGAAGCAGATCCGCAATGCCCCCCAGTTTTGCCAACGCGTCGTGTTCGTCGATGCACATCGGTTCGTCGGAGATGTTGCCGCTCGTTGCGACAATCGGAACAGCAATCTCTTGCATCAGCAAGTGATGGAGCGGCGTGTACGACAGCATGACACCGAGATACGGGTTGCGGGGAGCAACAGACGATGCGATTTGGGTTTTGTGGTTCGGGGTTCGGGCATTTCTATTGAGAAGTACAATCGGTGATTCGGAAGAAATAAGAAGACGTTTTTCTGTTTCAGAAATCTGACAATATTGTTCAACAAAACTCAGCGAAGGGAACATCAGGGCGAATGGTTTTTCGTCACGGTGCTTGCGTCGTCGAAGTTCATTGACGACAGCATCATTTGTTGCATCGCACATCAACTGAAAGCCCCCGAGCCCTTTCAATGCAACGATTTTTCCGGCACGCAAAGCATTCACCGCTTCAAACAGCGCTTCATCACACGATGAAAGAATTTTTCCTTCATCATCCCACAATTCAATATGGGGTCCGCACCTCGGACACGCAATCGGCTGTGCGTGGAATCTTCGATCGGATGGATCGCGGTACTCCGTCTCGCATTCCGGACACATCGAGAATTTTTTCATTGTTGTGTTCGGGCGGTCGTACGGAAGCGATTGAATGATGGAGTAACGCGGTCCGCAATGCGTGCAGTTGATGAAAGGATACCGGTACCGACGATTCAACGGATCGTTCATTTCTTTCAGGCAATCGTCGCACACGGCGATGTCGGGCAGGATCAACGTCGTCGGCGAACCGTTCTTACTGCTTTCACGGATCGTAAAATTTGTGTACCCGACCGGATCGAGAAATGTCGTTTCTGTGCTGTAAATGAACGCGAGGGGCGGTTTTTCTGCCTGCAGACGTGTGAGAAATTTTTCGATCGCCGGCTTGTCAGATTCAACTTCTATAGAGACGCCGGAGGAATCGTTATTCACCCAGCCGTTGATACTGAGTTCTTTGGCGAGACGATAGATGAACGGACGGAACCCGACTCCCTGCACCGTTCCACGCACGATTATTTTTGCTCTCACTGTTCCGTTCGTCATACAGCTCCTTTGGACAAACAAGAATGCCCGCCTGACGGTCGGGCAGGTTTGTCCTACGTGTTCAGATGCCAAAGACTCTAATGGCAATTCCGGTGATCACGATGACCGCACCCGCGATCGCATCGGAAGCGTACTCAAAAATATGGAACTTAAATAAAGAAACTCCCCACACAGCGGCATGTACTTGTAGTTGCATCATAATGAGTGTTGCAGCACTGAACACCGCAACCACCGTGACCACGTTCACCCATCCAAATGCTGATGAAGCAAAGAGCAACGGTATCAGCGGCTCACATGGACCAAAAATGATGAGAATGAAAAGTGTCCAGTACGAAACGGTTCGCGCCTTGGTATGTGAATGTGTATGATGCTTCCCGATTTGTTTCAAACCATAGATCATGTACGCAATGCCGAATCCGATGAGCAGCAGCGATGCCACATCGCCGCGGATCGTCTCCCAGCCGCTCACATGTTCCGTCGCCATACCGACAGCGATGCCGACCAACCCGATCACGACACTCGACGAAACATGACCGAGTCCCGCAAGAAGGACGGAATATGTCGTCTTCCATCTGTCCCACTGCTGGGCGCGAGCCAGCGCTACAAAGGGAATCCAATGATCCGGCGCGAGTGAATGAAGTGCGCCGATGGTGAGTGAAGAGATGAGAAGAAGTTCCATGAAATTTTTTGATTACAAGATGCAGATCATTGATGTTTCAAATTTTACAATCTTGCAATCTTGCAATAGTGTAATTCAGATTAATTGTTTTTCCAACCACCCGCACCATTCTGCAATGCCTTGTACGTTGGTGCAGGAGAGTTGGAATATTTTCAGTTTCGGGTTGACTGTCAGCGCATTCTTGATCATTGAATCGACATTGCAATTCACGTACGGAAGAAGATCAATTTTATTGATGAGCAGCACCGACGCATTGCGGAACATTGCAGGATATTTCAGCGGCTTATCGTCTCCTTCCGTGGTAGAGAGCACGACAACCTTAAATTCCTCTCCGAGATCGTAGTTGGACGGACAGACGAGATTGCCGACGTTTTCGATGATCAGCAAACGAATATCTTTCCCGTCAAACGCCGAAAGAGAATCGTAGACAAACTTTGCCTCCAGATGACACATGCCGTTGGTAACAACCTGCACCACGGGAACGTCATATTTCGCGATCCGTTGTGCGTCGAGGTCGGTCTGCACATCTCCTTCGATCACACCGACGGCAACAGCGTCGTTGAAGTACTCCAGCATCCGTTCAAGGATGCTCGTCTTGCCGGAACCGGGAGAACTGACAATGTTGATTGCAAGCATTCTACGCTTTGCAAATTCTTCGCGCGCCTTTCGTGCGACCTCGTCGTTCTTTTCGAGGACTTTTCGTTCAATGGTGATGATACTCATGTGTTCCTCCAGCCTTCCGACGTCATGAAGACTTCGGAAGGTTCCAGTTACATTTCTTTCAATTCAATCTGTTTCAAAATCAATTCAGCGCCGGAGACGATGGCGACATCCGATGAATCGCACTCTGAACAAAGCATGTATCCGCCGTCGTTCTGTGAATCTTTACCGCAATGATAACAATGAACAACAAAGGGGATGATTGTAGATTCCATCGTTGCAGCGGAAAGGGACGAGTTTTGGATAATGGCGTCGAACGCAAACTGAAGTGATTCGGAAACAACCCCCGATGCAGCTCCAATTTCAATCCTGACCTTGGTGACAGATCGAAGTCTTTCAGTTCCCACATGCTCTCGGACTGAAGCGACAATATCCTGTGCAAGCGACATCTCGTGCATCGATTCTCTCTCCTGCAAAAAAACGGACGTTCTATTCTTGATTGTGAAAATTGAGAATGGTCGTTTGGGCGAACTGCACGGCGTTTTGAAGGTTTTTACGGGCATCTGCCGAGAGCCCTTCGGAGAATTCCCATTGATCCCCTTTAATCTGCAAAAGGTATACCAACGGATGATGTGTGTAGAGTTCCATGCATAATGAAAGGAGCGATGCGGGAGAGATCGAGTGTGTGGTGAACGACGTATGCGGCGCCGGCTGAACAGTAGTGAATGAGTACGAATCAATATCTGCCGTTGAGGCATCGATAAAAATCACGATGTCGTAATGAATCATTTCGGCAACGTCTTCCACATTCAATTGGTAATTACTGTCAGTGGAAACCGATTGAAGTCCGGTACTCTTCAGCCATGTTTCCATCTCTTCGATAAATACATTACCCAATCCGTCGTCGCCGCGGCCCGGATTGCCGTACGCATGAAGGAGAATTTTTTTCACATTACCCTTTCTTCTTCCGGTCGATCATCTGATCGTCCGCATCAAACAATGAAACCTCCAGCGGCATTTGCCCGAGTGCGTGCGTCGCGCAGCTCAGGCACGGATCGTATGCGCGGATCGCAACTTCGACAGCGTTCATCATCGGCTCGGTGATTTCTTTCTTTCCTGTCATCATCGTTTTTGCAACATGGTTCACGGCGCGGTTCATCGGCTCGTTGTTGTTCGTCGTCGAGACGATCAGGTTTGCCATTTCGATCTGGTCGTTATCGTTGATACGGTAGTGATGGAAGAGCGTGCCGCGCGGCGCTTCGATGACCCCGACTCCCTCGTGTTTCTTTTCTCCGCGCCGTACCAGTTCGTTCCCCTGCAGATCAGGATCGTTCAACAGATCGCGAATCACTTCCGCAGCGTGCAGTAATTCAATCAACCTCGCGTAGTGCGTGTGCATACACATGTTGTTCGGCTTACCGATTGTGTTCGCTTTGTACTGCTCGAATTCCTTTTGCGCCAGCGGTGTCGGGATGAAGGTGCATGTGTTCAGCCGCGCGAGCGGACCAACACGGTACCAGCCGTCCGCTTCCCCCAGTTCTGCAATATACGGAAACTTCATATAGCTCCACGACCGGACCTCTTCGTGGATATAATTGAAATACTCCTGGTAATCGACATCATGGAGGATCACTTTCCCTTCACTGTCGATCGCACGGATATTTCCGTGATACAGATCGAGCGCGCCATCTTTGCGGACGAGACTCAGATGATTGGAAGGGAAAACGGAAAACGTATCGATGAACTCTCTGTTCTTCTTATAATATTGCTTGAAGAAATCGATCGCCTCTTCCGCCCAAACGACCATTGCACCGGGATTCATCGGTGCTGCACCTTTTGTGAACGCATCGCGCTCTTCTTCAGTCAGATTCTTGTTCACACCGCCGGGAATCGCTCCCGTGCCGTGGATCTTTTTTCCTGCCGTCGCTTGTATCAGTTCCTGTCCAAACTTCCGCATCATTACTCCCTGCACGGCAAGCCCTTTGTTCACCCGTGCTACACCGATGATATTCCGTATCTTCGGATCTGCATCAACGCCGAACAGCAGATCAGGTGAAGCGAGATGGAAGAAATGGAGCGCGTGTGATTGGAAGATCTGGGCGTAGTGCATCAAGCGGCGGACTTTTTCCGCTGTGTGTGAAAGTCCGTGTCCTGTGCCCGCACCGACGACGACATCGAGTGCTTTTGCCGCAGCAAGGTGGTGACTGACGGGACAAATGCCGCACAATCGTTGTACAAGTACAGGTGCTTCCCAGTACGGTCTTCCCTGGATGAATCGCTCAAAGCCTCTGAACTCGACAATGTGTAAACGGCTCCGGACCACGTTTCCTTCTTCGTCGAGATGAATGGTCACTTTCCCGTGTCCTTCAACGCGGGTAACAGGTTCGATCGTTATTTTTTGTGCCATGATTTTTTTCTGTTTGGTAGCCGCGACCTTCAGGTCATATAACAGGTGACCGTCACCTCCGAGGTGACGGTCACCACATTGATTAATCGTACTTCACAATTTCGTAGGGCAATTTCATTTCGTTGCCCGTGATGAGCGCTTCAAGCGCAGAATAGATCAAATCTGCGCGGGGAGGGCAGCCCGGCAGGAAATAATCTATCTTCACGATCTCGTGACAGGGATACACACGGTCAAGAAGCATCGGTAATTCCGGATCGTTCGGAAGGATCATCTCGGGGTTGTGTCCTTTTACCGACGGTGAATTCATATACGCTTCTTCAATGCATTCCCGAATCGGGATGCCGTTGCGCATCGCGGGGACACCTCCCATGATCGCGCACTCTCCGAGTGAAATGAGAATGCGGCAGTTCTTCCGGAATTCTTTCAGCGCATGTACGTTCTCGCTGTTGCAGCAGCTTCCCTCGATAATGCCGATGTCGCAGTACTCCGTGAAATTCTTGATATCGTTGATCGGGGATTTGTTGAAGTCGACGAGGTCGATCAGACTCAAGATCCTCTCGTCGATATCAAGCAGCGACATGTGGCAGCCAAAGCATCCGGCAAGCGATGCGGTTGCGACAATTGTTTTTTTACGTTCCATAGCATGCGCCTGTATGAGGTTCAAGGTTCATATTTCATTTACCGTCATTTCGATTCTGGAAGTATCTGACTACTGGTCACCGATGACCGACTGCTTGAGCGATTCAATCTCACTCCCGATCGGCGTTCGTTCGTACTTTCGCTCGCTGATCGGGATATTGTATCCGCTCTCCTTTTTCAACAATGCGCCGGTGGGGCAGACATCGACTGCGCGCTGCGCGATTTCCTTATTAAGATGATCTTTCAGATGATGCGCAATGCTGATCTCCAGTTTATGTCCGCGCTTGCGAAATGCAAAGAAACTTCTCCCCTGCTCATCTTTGATCGTCCGGATGCAGCGCTTGCAGAGGATGCAGCGGTTGTGATCTTTCACCAGCAACGGATTTTCGGCATCGATAGTCCGTTTTGGAAAAGAATAGGGGAATCTCGGCACCAGTATCTGGAACCTGTACGCAAGCGCCTGCAGATCACAATTGCCGCTCTTTTCGCACACAGGACAAATATGGTTCCCCTCTACGAACATGATCTCGAGAATTGCTTTGCGAAGATCGTGCAAATCAGGAGTGTTCGTTTTGATCTCCATCCCTTCGGAGACCGGTGTCGTGCATGCCGTCATATATCGCCCGTTGACGCTGACAGTGCACATGCGGCAGGCGCCGCGCGGTTTTACGCCGGAAATGTTACAGAGCGTGGGGATGAAAATCCGATTCTCTCTCGCAACATCGATCAAATACACTCCTGATCTTGAAAGGTATTCCTTGCCATCTATGATAATGCGTATAACCGAACCGTTTGTCGACATGATGTCCTCTGAAAAATACATTTTGATGCTGGATGCCAGATACTTGATAATCAAACCCTGTCAAAGCTCATTAGTTATAACCGCTGATTACTGATTACTGTTTACTGATCAACTCATCTGCGGCACTCTTCCCACCGCGTCGCATGATTCTTTCACAGCGATCAGCATATCGAAATTGCTGTCGTAATCTTTTCCATGCTGGATCTTCTTGTCGTACAACGAGCGGAAATTTTTTATACTGGTCACAACCGGATTCGCTGCGGTCAAACCGAGTCCGCAGCGGCTTGCTTTCAATATCTTCGACCACTCCAGCATCTCCTCGATATCTTTTTGAACGCCGCGTGCATTCAGTATCTTCTCCAGTTTCTGCCGCAGGAAGACCGGAATGTTGCGGCAGGTGGAACACGACCCGCACGATTCATCGATGAAGAAATTGAGAAAGTTCATCACCACATCTTTCAATAGATCGCGCCTCTTATCGAAAATGATCAGCGAGCCGCCGGTCGAAAGATCTGTGTAACTGAGCGTCCGATTGAATTCATTCGGTCCGATCAATGTTCCCGACGGTCCCCCTACCTGCACCGCCTGCACATCGGATGCGCCGACCATTTCGAGCACGTCGTTGACTGAAAATCCCCATTCGATCTCATACACGCCGGGATATTTGCAATCGCCGGAGATACTGAGTAATTTCGTGCCGCTCGATTCTTTCGTTCCCATCGAGCGGTACCACGGGGCGCCATGATTGATGATCTTCACGATCGAGCAGAGTGTTTCGACATTATTGACGATCGTCGGCTTTTCGAGATAACCGCTCTCCACCGGGAACGGCGGACGGTCGCGCGGCTCGCCTCTCTTTCCTTCGGCGGATTCGATCAGTGCAGATTCCTCTCCGCATACGTACGCACCGGCGCCGAATTGGATCCGGATATCGAAATCGAATCCTTCCTTCCCGCAGATATTTTTTCCCAGATAATTTTTCTTCCTGCCGCCTTCGATAATACTTTCAAGATGTTGTTGAAGATATGTGTACTCGTACCGCACGTAAAGAATTCCCTTTTTGGCGCCGACCGCATAACCGGCAACCGCCATCCCTTCCATCAGCATTTTCGGATACTCGGTGAGGATCACGCGGTCTTTAAATGTTCCCGGCTCTCCTTCGTCAGCATTGCAGAAAATATATTTCTCTTCACCCGGTGCGTTGCGGCAGATCTCCCATTTCATGCCTGTGGGAAATCCCGCACCCCCTCTGCCGCGGATGTTGGAGAGTTTCACTTCGGCGATGACATCTTCCGGCTTCATCTTGACGATCTTCTTCAATGCCTCCCCCGCTTTATATCCGTCGGCAAGGATCGGTCCTTTTTTGCGGATGTTGTTCTGCACCATCGAACGGATCTCCGGCTGCGCGTTCGCTCCGTCGCCGAGTCCCTCCACGACCGCTTCGTCGAGCCGCTTTCCCGCTTTCAGATCGCGGATAATTTCTTTTACGCGGAACGGCGTCAGCCGTGTAAATACTTTTCCGTTGATCAGCGCCGCCGGTTCCTGATCGCTCATGCCGATGCACGACGTGGAAAAAAGTCCGATCAATCCGTCGGCGGAAACGTCGCCGAACTTGCAGCCCGCCTCACGCTCCAGCGTACGCGCAACTTCTTCGCGCCCCATCATGTTGGCAATGACGCTGTTGTTCAAATAGATGGTGTACTTGCCGGTCGGTTTGGCGGAAAAGAAATGGTAAAATGACAATGTCTGTTCGATATCGACGATGGAAATATTGAGCGTACGGGAAATTTGAGCGACGATCGGCGGCGGAATGTAACCGAACTCGGACTGCGTGTCGATCAGGATGTCCATTAAACGGGTCGGGTTATGATCGTACTTTTTAATAATGGCGTTGACCGTGTCGATCATCGTATCCTGGTACGCGATCTCGCCGATCTCCAGTTCATCCGCGGTGTCGGGAAAAAGATCTTTCATTACGTTATTCCTTCTGTTAAAAAAATCCGGCAGCGTCATTGCATCAGCATTCCAAACGAAGTACCGATGTTGTTTATCCGGACGAAACGAGGAATCTGAGCGAGTCTTCAGATTTCTAGGGTAACACTGCCGAAAAAAACGACAACGATCGACGAAGGCATTGAGAGTAGAATGTGGGAAAATCAGAAAGGGACAATCAACGCCTCCGGCGTACTTTCCGTGACTGCAAATAGCGTGCTAATGTTTGTGCGCGAGATTGTTGGATTTTTAGTGTGATTAGATGCAAGAGTTTATTACAAATGCAAAACCTGATGTCTCCCTTTTGCATTCTTTGCACGAGTGGCGCGTGTAATGTTCAGATTTTCAACGTGGGATTTTTATGCAGTGTGGGAAATTTGGAATTAGAATGAAAGAAAAATATAAATTGAGATTTTTCCGCAGCCGAGGTCGGCTGCTCCGCTGGCACGTGAGCCTCCGGCTTAGACGTCGGTTACAATTTCCTACCACACCCGCGGAACTAATTTAAAACGGGTCCTTTGCATGTACTCGCTGTACCCTTCCAGTTCGTTTTTCAACGTATTGTCTTCGAGGAGTGTCCGCGCGAGCAGGAGGATGATTGAAATGAATGAGGGAATCGAACTCCAGAGCGAACCGAGGAGAAGAGGAATCCCTGCTGTGGAAATGATCATCCCTAAATACCCCGGATGCCGCACGATTTTATAGATGCCGATATCACATACCGTATGCCCGCGCTCTTTCTGGATCCGCACGACGGAGGAGAAGAATCTGTTCTCGTTCCGCGCGGCAAAAAAAAAGATCTGCCCCGCGACCATCAGAAAAACCCCCGTCCCGTTCACACTCCAGTGAAACTCAGGCGACCAGCGATAACGCCCGGAATCCAATCCGGCGACAACAAGAATTGCTAAGTAGAGGAGAGAAGAAACACCTAATAAAGCTTTGTCCCACGACTTTGTCCCCTCACCCGGTTTTGCCCGTTCTTTCATCAATTCGTCGTCGGCTTTTATTGTAAGGATATTCAGCGAGGTGGTAGCAACTGTCGTCAGCAAGTAGATCCAGCCCTGCAGATAGTCAATGCTGCCGGCGGAGAGAAAGAGGATGAAGGAAAAGAAAAGGGAAAAGAGAAAAGCGTTGATAGCGAATTTGGTCTTGGTGCTCATATCGACTCCTGCAATTCAGTTTTCTGTACCCGTAGTCGGCGACCTCGGCAACAACATCATCTCCGCACTTCATCCAAAATGTATCCGTCAGCGTCCACCATCTGCACATGCAGCGGCATTTGACCAGCCGCATGGGTAGAGCAACTTAAACACGGATCGAAACAGCGTATTCCCGCTTCGATGCGGTTCAACATCGGTTCGGTAATTTTTCTCCCGTCGAGAAAGTGCGTCGCGATCTGGCGGACGGTCCGGTTCATCGCCATGTTGTTCTGCGCTGTGGCAATAAGCATATTTACCTTTTTCAGCACGCCGTTCTCATCCACCCAATAATGATGGAAGAGCGTTCCGCGCGGCGCTTCTGCGGCGCCAACCCCCTCAAGCCGGTTGATCTCCGCTTTGGAGCGGACATGCGTTCCAAGAATGATCGGATCGTGCAACAGTTCTTCCACTTTCTCAACAGCAAAAAGCAATTCGATCAATCGGGCATAGTGATAGTAGAACGAATTGTTCACTGATTCAGTTGTCGGCGCCAGTTTCTTGAACAGTTTCCGCTCCTGTTCAGCAAGCGGTGTTTCAATACGATTGCAAATGTTCAATCGTGCCAGCGGACCGACGCGGTATATTCCTTTCGGATATCCGAGCGGTTTATAGTACGGAAATTTGAGATACGACCACGATTCACTCGCTTCACCGAAATGCTCGTAGTACTTGCGCGGATCGATATTATCAGCAATGATGTTGCCCGTACTGTCCATGATCCGCAGATTGCCGCCGTAATATTCCAATTCCCCTTTCGGTCCGACAAGCCCAACGAACAACGAATGAAAATTGCCGAATGCCGGAATTTCCTTTTTGAATGTATCATGGATCTTCTTGATCGTCTCCACGGCGAGCAGCGCGGTCTCTCTCACTTCAGGATACCATTCGAGCAATTTGTCGCGCTCCTCTTTCGTGAACGGCTCGCGCACGCCGCCGGCAACTGCCCACGGTGTGTGGATCCTTCTGCCCCCCAGGAACTCGATGATCTGTTGACCGAACTTGCGCAACCGGATTCCCTTCCTCGTAAATTCTTTGTTGTGCTGCAACAGACCAAAAATATTCCGCAGTGCAGGATCGGCTTCAAAGCCGAGGAGAAAATCCGGTGACGAAAGATGGAAGAAACTGAGCGCATGGGACTGGATCCACTGCGCGAGCGTCAACATGCGGCGCAGCTTCTCTGCCGTCTCGGGAATTCCTATCGCAAGGATATCGTCCCCCGCCTTTGCCGACGTAACGAGATGACTTGCGGGACAAATGCCGCAGATGCGTGAGGTCAGTCCCGGCATTTCCCACACGAGGCGTCCCTCGCAGAATTTTTCGAAGCCGCGGAATTCGTTCACATGGAAGCGGGCGTCCTCCACTTCACCTTTTGCATTGAGATGAATGGTGATCTTCGCATGACCTTCGATGCGGGTGACAGGAGCGATGGTGATAAGTTCTGGCATAGGTTTATTTACAGGTGAAGTCATTTGTTGATTTTGTGATCTTAAGATTTGCTGAGTGAATAATTTCCATGCGTAATCCGGTAATCAGAAAATCATAAAATCGCTCACTCGCGAAATTACATATTATCCATACCGCAGGAATTGTGTCTTAAATATCGGAATTCTTCCTTCGAGCAATTCATTGATTGCAAACCAAATTTCATCCGGCGTGGGAGGACAGCCATGCAAAAATGCATCTACCCGAATAAGATGATGCAAGGGAATCGCTTGCTGGCATAACTGCGCAATAAGCGTATTATCATTCGGAATAGAATAGCAGATGTCGGCAAGTTCCTTGTATGCGCGGTCGAGCAGTTCCTCATTTGGGAATCTGTTCCGCATAGCGGTAACATTTCCTGTCGTGGCGCAGTCGCCGAACGAAACGACGTACTTCGAATGCGTGCGGACAATATGCGCCATCTCTTCATTCTCCACATTCGTCACTGCCCCTTCCACCAGCGTGACATCGACATCTGCAGGGAATTCTTTCACATCTGCAATCGGTGAATAGACGATCTGAATTTTATCGGCGAGTTCGATCAATCGTTCGTCCAGATCAAGGAACGACATGTGGCACCCGGAACATCCGCCGAGCCAGACGGTGGCGACGCGCAGTTTATTTTTGATTTCCTGATTCATTGATGTGTTGATTTAATGTTTGATTCATCGGCTCATTGAACCAATGACTCAATGAAAAATGATCCAATTGTATCGGTGCTTATTCCGTGATTCTAATGGAATACAATTTCTCTTTCTCCGATATCTTCTTCACTTCCAGCCGGTCTCCCTTCGCCAGTCCCGACCATTTCACGAAATAATGGTCGTGCGGTTCGTCCGGACCCTGGCATTCGCAGCGGTACGACTCGACGACGGCTTTCTTTTTCTTTGCTCCGACCTTCACCAAAAACGGAGAACTGATTGCCGGAAAGAAATTCAATTTATTTTTTAGTATGAGGAAGTATCCTTGCTTTGCTTCTTCGGACGATATTTTCCGTTCGTATGTGTTTTTCATTTTTTTGGTATATCGTAATTTGTTACTTGTTATTGGTACCTTATTCCGACTGCTGACTTCTGATTTCTGACCTCTGACTTCTGAGCATCACTGTCCATCCGTAAACGAAACCCACTCCTTTTTCTGCCGCGCTGTGATAATATACTTGAGGAAACCTTTTTGCTTCTCCATCTCTGCAACTGTGACCCCTTTTTCAAACAGAGCACCTGTCGGACAGACCATCACGCATTTGCCGCATGATGTGCAGGTTTCAGTTTTACCCCAGGCATCATCCAGACCGGTTACAATCTCACAATTGATGCCGCGTCCCGCGACATCCCACACATGTGCTCCTTCCACTTCGTCGCAGACTCGAACACAGCGTGTGCAGAGGACACAGCGGTTCCGATCCATCACATATTCCTTGTGAGTGGCATCGAGTGATTTCTTTGGGAAGAGATACGGATATCGCACACGCACAAGTCCAACCTGATACGCGAGCTCCTGCAACTCGCAATGGTTATTGGCAACGCAGACGGCGCAAACGTGATTCCCTTCCGATGCGAGAAGTGCGATGATCATGCGTCGATATTTTTTCAACTTATCCGTTGCCGTGTGAATGACCATCCCCTCTTCCACACGGGTCGTACATGCGGGAAGAAGTTTCGGAATACCTTCAACCTGCACAACGCAGAGACGGCACGCGCCGACAGTGGAAAGTCCTTCGAGATGACAGAGTGTGGGAATCGGAATGTTGTGCTGCCGCATAACGGTGAGGATCGTTTCACCTTCCTGCGCACTGTACTGGTCACCGTCGATTGTTAATGTTTTAATTGCCATGGTTTTGTTTTGCTATATGAAAAAATTTCAAAGAATTTTTAGATGCTTGATACTGGATACTGGATGCTGAATTCTAATTACTAACTGAAGTTACACAGAATGGTATTTTCTAAATCAAAACCAGAGTTTTTGTCATTCCGGCGTACGCCGGAATCCATGCTTTTGAATCAGTTTTCAAAGTGGATGCCAGCTTTCGCTGGCATGACACGGCTTCTTTTTGGGTTTTGCGTAACATCAGTTATTACTACTTAACAACATTCATCCAGCATCTATCATCCTGCAACCGGTATTCAGATCATTTCTCAAAATCCGCTACCTCAACTTCTCCGCCGAGGTACGTTTCGACCGGCTGCAGTAGTTGTTCGTATTCATGACGGAAGAACCGAAGCGTTGAGATGACCGGATTCGGCGCCCCCTGTCCCAATCCGCACAGACTTGTCTCCTTCACCATCACACAGAGTTCTTCCAGTAATGTCAGATCATCCTGCGTTGCTTTCTTTTTCGAGATCTTGTCGAGTAATCCGTAAATATGCCGTGTACCGACGCGACACGGGATGCATTTTCCGCACGATTCATCCATGCAGAACTGCATAAAGAATTTTGCTACGTCGACCATCCTTGAGGTCGAATCCATCACGATCAATCCGCCGCTCCCCATGAACGAACCGACAGCCAGGAGCGATTCGTAATCGACCGGTAGATCGAGATGCTCATTCGGAATGCAGCCGCCGGACGGTCCGCCGGTCTGCGCCGCTTTGAATTCCTGTCCTTCGGGCGTGCCGCCGCCGATATCGAAAATAATTTTGCGGAGCGGTATTCCCATCGGCACTTCGATCAATCCTGTATTCCTGATGTTGCCTGCAAGGGCAAAGACTTTCGTCCCTTTGCTCTTTTCCGTACCGATTTTGGAGAACCAATCGCTGCCATTGCGGATGATCGGCGCGACATTGGCGAACGTTTCCACGTTGTTGATCACCGTCGGCATTCCCCACAATCCTTTTTCCGACGGATACGGCGGACGGGTGCGCGGATTGCCGCGTCGTCCTTCAATCGACGCAATCAATGCGGTCTCTTCACCGCAGACGAATGCGCCGGCGCCGATGCGGATGTCGATACGGAAATTGAATTGCGATTCGAGGATGCGGTTGCCGAGCAGTCCGATCTTTTCTGCCTGTTTGATGGCGAGTTTCAGCCGTTCAATGGCGAGCGGATATTCCGCGCGGCAATAGACATATCCCTGCGATGCACCGACTGCATATCCCGCTATTGCCATTCCTTCCAATACTCTGTGCGGATCTCCTTCGAGCACGCTGCGATCCATGAATGCGCCTGGATCCCCTTCATCCGCATTGCAGACGATATACTTCTGTTCGCCGTGCGCCTTACGGACAATTCCCCATTTCAATCCGGTAGAATAACCTGCGCCGCCCCGTCCTCGCAACCCGCTCTTGCGAATCTCTTCGATCACATCATGCGGCTGCATTTCGGTCAACGCTTTACCAAGCGCTTCGTATCCCAGTGCAGCGACGTACTCGTCGATACTTTCAGAATTGATCCTGCCGCAGTTCTCGAGGACAATCTTTGTTTGCGATGCAAAGAATGGCGCGCTTGTATCGCAAATATTTTTCTCAACTCTTTTGCCGTTGAGGATATGCGATTCGACGATCTGCGAAGCGGTGACTTCGTCAACGTTTTGATACAATATATTGTCCGACTGCACTTTCACCAGAGGACCTTCACCGCAAAGCCCCATACAGCCGGTGCCAATCACTTCGCATTCTTTTTCCAGCGTATGTTCTTTTACTTTTGTTTTCAGCATAGCGCTCACGTTATCGCTGCCGCAGGAAACACATCCTGCCGCAGAGCAATAGAGTATGCGATGTTTCTTTTCAGATTGTCGCTGCTGTTCTTGTTCGGATAATTCTTGAAGATCTTCTATTGTCATTATTGTTTTCTGATTTCAAAAATTAAGTTCATGTTTGACCTCAAGGACAAGCTAGAATGTCCCCCCTTCAGGATTCCGCTTAATGCGGGATTCAAAAAGCGGAACTTGTCCTACGCACCAAATTAGGAGGCGATAGTGCGACAACCACTCCTGTTTGTCTAAAATCTTGTCTGGAAATCATACCACAACTTCCTGAACAGTTTGTTCAGTCGCTTTAACGGAATTTCTCATCTGTTCCACCCGTTTGATCGATTCATCACGCGTCAGTTTTCCGACGACGGCATTATCAAGTACTGCCACCGGTGCAAGTCCGCAGGAACCGACGCAACGTGCCGTGATGAACGAGACCTTATTGTCTTTCGTCGTCTGCCCGAACTTGCAATGATGATGTTCTTCCAGCGCGTTCTGAATCTGCTCGGCGCCTTTCACGTAACATGCCGTCCCCATGCAGAGGACGAATGTATGTTCGCCGTTCGGTTTGAGATTGAAGAAATGATAGAATGTTGCAACGCCGTACACTCTGCTGATCGGGAGTTTGATCGCATGAGCAACGTAGATGAGCAGATCGTTTTCAAGGTAACCGAAAATTCCCTGCGCAACATGAAGGATTTCTATCAATGAGTCGCCCCGTCCCTGATGTTTTGTAATGGCACGGTCGAGCAATTTAAAACGATTATCACCGCTGGGATGGGCGGTTTTTTGTGATTTTTCTTGTAGTGACATGTTCGGTAACATTTTGGTAGGACAGACATTTCTGCCTGTCGAAAAGTATTAAAGCGCACTTTTGGATTTTGGGGAAATCCATTACAGTGGTGACTTGTATCGTGCGTAAGTATAAAAGACTCACGCACGTGTATGTAAGCGTATGAGGAAGGAAAAATTCCGTGGCGGTTGAAACAGTGAAGCGCCCACCCGCCACGGATAGGTTCTCCTTTGGTATGAAAATAACTTTAAACTACGTCATCAGTTCAAATAAAATCTACCGGCAATACCCACGCCGGTCGTTGTAGTATTCCTTCTAACGAAAAGCGAGCGTTCTTTATCCGGAATTGAATAGTTTAATTGTGCTTCGCCGCTGATACTGAACTTTTCTGCGACAAAATATTCACCGCCGACCGCAATTCCGATTATATGGTCTTCACTATTTCTGCCGTTATCAGATAGGAGGAAAGCCTTCCAGCGAATGAGGAAAAAAGGCGAAAGGCGCTCTTGATTAAAATGAGACACCATTGCCAACCCCAATCTCCAGTACGTTTCATTTGTATACGCCAAAATACCGACGGTCGGTTCAATGGCAATGCGGTCTGATATCCAGTAAGAAACCAATATATCCGGTTGCATTTCCATCGAACTAATGAGAAAAAACGGCGAATTATAAATCGGCGGTGAGGAGACTTGAATCCCGATTCCTGTGAGACCTTTCCGATCCTGGGAAAACGTCTCTTGAAATAATCCGAGAGTTAAAAGCGAAATAAAAAACAGGCCACAATTTTTTGGAGAAATATACTTCATCGTATCATCCTCTCTGTTACAACAGATAATGTAATGAAAAACTGTTACGCTGTGATCGAATTACAGAATCACATCGATCTCCGTCTTGATATCAGACGGATGTTCCATCTTGTTCTCGCACAGGATCATGAAATCCTGCACCCCTTCGAGCCGGGTGTGGAGTTCGCCGATCTGTTCTTTCATCATTGCAAGTTTCGTCGTGTGTTCGTGCGGAACGTGCAGTTCATGGATCTCTCGCGATAACTTGATCACGAGGTC
>JACPGG010000080.1 GCA_016182545.1 Ignavibacteriales bacterium
ATCTTTTAGCCCATTTTTGGACAAATTATGCGAGCTATTATCCCTGTTGCAGGCGTTGGCAGCCGTTTGCGACCCCATACGTTTACAGTTCCGAAGGTCTTATTGAATGTCGCCGGTAAGCCGATTATCGGTCATATTATGGATAAGATCATCGCTGAAGGGTTCGATTCCGCTACAATTGTTGTAGGGTATCTCGGTGACCTGATAAAAGAGTACATCACAACGAATTACAAGATAAAAGTAGATTTTGTTGAACAAGAGGAACGTCTCGGACTTGGTCATGCGATTTACCTCTCCCGCCATACCATTTCAAAAGATCCGATTTTGATCATTCTCGGTGATACAGTGTTTGATGTCGATCTCAAATCAATGATCAAAAGTGAATATTCCACGATTGGTGTTAAGGAAGTCACCGATCCCAGACGATTTGGAGTAGCTGAGACGAAAGACGGTTTTATCACCAAATTGATCGAGAAACCGGAAAATCCGACGAGCAATCTTGCGATAGTCGGGCTGTACTATATAAAGCGACCTGATATTTTGATCGATAGTTTGAAGGAAATGATCAAGCGGGATGTTCGAACAAAAAATGAATACCAACTGACCGACGGTCTGCAACTCATGATCGAGCGCGGAGAAAAGTTGACCACGTTCGGTATTGAAGGATGGTACGACTGCGGAAAACCTGAAACATTGCTGAGCACCAATCGACATTTATTGCATTCAACGGCAACCAATGGAAAGCACGATGGTGTTGTCATTGTCCCCCCGGTGTACATTTCTCCTTCGTCAACGGTGAAGAATTCCGTCGTCGGTCCCTTTGCAACGATCGCCGAAGGGGCTGTCGTGGAGGATTCCATTGTAAGGAATTCGATCATCAGCGAGCATGCCAATGTGCTCAATGCACTGCTGGAAGATTCCATTATAGGAAGCAACGCCGTCGTTAAAGGGGGATTTAAGCGCATCAATATTGGCGATTCCTCGGAACTCGAATATTATTAATTCTATTTTTTTATTAAACAGGAGCATATTTTTTCATGCGTTATCTTTTCACGTCCGAATCAGTTTCCGAAGGGCATCCGGATAAAGTTGCCGACCAAATATCAGATTCCATTCTTGACGCACTTCTTGCACAGGATAAATATTCGCGCGTTGCGTGTGAAACAATGGTCACCACCGGACAGGTTGTTGTTGCCGGCGAGGTGACCACAAATGCGTATGTCGACATCCATGATGTTGTCCGTACTGCAATCAAAGAAATTGGCTATACGAAAGCAGAATATAAATTCGATGCCGAATCATGCGGCATATTGAATGCTATTCACTCTCAATCTGCAGATATTGCGATGGGTGTAAACACCGGCGGCGCCGGCGATCAGGGAATGATGTTCGGGTATGCGAACAATGAAACTTCGGAGTTCATGCCCGCACCGATCATGTACGCTCACCAATTGGTGAAACGCCTCGCCGACATTCGGAAGAAAAATATCAAACTGATGCCGTATCTTCGCCCCGACGCAAAATCGCAAGTGACGATCGAATATGATGGTCGCAAACCGGTGCGGGTTGACGCTGTTGTTATTTCCACACAACACGACCCGACAGTCTCTCAAAAGAAGATCAAAGATGATGTGATTGAACATGTTGTTAAGAAAGTGATCCCCGCTCGTTTTCTCGACAACAAGACCAAATATTATGTGAACCCTACCGGACGATTTGAAATCGGCGGTCCGCACGGTGACAGCGGTTTGACGGGGAGAAAAATAATTGTGGACACATATGGTGGCAGGGCTCCCCATGGCGGCGGTGCGTTTTCAGGAAAAGATCCGTCGAAAGTCGACCGCAGTGCGGCGTATGCAACGCGTCATCTTGCAAAGAATGTTGTTGCTGCCGGTCTCGCAGAAGAATGTTTGATTCAGGTGGCGTACGCAATTGGCGTTGCCGATCCCGTTTCGATCTATGTAAATACGTACGGCACCGGCATCATGCCGGATGGCGAGATATCAAAAATTCTTGTGAAGAATGTTGACATGACGCCGCGCGGAATCATCAAGCGGTTGAATCTGCTTCGTCCGATTTATAAAAAGACAGCAGCGTACGGGCATTTCGGACGCAATGAAAAAGAATTTTCGTGGGAACATTTGGATCTCGTTCCAACGTTGAAAAGAGCAGCGAGATAGTTTAGAACTAAAATATCCGTTTCATGATTCAGGTTTCAAGTAGATGAATTGATTCTCTGAAGCATGAAACCTGAAACAATTTTTGTCTCAACCCGCTTCCTTTCTTTTGGAAAAGAACGGGGAGAGGCAACTAACTAACCCCGTAAGGTTAAACTAATAAACAAAGGAGTACTATGAGCGCAGTATTGGAGGCAGAGACGAAAGTGAACGGCAAAATTACAAAACCGTCGCTTCCGTACAAAGTGAAGGATATGTCCCTGGCAGAATGGGGACGTAAAGAGATCAAACTGGCGGAAGCGGAAATGCCCGGCTTGATGTCGATTCGAGAGGAATACAAAGGAAAATTTCCGCTCAAAGACGCACGCATCGCGGGATGTTTGCACATGACGATCCAGACAGCAGTGTTGATCGAGACATTGAAAGATCTCGGCGCTGAAGTTTCATGGTCATCATGCAATATCTTTTCTACGCAGGACCATGCAGCAGCGGCGATCGCAGCGGCGGAAATTCCGGTGTATGCGTGGAAAGGAATGAACGCCGAAGAATTCGATTGGTGCATTGAGCAGACTCTCTTTGCATTCAAAGGTAATCAACCGCTGAATATGATTCTTGATGACGGCGGTGATTTGACAAACATGGTGTTCGACAAATATCCCGAACTTGCAACAGGCATTCGCGGATTGTCGGAAGAGACGACAACAGGCGTTCACCGCTTATATGAAAGAATGAAGAACGGAACATTGCTGATGCCTGCCATTAACGTCAACGATTCTGTTACAAAATCAAAGTTCGACAACAAGTACGGCTGCCGTGAATCGCTCGTGGATGCAATTCGCCGCGCAACAGATTTGATGCTTGCCGGCAAAGTTGCGGTTGTTGCAGGTTACGGCGATGTCGGTAAAGGTTCCGCCGAATCACTGCGCGATGCGAAAGTGCGGGTGATCGTTACGGAAATCGATCCTATCTGCGCACTGCAGGCGGCAATGGAAGGATACGAAGTGAAGCGGATGGATGATGCCGTGAAAGTAGCAGACATTATCGTTACGACAACCGGCAACAAGAATATCGTAACGGCACGTCACTTCAAAGCGATGAAACACAATGCTATCGTTTGCAACATCGGTCATTTCGACATTGAGATCGATATGGACTGGCTGAATAAGAATTACGGCAAGACAAAAGACACCATCAAGCCGCAAGTTGATAAGTATACGATCGACGGTAAGGACATCATTGTTCTTGCCGAAGGTCGTCTTGTGAATCTCGGCTGCGCTATGGGACATCCGTCGTTCGTGATGTCGAATTCGTTCTCAAACCAAACGCTGGCACAGATCGAATTGTGGAACCATCCGGATCGATATGAGAAGAAGGTCTATATGCTCCCGAAACATCTCGATGAAAAAGTCGCGCGTCTGCATCTGAAAAAGATCGGCGTGGAACTGGATGTACTTTCCGAAGACCAGGCACAATATATCGGCGTGCCGGTTGAAGGTCCGTACAAGCCTGAGTATTATCGATACTAATATGAAACAGACTCAGATGTGTATCTGAAACTGAATCCCCGAAGTCGAAATGACTCTCGGGGATTTTTTATGATAGGATTCCGACCATGATGTCAAAAAAATGCAAGTACGCATTTAAAGCTTTGATCCGGCTTGCAAAAAATTATGAAAAAGGATATGTGCAGACAGGCTACATTGCAGAGCAGGAGAACATTCCCAAAAAGTTTCTCGACCAGATCTTATTGGAACTGAAACACGCGAAATTCGTGAACAGCAAACAGGGGAACAAGGGAGGCTATTATCTATTGAAGAGTCCGAAAGAAATTACTGTTGCTGATATTTACCGCATGTTCGATGGACCCATTGCGTTGCTTCCCTGCATCTCCCTCAATTTCTACGAGCCATGCGATGATTGTCCCGATGAGGAGAAATGTGAACTACGGGGTGAATTTGTAAAAATTCGCGAAGGAACAAGAACGATCATGAGTAAAACGACGCTGCAGGATTTTCTGAGAAAGAGATAGGAAAATTTTTTGCCCGCCTACTTGACTTATTTGATAGAATTAGTATATTAAGAGTAGTTACCCCTTTGAAAAAAACAATGAAGAACATCTCCAACATACATCTCTTCTATGCCAGCAGACCTGCACTGCGGCATGATTCTCCATACCTCAACGGTCACTACCTCTGTTGTTGCCACTGATCATTCCGTTCTACACCATATCGAAAATTGATTGGCATCGAAGCATTCATCTACTGCCATAAAAGTAAACTTCTCATTTTAGTACGAACAAAACCTTTTGCAATGGAAGATCATAATATGGTTGACACTACATCACTATCCGCAGCGGATCGAAACAACGTCGTTTCTTTAAGATCATCGCTTGATAATTTTATTAAAACAAACAGGGGAAAAATCCGGAGCCTGCTGAAAGCGATCAGTTACCGGCTGCTGGGTACGCTAGCAACAGTGCTGATTACTTTTGCCCTTACTCAGGAAATCGCTTTGTCACTCTCCATCGGCGCGTTCGAACTCGTCGGAAAGATTGTGCTCTTCTATCTTCATGAAAGATTATGGGACAAGATATCATAAACAAAATTGATTTGAGTCTGTTCAATGCAAAAGCGCAGTCACTTTCTGTTGATGGTGTCATTCGTCTTGCGTTGGATGAAATTGCACAGAATGCGGTATTCACCACATCATTCGGTCCGGAAGATCAGGTAATAACGCATTTTATTTCTGAGAAAAAACTTTCGGTTGATTTGGTCACGCTCGATACCGGCAGGTTGTTCAACGAAACGCATGAGACATTTGAAAAGACTTTCAAAAAATACAACAGCACTGTCAAAGTTCTTTTTCCGGAAGCGCATGATGTTGAAACGTATGTTGCGAAGAGCGGCATCAACGGGTTTTACAATTCCGTTGAACTGCGGAAAGAATGCTGCAACATCCGCAAGATAAAGCCGCTTGAGCGTGGACTGAATGGGTACGGAATCTGGATCACCGGTCTGCGCGCAGATCAATCCGAAAACCGTTCGCACATGAATTTCTTTGAATGGGACAAACGCTTTAACATCGTGAAAGTAAATCCGTTGCTGAATTGGACGTTCAAACAGGTAATGGATTTCATTGACGATAATTTCATTCCGTATAATCTTCTCCATGACAAAGGATTCGTCAGCATCGGTTGTGCGCCCTGCACACGGGCGATTCAGGAAGGAGAAGATTTTCGAGCCGGACGATGGTGGTGGGAAACATCGAAGAAGGAGTGCGGACTCCATCAATCATAATACGCAGCAATCAGCAATCCGGTTGTTTGAGAGCAAAGGAGCATAAACTATGGCAACAGTGCAAGAAATAAAAAATGTATCTCCCTCAACGGTAAAAGCAATTGATGTATATGAATTGAAGAAATTGATGGATGAAAAACGGCAATTTCAACTTATCGACTGCCGCGAACCGGACGAATATGATTTTTGCAACATCGGCGGCGAATTGATTCCAATGGGTGACGTTGTTGACAACGTCGAAAAGATTCGGAAAGATGTTCCCACAATTATCATGTGCCGCAGCGGCCGCCGCAGTGCGGATATTATCGTTGAGTTGCAGCATCAATTCGGGTTGACCAATCTCTTTAATCTTGACGGCGGTATTCTCGCGTGGTCGCACCAAATCGACCCGGATATTCCTCAGTATTAAAACATTATTGGTAGCCGCGACCTTCAGGTCACGAAAATAATTTTATGAATTATCTCAAAGAATTAGAATCCGAAGCCATCTACATCATCCGCGAAGTTGCAGCGCAGTTTGAACATGCAGCGATCCTTTTTTCGTGTGGAAAAGATTCTATCACTATTTCGCATTTAGCACGAAAAGCATTTTTCCCTGCTGCAATTCCTTTTCCGCTCGTGCATATCGACACGGGACACAATTTTCCGGAAGTGCTGGTATTCCGCGATACGTTTGTGCAAGAACTCGGGGCGAAGTTGATCGTCGGTTCCGTGCAGGAAGCGATTGACAATGGAGAAATTCATGAGCAAAGCGGAAAGTACGCAAGCCGCAACACGCTTCAAACGCACGTTCTTTTGAAAACAATCGAACAGTATGGTTTCGACGCCTGCATCGGCGGTGCGCGGCGCGATGAGGAGAAAGCGCGGGCGAAAGAGCGCTTCTTTTCTGTCCGCAACGATTTTGGGCAATGGGATGTGAAACGTCAGCGTCCGGAACTGTTCGATATGCTGAACGGAAAAATCCGCAAGAGCGAAAACGTCCGCGTGTTTCCAATCAGCAATTGGACGGAACTTGATGTGTGGAATTATATCAAGCAGGAAAAACTTGCGATCCCAAGTATTTATTTTTCGCACATTCGATCAACTTTTGTTCGCGATAATTTTATTTGGCCTGTTTCTGATTTTGTTCCTCTTACTGTTGATGAGAAGGCGGACATACGGCAAGTGAGATTCAGAACCGTCGGTGACATGAGTTGCACTGCGGCGATCGAATCAAGCGCATCGACGGTTGATGAAATTATTCATGAAACCGAAAACGCTCAAACATCTGAACGAGGCGCACGCATTGATGACAAATGGTCTGAAGCCGCAATGGAGTTGAGAAAAGTTCAAGGATATTTTTAGCATTAAGCCATCCGATTGCTTCAAGCAATCGGATGGCTACAAAAAGAAACTATGAAACAAGTTCTTCGCATAGCAATAACCGGCAACGTTGACGACGGGAAAAGCACGCTCATCGGAAGATTATTATATGAAACAAAATCTCTTCCTGCTGACAAAGTGGAAGATCTCATCCGTGTCAGCAAACGCCGCGGATTTGATTCACCCGATTTTTCTTTACTCACGGACGGCTTGCTTGCCGAACGTGAGCAGGGAATTACTATTGACGTCGCACACGTCTATTTTCAAACGCCGCAAAGGAAATTCATCGTTGCAGATACTCCGGGACACGAGCAGTACACGCGCAACATGGTCACGGGCGCGTCAACATCAAATGTTGCGTTGATTCTCATAGATGCGCGCAACGGAAGTTTATTGCAAACATATCGCCATTTTTTTATCTCGCACATTCTTCGGCTCTCAACGGTCTTCGTTTGTGTCAATAAGATGGACCTTGTTGATTACAGCGAAACGCGATTCGGCGAAATAGTAGATTCGCTTTTTTCTTTTGCGCAACGTCTCGGTTTTCCATCAGAGAAATTGATCTTCGTTCCGCTCAGCGCAAGTTTGGGAGACAACATCACCACGATTTCACAAAACATGTCATGGTATAAGGGAAAGCCGATTCTCGAACTCCTTGAAACGCTCGATATCGAAAGCAGCCGCAATGCGCAGCTGTTCCGTTTTCAAGTGCAGCATGTTCTCCGCTCCAAACTTCCTGAATACCATGACTACCGCGGCTACGCAGGAAAAATTGCAAGCGGAAAAATCTCTGTTGGCGACGCTGTGACGATTTTACCTTCGCAATTCACAACGAACATCAGCGGGATTGATTTTGCAGGCACAGAAGTGCAATCAGCGCAGGCAGGAGAATCTGTTTCAATTCGATTAGAAAAGGATTTGGATTTAAGCCGGGGCGATATGATCGTCAAAGAAAACGACCTGCCGACAATTTCCAGAACGGTTGAAGCGCGAGTCTGCTGGCTGAATGAACGCCCTGCAAAGTTGCGTTCGCGCTATCTGCTTCAGCACGGTGTGAGAAGAATTCTTGCCAAGATAGATCAGGTAAAGTCTGTCATTCATCCGGAATTGCTGGAAGAAAAACAAGATTCGGAATCGCTTTCGTTAAATGATATCGGGGATACGATTATTACGACTGCAACCGAATTGTTTTATGATCCGTACGAAAAGAATAAATCTACCGGCGCGTTTATTTTGATCGATGAATCAACGAATGATACGGTCGCGGTTGGAGTGATTATTTGAATGTCATTGCGAGGCGTTTCTTGCCGAAGCAATCCCCAAAAAATTGAACAGATTGCTTCGTTCCTAAACGACACTCACTCGTAATGACGACAATTCTTAAGGACTGAATTATGCAAAGTTTCAGAACAGAACTTGAAAATCTTCACAAACCGGTTGTGGAACGGGACATCATTGATCTCGAAAAAAAGATTCGTCTTTATCGGGAAGGGAGAATTAACGATGAAAAATTCCGCAGTCTTCGTTTAGCACGCGGAGTGTACGGCCAACGACAGCCCGGCGTGCAGATGGTACGCATCAAAATTCCGTTCGGAAGAATGACAGTAAAACAACTGCTTACAATAGCAGATATTGCGGAAGAATACGGCAACGGAAATCTTCACGCCACAACGCGGCAGGATATTCAAATCCATTACGTCAGTTTGGACAAGACGCCGGAACTTTGGGCAAGGTTGGAGCGGGATGATGTGACTTTGCGTGAGGCATGCGGCAACACGGTACGCAACATTACTGCATCCGCAACCGCCGGCATCGATCCGAAAGAACCATTCGATGTTTCGCCGTATGCATATTCGCTCTTCAAATATTTTCTTCGTAATCCAATTTGCCAGGAACTCGGCAGAAAATTCAAAATCGCTTTTTCATCCGGTGATGATGACACGGCATTTGCGTTCATCCATGATATCGGATTTATTCCGAAAATAAAGAACGAGAATGGAAAAGAAATTCGCGGATTCAAAGTCGTTATTGGCGGCGGGCTTGGCTCGCAGCCGATGCTTGCGGTGACTGCCTATGAATTTCTTGCCGAACAATTTATTCTGCCCTACTCCGAAGCGATTCTCCGTCTGTTTGACCGCTACGGCGAACGGAAGAATAGATCAAAAGCACGAATGAAATTCTTATTGGAAAAAATCGGTTTCGACGAGATGAAAAAATTGGTCCACGAGGAATGGAATGCATTGAATGTGAAAGAATATTGGGTTGATAGAGATATTGTTTCGGCAACGCAGATGGGCTCCACCTCTAAGGTGGTGCCCATCTCTCCTAACAGGGTGGAACCCACCTCGAAAGATAAATTTAAACGCTGGCGCGAAACGAATGTCTTCGAACAAAAGCAAAAAGGATTTTACGGCGTCTATGTTCGCGTGCCGCTCGGAAATTTTCATGCGCAAAAAGCACGGCTCCTTGCTGAGATCGCAAGGCTCTTTGCGGCAGACGACATTCGTGTTACGGTGAACCAGGGCTACTTGCTGAAGTTCGTCAGACCGGAGAATCTTCCCGCGCTTTTCCACTCGCTCAACGAAATCGATCTTGCAGAAGCAGGATTTGACAGTACGAATGATATTACCGCGTGCCCGGGAACGGATACGTGCAATCTTGGAATTTCCGACAGTACAAGCATCTCGCTTGAGTTTGAAAAAGTCATCGCGCAGGAATATCCCGACCTGATTTACAATAACAATATCAAAATAAAAATCAGTGGCTGCCCGAATTCGTGCGGTCAGCATGGATTGGCAAGCATCGGATTTCACGGTAGTTCATTCCGCGTGGAAAAAAACTCACTTCCGGCATTGCAAGTTGTGCTGGGAGGAGGCAGATTAGGGAACGGGGAAGGAATTATTTCCGAAAAAGTAATAAAAATTCCCTCAAAGAGAGGTCCCGATTCATTGCGTCTTCTTCTTGATGATTACTTCGAGAATCAAAATGAAGGGGAATACTATGAACAATACTACCGGCGCAAAGGAAAAGAATATTTCTACACTCTGCTGAAACCGCTCGCTGATTTGACCTCACTTGTTCCGGCGGATTTTGTTGATTGGGGCCATGACGAACAATTTAAATTAAAAACGGAAGCCGGCGAATGTGCCGGTGTCATTATCGATCTTGTTTCAACTCTGTTGTACGAAACAGAAGAGAAACTCGGTTGGGCGAGGGAGACGTTTGAAGCAAATAGGTTTGCCGATTCCATCTACCACGGTTACAATGTTTTTGTGAACGGCGCAAAAGCAATGCTGCTGAAGAAAGATCTCATCGTCAATACGCAATATGGAATTTTGAAAGATTTTGAAGAAAAGTATGCGGCAGAATTCCAATTTCCAAATGGTTTCAAGGAATTTATTCTGCGCATTAACAAGAATGAACCAACAAAAGAATTTGCTGAGCAGTATTTGAATGATGCGGCAAAATTTCTGGAAACAATACAAAGCATCAATGCAGAGAAACATGAAACTGCTGAGGTATGAACGATTGGGCTGAAAACCAGAATTGGAAATGCAATGAACACTCTCTATCCAATATTTCTCAAGGTAGAACAGAAACCTGTGCTCGTCATCGGCGGTGGAAAGATTGCTGAACAAAAGGTGAGTGGTTTGCTGGAGGTGAATGCAACCGTCACCGTTATCGCTCCGAAGTTGACGACACGTCTTGAAACATTATCCGGAGCCGGAAACATATTTGTTCAGAAAAGAGAATACCGGAGAGGAGATGTTGAAGGATTCACTCTTGTTTTTGCTTCGACAAACAACCCTGCTGTTCACAAAGAAATTTTTGACGAGGCAATTTCTCAAAATATTCCCGTGAATGTTGTTGATGTTCCCGATTTATGCAATTTCTATCTTGCATCCGTTTTCCGGAACGGCGATTTGAAGGTTGCCGTTTCCACCAACGGAAAAAGTCCCACGCTTGGCAAAATTATCCGCGACAGGATAGCGGCGGAATTCGGCAAAGGATATCCCGAACTACTAGATACGCTTGGTGATATTCGTCCGTATGTTCATTCTGCATATGCTAAAACCGAAAAACGAAAAGAAGTTCTGGAGAGAATTGTTGATGAGGAGTTGAAAAAAAAACTTCTTAGCAGGTCGGCGTTAACGTCGACCCACCCGTATTCCGGTAAAGTCATTCTTGTCGGCGCCGGTCCGGGAGATCCCGATTTAATTTCTGTTAAAGGACTTCATGCAATTCAGCAAGCAGATGTGATAGCGTACGATGCGCTTGTCAGCCCCGACCTTCTCTTGTCAGCAAGACCGGAATGTGAAAACATATTTGTCGGCAAACGCTCAAACGGACATTTTGCATTGCAAGAAGAGATCAATGGTGTTCTCATCTCGAGAGCGAAAGCAGGGAAGAATGTTGTTCGTCTAAAAGGTGGCGATCCGTTTGTGTTCGGTCGTGGTGGTGAAGAATTGCTTGCGTTGCGCGAAGAAGGAGTTGAAGTAGAAATTATTCCGGGAATTACTGCAGGGATTGGAATCCCTTCTTCGCTCGGAATTCCGTTAACACATCGAGGCATCGCGTCTAACGTTGTGCTTGTAACTGGAAGTGAAATTTCTGACAAAGAGAACAGTGTTGATTGGTCGAACATTTCTGCAATTGATACGATAGTCGTGTATATGGGGATAAAAAAATTGCCCGAGATTGTAACAAAACTTACCAATAGCGGTCGAAACAATGAAGCCCCGGTTGCGGTTATTTTCGGCGGCACAACTACAGATCAAATCGTTATCAAAGGAACCCTTTCAACTATAGTCGAGAATGTTCAGACTGCCAAAACGGATGCGCCCGGAATCATCATCATTGGCGATGTGGTTGATGCGTTCTCTGTGCAAAAGAAATTTGACGCAAAGGAATTACTGCAATGATTATTGCTGTCGGAATAAATCATCGGACTTCGTCGCTCGAAACGAGGGAAAAAGTGTGGATTTCATCTGCTGAAATGAAGCAGTTTCTTATTCACCTCGGCAGCACGCTTCTTGAAGAATGTTTTGTTATCTCAACCTGCAACCGGACTGAAATATATGGTGTTGTGAATGCTGCAAACACTTCTCACATCCCAAACGCAGTTATTGAAGAATTACTTAAATACAAGTCGGCACAAAAGTTCGTCTCCCACGAGAATTTCTATCGCCACAAAAATATCTCTGCAATTCGTCATCTCTTGAATGTGGCGGCGGGATTGGATTCTCTGGTGCTGGGAGATATACAGATTCTGAATCAAATACGGCAGCAATTCAGTGTTGCGCGAGAAGTGAAGAGTGTGAAAAAAATATTGCACCGTTTGATGGATGGTGCGAACCGCGTGGGGGAGCGTGTGCGACGTGAAACTGAAATTACATCCGGTGCTGTATCGACCAGTTATGCCGCAGTGGAACTTGCTCTCAAACGATTTCCCGATCTTGCATCAAAATCGACACTGCTTATCGGCGCTGGAGCGACATGCGAACGAGCGGCAAAGCATATTTCCGCGCGAGAACTGGGCAATTTGTATGTTGCAAATCGTACCTATGAAAAAGCGCTTGAGTTGACGAGAAAATACGGCGGATACGTTGTCGACTGGAACGATCTTCATTCTACTCTTCCATATATGGATGTTATCATCTCATCAGTGTCGAGCCAAGACTACATTTTGGCAAGAAACGATTTTGAGAATCGTACCAAACAAACGCTTATCATCGACCTCAGTGTCCCTCGCAGTATCGATCCTGCAGTAAATGCGGTGAACAATATCGAATTGTGCGATCTCGATTCATTGAATCAAGCGATTGCACGAACGCTGCCGCGGCGCGAAAAGGAAATTCCGATCGTCGAACGGATCATAACAGAGGAAATTGAAAAGCTAATAGAGCGATTGGACACTCCACTTTATTCCCCACCTCGCGTAAGCACAGTTGTGTTGAGCGAAATACTCGCGTGCGCCTGATGACAAACTTTTCACGGCATATAACTGTCGGCACTCGCGGAAGCGAACTGGCACTGAAGCAGACGAATATTGTCATTGAACAACTTTGCACCGTGCATTCTGATCTACATATTGACATCGCAATTATAAACACAACAGGCGATTACGTGCTGGATGTTCCCCTTGCAAAACTTGGCGACAGAGGGGTTTTCACCAAAGAACTCGACGCCGCTCTGCTGGAAAAGAAAATAGATTTTGCGGTGCACAGTCTAAAAGATGTTGCAACTGTATTGCCCGATGGAATTATATTTGGTGCAATCTGTAAGCGGGAGGACGCGCGTGAAGTATTTATTTCGCATCCGCGAAAAAAATATTCAGCAATCAATCAGATCCCTCTTAACGGAGTCATTGCCACGGGAAGTCTCCGCCGTACCTGCATGCTTCTTGCACATCGTCCCGATTTGAGGATCGCCGAAATCCGCGGTAACCTCAACACGCGCCGACGAAAACTGGAGGAATCTGACTGGGATGGAATGATGCTTGCGCGCGCAGGAATTATCCGGCTTGGCTGGAATTCTGTTGTCAGCGAAATTGTTGAGACGGAAATAGTTATTCCTTCCCCCGGTCAGGGGGCGCTGGCAGTTACAATTCGAAAGGATGATCTCGAACTTTCCGAACTCTTTCGTCCGTTCAACGACATTCAAACGGAACAAACAACGACAGCGGAACGGGCGGTGTTGCGTTCGATGGAAGGGGGCTGCCAGGTTCCGGTTGGTGCATATGGCATTATTGAAAACAATATTTTGAAATTAGATGCGATGGTAGGAAGTCTGAATGGGAAAAGAATTGTACGAAAACAATTACAAGGCTCGCCGGATAGTGCAGAGCAAGTTGGCGTTGAACTTGCGGGTCAGTTACTGGAAGATGGAGGCGCAGATATTTTGCGCGAGATACGAGCATGAGCAGCATGCGATCCCTGGCAGGGAAAACAATCGTCATCACCCGTCCAAAAGAACACGCCGAAGAATTTTCATTTTTATTGCAAAATACCGGCGCAAATGTCGTTTTGTTTCCAACGATTGAATTTGCACCTGTTGAATCATCTGGCGAGTACGACGTGATAAAGCAAAACCTTCAACGGTATGACGGTTTCATTTTTACCAGTGCGACTGCAGTGAAATATTTTATCAAGGATCTTGAAGAAAGCCATCGTAAACTCATTAAACAACAAACTGTGTATGCTGTTGGGGAAAAAACGAGTGTTCCGCTGATCAAATTGGGAATAACTCCTGTTTCACTTCCCGATGTGTACGATGCCCGACATCTCACGCAATCAATTCTTCGATCCGAAGTTACAGGAAAACGATTCCTCTACCCAAAAGGAAATCTTGCCGGACCGACAATGAAAACAGAATTGGAAAAAGCAGGTACGATTGTTGACGAAGTGATTGTGTATGCAACAGCAAAGCCAGCAGATTACGCAAAGCAATCGCATAGATTTCAGCAAATCCTGCGCGAGAAAAAAATCGACCTGATTACCTTTTTTAGCGCTTCAAGTGTCGTCCATTATGTGGAAATGGTGCCGGCGGAATTATTCTCATCAGCAATCATAGCAGTGAATGGAAAAACCACCACAGAATCTGCAGCACGGTGTGGATTACATGCAGAGATTATTACGGGTCAGCCCACTAGCGAAGGAATGGTACAAGCGATCGAGAGATATTATGCCTGATCAACAAAAAACATTTAAACGGTTGCGACGTTTACGCATGACTGAGCCGCTTCGTTCGCTCATCCGCGAAACGGAGCTTTCTCTCAACGATTTCATTTATCCGCTTTTTGTAGTTCCGGGAAGAAAGATCCGCAATGAAGTGACATCGATGCCGGGGGTCTTTCAACTTTCGATCGATGAATTAATAAAGGAATGCTTCGAAGTACAATCGCTCGGCATTCCTGCCGTCATCTTATTCGGCATCCCAGAAACAAAAGATGAACTTGGCAGCGGAGCGTATGATGACCATGGCATTGTTCAGACCGCCGTGCGCTCGTTGAAGAAAGAAATTCCCGGGTTATTGGTCATTACCGATGTCTGCTTGTGCGAATACACATCGCACGGGCATTGTGGTGTCATTCGCAATGAAGAGATCGTAAATGATGAATCGATCGCACTTCTTGCAAAAGAAGCGTTAACGCATGCCCGGGCTGGTGCGGATATCGTTGCGCCGTCCGATATGTTTGATGGAAGGGTATCCGCAATCAGAAAAACTCTGGATGAGAATGGATTTTACAACCTTCCGATCATGTCGTATGCAGCAAAGTATGCGTCGGGATTTTACGGACCGTTCCGCGATGCAGCGCAAAGCACGCCGCAATTCGGCGACCGCCGCTCGCATCAAATGGATCCGGCAAATGCGGAAGAAGCGCTCCGCGAAGTTGCAGCGGATATCGATGAAGGAGCCGATATTGTGATGGTAAAACCGGCGCTCGCCTATCTCGATATTGTTCGGAGAGTGAAGGGTGAATTCCATGTTCCTGTTGCTGCGTATAGTGTGAGCGGAGAGTATTCCATGGTGAAAGCCGCCGCTCGCAACGGCTGGATCGACGAGGAGCGCGTAATGACGGAAATTCTTACCGGAATTAAACGTGCTGGTGCAGATTTGATTCTTACGTACTTTGCAAAAGACGCAGCAAAAATGTTGAGAAAAAAATGAAACACATAGGGATCTCAGAACAGATCGAAAACCATGTGTGCTATGTTTCTTTCTGGTTTACATAGTTTTATGAAAACTTCGATCTCACAAAAACTTTTTTTCAAAGCACAGCAACTCATTCCCGGCGGCGTGAATTCTCCCGTGCGAGCATTCAAATCAGTCGGACGTGAGCCGTTGTTCATTGCAAAAGCGCGGGGTTCAAAATTATGGGATGAAGATGGAAATGAATTTATCGATTATGTCGGTTCGTGGGGACCGATGATTCTTGGGCATGCCCATCCGAAAGTTCTCGACGCAATCCGGAAAGCGATGGTTGACGGAACAAGTTTCGGCGCAGCCACGCGGCGCGAAGTAGAAATGGCGGAATTGATCACGAATATCATTCCCTCCATCGAAATGGTTCGTATGGTAAATTCCGGCACGGAAGCGACAATGAGCGCCGTTCGTCTTGCCCGCGCATACACGGGTAAACAAAAGATCATTAAGTTCGAGGGATGCTATCACGGTCACGCCGATTCATTTCTTATTAAAGCCGGATCCGGTGCAATGACTCTTGGCGTTCCCGACAGCCCGGGGGTCACACAATCCGTCGGCAACGATACTTTGATAGCACAGTTTAACGATATACATTCAGTTGAGAATTTAATTTCTGAGAATCACGATCACATCGCCGGATTGATCGTTGAACCGATCGTCGGGAATATGGGATGCATACCGCCGCAAAATAATTTCTTACACCGGTTGCGCGATCTGTGCTCAAAGAACAATATCATTTTCATACTTGATGAGGTGATGACAGGATTTCGCGTTGCATTGGGAGGTGCGCAGGAATTATATGGTGTTCAACCCGATCTGACAACACTCGGAAAAATCATCGGCGGCGGATTGCCGGTCGGCGCATATGGTGGCAAAAAAGAATTGATGAAAATGATCGCGCCGTCCGGTCCTGTATATCAGGCGGGAACATTATCGGGAAATCCTTTGGCTATGGCAGCCGGATTGACGACGCTTTCCATTCTCAGATCAGATCGAAAGAAAATCTACCGGCAATTGGAAAAGTATGCTATTCAGTTGGAACGAGGGATCGCTGCGATCATAAAGAAACATAATCTTCCTCTGACTCACAATCGAGTCGGTTCGATGTTTACGTTGTTTTTTACTCAGCAGACTGTTGTCGATTATGTTTCAGCAAAAAGTTCCGACACGCGACAGTTTGCGCGATTCTTTAATGGAATGCTCGAGCGGGGAATGTATCTTCCCCCCTCACAATTTGAAGCGGCATTTCTTTCAATCGCGCACACAGAAGCACAGATGGATGCAACACTGAACGCGGCGGAAGAAATACTTACGACGATTTTCAACTGATGCCGGATTAGCAACAACTCTACATCCGGCAACAGTTTTCTGTTCAAGTTAACGATCCTGTCGCTTTAAAATCTGCTCGGCATACAACTCATTCAACTTCAGCCACGCTTTCACATTCTTCGGATGCGCCCAATCGTTACTATCTCTATGACAGAGTTGTCCGCCTTTGGCAGAAGAGTTCTTGAATATATTTTATGAGAGTTGTACACAGTAAAATCTTCTTTCAGGCATATGCGTCTATACAAACCGGTGCTCCAATATAAAAAAACTTTCTCCGGCATTTGTTTCCGTTATGTCGCGTCGACAATGGTAGTCCTCTACTGAAACAATTTCACATCTCCCCGTGTTGTACGAATTGAAGTCAACAATTCAAAAGGAGGGCAGATTTATGAAGAGTGCAGTCGTAACACCAACTTCTCAAGTAGAGAAGTTGAAGATACGCATGGGTGAGAAAGGGATCAGCCATGCCGGAGAATTGCGTGTCGATATCCCGGGAGTAAAGGTCGGCGATACGACATATCCCGAAAGAGTCACCGTGTTCAGTAAGATCGCGGGAACAGCTCAGAGAGAATTCCCGGTCTTCTTCTGCAATATCTCCGAGTTGAACATTCGGAAAATTCTCAAGGATGGCGACGGCGGGGTACTTCCCGATGAGGCGGTTGTTCATGGACTCAGAGTGGAGAATCCCGGACGTTTCAATCTCGTCAACGCGAGAATATTTTCCAACGGAGCGATCAATATCGTTGTAGATGAGGAAACGACGATCGTTCCGCTGATTTCATAGATGCCGGTTAAAAAACCCGCTGTTTCTCAGCGGGTTTTTTATTATTTTGAACTACAATTTAAAAGGAAAGAAATATGAAACACCTCGTTCTCTCATTCCTGCTTCTATGGACTCTTACCGATGCACAATCCAAAAAGGAGAATTCAATGCCTCCATTTTAC
>JACPGG010000082.1:0-1162 GCA_016182545.1 Ignavibacteriales bacterium
CGACGAACATCAGCAGCGTGATCCACATGATGATCTCGTTGCCGCGCTCGAACAATCCTGCTTGTGCAAAGACCGTCTCGTATTTCAATGAACCGAACGTATTGAAGATGAGAAACATCGCAAGCAGGAATCCGAAATCACCGATGCGGTTCACAATGAATGCCTTTTTCGCTGCGTCGCCCGTTGTTCCCTTTTCAAAGTTCCTGTCATACCAGAATCCGATGAGCAAATACGAGCAGAGCCCGACCCCTTCCCAACCGAGGAACATAAATAGATAGTTATCCGCGAGAACGAGACAGAGCATTGCGAAGATGAAAAGGTTCAGATACGTGAAGAATCTCCAAAATCCCGGATCGCCGTGCATGTATCCGATTGAATAGAGATGGATCAGACTTCCGACCCCGGTAACGATGAGCGTCATCAGAATTGACAATTGATCGATCTGCAATGCCACATCAACGGAGAACGAACCGGCAGCGATCCATTGAAAGAGCGTCACGATCTTCGAGCGTTCGTCCGTCGGTAGTGATATCATTTCGAAAAAAATTCCGAGTGCTACGACAAATGCAAGAGCGACTGAGGCTGTACCGATACTGCCGACGATCGTTTCGTTCTTGATCTTCCGCCCGAAGAATCCGTTAATAAGGAAACCGACGAGTGGTAAAAGTATAATAAGAGGTGCGAATGAGTACATATCAGATTTTTGGATTTCCGGTAGCCGCGACCTTCAGGTCGCGAACCGTTATTTCAATATTCACCATTTCAAAATGTTCAATTCATCAACATTCACCGTCTGTTTGTTGCGGAAGAGCGATATAATGATCGCCAATCCGACCGCAGCTTCTGCAGCGGCAACAACCATCACAAAAAAGACGAGCATCTGTCCTGTCGCATCGCCAAGATAGGACGAAAACGCGATGAGGGATAAATTGACCGCGTTGAGCATCAACTCAATGCACATGAAGACGACAATCGCATTCCTGCGTACAACCACGCCGAGCACGCCGCACGAGAAGAGGAACGCCGAAAGGAGCAAGTAATGGTTTAAAGGAATCATAAAATTGGATTTGGTAGGACAGGCATTCTTGCCTGTCATAGGCCAGACAGGAATGTCTGACCTACCAATAATGTTTTTTTATTGTATCAATTTCTTCTTCGCCAA
>JACPGG010000082.1:1217-5669 GCA_016182545.1 Ignavibacteriales bacterium
ACCGATGTACTCCACAGTCCCCATTTCAATCGCTGCCGGCGACTGCTGCGTATAATTGTTCGCACTCGAAAACCCGAGAATGTAGAGCAACTCCGCCAGCAACGCGACAGAAAATCCGATGCCAAAATACATTCTCAATCCCAAATGTTCGCTCAGTTTTTTGTCATCGCCTAAATTTAAAAGCATGATCACAAAGAGAAATAAGACCATGATCGCACCGGCGTAGACGAGAATGTGCACCATCGCGATGAACTGTGCATTCAACGTCAGGTATAAACCGCCGAGGCAGAAGAAATTCAAGATGAGAAAGAGAGCGCTGTTAACGGGATTACGTTGCAGAAGCATCATGACTGCAGAAAAGACTGTAACTGCGGCGAGAGAATAAAATGCTGCTTGTTCAAACGTCATGTGTCAATCGGATGAAATGGATGGAAATATGAAAATTGACGCAGAAATATACGAGCATTTTGCGAAAGTTCAAAGAATGAAAATAAAAAACCCGAAGCGATATGCTTCGGGCTCTATGAGAAGGTCGATCGATAAAAAAAGTCAATTGGATGGAGTTGATTTTGTTGTGTGTTATTTGAGAAGTATCATCTTCTTCACCGCCGAGTAATCACCTGAAACCAGTTTATAAATATATATGCCACTTGCAAGCCGGGAAGCATCAAAATCTGCTGTATATCTGCCGGTTGATTTAAATTCATTCACAAGAGTTCTCACTTCTCTGCCCAAAGCGTCATAAATTTTGATTACGACAATTCCATCTTTTGGTAATGAGTACGAAATGGTTGTATTCGGGTTGAACGGATTCGGATAGTTCTGGTCAAGAGCATAATCAGACGGAGAATTAACTAAAAATGTTTTTATCTGTTTCTTTTTAAGCGAACTCTGCCCGTTTGTTGTTATAATCTCAATATAAGATTCTTTTGCTGTATCATTTAGTAGCAGCGGGTTGATCTTCAAATTGACAATATCACTTGAAGAGAGCACTAGTTCTACATTATATTCACCGAGTTCACAAGAATCTATATTTTTTTTGTCACTACTCCATATATTCATTAAATCACCAAGCGAGATTGTATGAATTTTTTCTTTTGCATCGTTTTTCTTGAGCAAACTTAAAGAGAACAATTCAGTATTTCTATCTTGAAAATTAAACGGTTGGGGAAAAGAAACATTGAGAGTGTTAATGCTGTAGTATAGTGAATTTGTAGCGATTAGATTTGTTTTTGCGGTGAAGAACTTGTCCTTTAATTCACCTGGTCCATCATAGCTCTCAAATTTTCTATCCGACGATTCTTCAAGCAAAACTGTCACTAAGCCTTTTAGTCCAGGGATTAATAAATCTGACAAATTCAGATTTACACCCCGTTGATAAATAATCGTTGGGATCGAATCCGCTTCTGATTTAGTAAGTTCTTCATCTTTGGGAGGTCTTGACCCGCCATTTGTTTTTTGGATCGCGAACAATGGAATCAATGGAGTTGATACGCCACTCCACGCGACAATTGCGTCGCTACCCGTTGTTAATGACTGATATATTTCTCCTTGAGCCAACGATGAATTTCGTGCCGATGTCGCAAGCGTAGTCTGTGCATTCCACGTTCCATTGATTTTATTAGCGACAACAACCTTTGGGTAACTTCCATTCCACGGATCGCTTGCTTCTTCTTGCCAAACAACAGACACATCCGGATTCTGATATCCCAATCCACTTGGTGTTTGATAACAATTAACGGTTGGAGTTCTGCCCGCTTGACCCGATGTTCCCCAGTTGAAAATCGTAGTAACAAAAACAGGTGTTCCTCCCCCGCTTACAGGATGACGAACAAAAAGAGGGCGATAACTTGAAAAGATAACATCCTGGGCTTGCCAAGAAATAACCGGACGTTGTCCGAAATCATAATCAACCGCTTCGCGAACAGCGACGGACGGACTTGAAAAATTACTGACAAAGTTGGATTTAACGATGATGAAGATGTTTCATTTATTTTTCCAACTTGGTGACTTCCTGTATTAGAAGGGATGTGAAAAAAGAACAGTCCTGGATCATTTGTGGAATAACCGCCCGCTTGTACGATGACTGTTATCTGCATATCATTAGGACTATTATATTTTGAAACCTGAATAACAGGTTTAAGATCGCTGCTCGCAATAAATGTATTACCTACCCCCTGGTTCAAGAACTGCCAACTTGATGCGGTTTTCTTTTTAAGCAGCATCCCGCGATGCGTGCCATCTAAAATGCATTCGTATGCAACGAATACCGTCCCAAGTCCATCAACATCAATTGCAGGATTAAACCTTTGACTTCCTTCGTTGCCTGCAGAAACTTTTTCTTCAGGACTCCAAGTAGTCCCATTATCAGTTGAACGTGTGTACCAAACATCACCGGCACTGTGGTACACAAAATGAAGGGTTCCCCATTTTACCAATTTCCGCTGGCTGTTGTAGGCAATTGCCGAAGGAGAATTGGACGCAAGATGGGCTTTGTAGTTTGCTGCTATCATTGCGTTGCTATTTGTAAATACCGCTGCTTTTTGATCGTATCCTGAAGGATTGCTTCCTACCTGCGACAACTGCGTATTATCTACAGACCAATTCTGAAATGCTCCCTGAATTCCATTAATATCTAGATGAATTAATGGTGCTTTGACGGAATAGATTGGTTTTGTCGGATCAAATGTTGGATTCTCAGCCAAGAAAGCACCTTTATGATTTGCATAAGTCCCGCTGGAGAGGCTAAACGGATACGATTTAGGTAAGTGATCTGCACTCATCCCACGGTTACGATAGACTACTTGACTGCCAACATTTACTTGCTCGTCAATCAGCCACGGGTCTTTAAAGTAAACATCGCCACCCTCAGAATTGTTGTCAATAATAACGTTCTTTATAGTAACAGTATTTTCAGTTGGAAAAAACTTTGCGGTTAATGCATTTGTAAGACTATCTATTGTGAATTGATGATGATTTACAACATCGGGAAGCGCGTTCCAATCGTGATATTTTTGAGTTGTTCCAGTTTTGAAATTTTGATCGGCTTGCAACGTTTTTGAAGATCCGCGACCCCAATAAAAGTCTCTTTCGCCGAATGGTTTAAATTCCCCGTTAAGTAAAAATCCAAACTGACCGAAAGGAGTATTGTTCGCATCAACTTGTTTAACATGTACCGTCTGCATAACATCTTCATAAATTACTCTTCCGGAACCTTGTTTGTAAATATAAGTGCCGTCAACATTTTTTCCTTTTCTGATAATCAGCGTTCCATATACATCAATCTTTCCTGAATTTATTGTTAGGTTCGCATCAATCACTGTCGTGTAACCGCTTGAAACCGTTACAGCAGCGTTATTATTTATTTGTGCCGAGCCGGTAATCCTTACGCCGTTCCAGTTTGTATTCGATGTGACGATGGGATTATTAACAACTGTCAGTCCCTTTATAATTGTTTCGTAAGCGTTCGCCTTTCCATATCCAGATTGACTATTCCACGTCCCTCCGGTTCCGGTTGCGATAGTTGTTGCAGTTGAAGTCAAATCGCTAAAAAAATGAGTCAAACTCTTTGAAGTAAATTGTTGAAAATACAAAGCGGCAACACCTGCAATGTGTGGTGCGGCAGCAGAAGTGCCTGCAAACGGATTTGCATTCCAATATCCATGTGCGCCAACATACGTTTGAACATTTGCTGTTGCGGTAATTGTTGGAGTGTTCATCGAAACACCATTCATGTTTGATGGACCTCGCGAACTGTAATCGGCTAATACCGTTTCGTTATCAGCATGATAAGCGGCAACGCTTATGACATTCGGATATGCTGCATGTCCCCAAATTTCATGCGAGCCGCTGCTACTGGAGAAAGTAGCACCGTTGACGACTAATGAGAATTCATTACCGTTGAGATCGCTTCCTCCTTTGTATTTAATGCGAACAGTATACGTTTGTGTTGATGAGGAAGACTGGTAAAAAGTAACAATCTCATACGGTGGCTGATCAGCATTCTGTGTCGATGTTCCGCCGGTTCCCACTTTGGTTCCCCAATTGTCATAAACATAAAGATCATAATCTCCCTGGGGAAAATTCCAATTTGATGCCCACTGGAACACAACGTTCACGTTTCCTTCTCTTGAATAGGTGAATGTGGTGTATTTATCAAACCCTGCAAACATATGAAGCGAATCGGCAACGTCAAAATTTGTCATGTTGTTGTACACAGAGTTTTTAAGATTAGAAGCCGCGCTAATATAAACATTTCCGGCATTTGTAAAATTTTGAATTGCACTGCCCAGTGCTGTAGGGTTTGAAAAGAACGGTTCGGTATAGAAACCAATATCGTCAACTATTACTTTGCAATAGTTTGGTGACCACCAAAGATAATTAATACGGTTTGCCATATCATTGGGTCCATCTGTATTACCTATCCCGCCAAAGTAGAGTGATGCGTTTGGA
>JACPGG010000082.1:5692-9016 GCA_016182545.1 Ignavibacteriales bacterium
TTCCCTCATCCCCGTCGGGACGTCCTGCGTTAACAACAGTGATGTATGGCAATTCACCCGCCCAACGTACGGTATCTCGCGCCTGAACTCCGTCACTAATAACTCCAACATTTACTCCATTGCCATTCAAAGTAAATCTGTCACGGGCAGTATTTGTCAATAACTGTTTATCTCCTGCCGTGACCGTATCGGTATTTGTAAACGCGGGATACAATAGACCGACAAAACCGACGGAAGGAAACGCGGCAATGTTTCGTAACGCTTCAGAAGAGATCCAACAGTAAAGTTCTGCCGGATATGTTTTGCCTTCTTCGGTTGCAGTTTGAATTATTCCGTTGGCTTCTTGAATTTTCGATTTTAATTTTTCTACTTCATTCCCAAATCCCTTTTTCAAACGCACGGTAACATGAAGACGATCAGACTGATCCATGGAAATGCCAAATAAGGATCGGAAAGAATACAGCGATTCTTTTGTGGTCTTACCTCTCTGCTTTTCGGAATCAACTTTGTTCAGTATATCCAACACATCCGAAGAAATTTTCTCCTCTGCAGGAGTTCTTTTCGCTTTGTTCGCCTCTATACTCCAAATTTCCTGTTTTGCCGACTGTTGAACTGCTTTCCCTTGTGGAAATATCTGTTGAAAAAACATGCTTCCCATTGCAAGGAGAAAGAAAAATATCTGCTGATATTGCTTTAGAATACGCATGATTTAAATCTCCTGATTTGTAATAATTGTTCCGTTGATTATATTGCTGGTGCAAATAGAAAGGCGCATGCCTGTGCGCAACAATGCCGTACATTTGCACAGCGCGCGCATAAGGGTACCAACTTCACCTGTCTATTTGCAAAACAAGCGCAGGGTGTTAACGGCACCCTGTCGCTTTAATTTGTAAGAGTTTTTTCCTTCCTTTTAATTTCGTTTTCCCATCACCACAATCGCTTTACTCCCTATATGACCGACTGCAACAACTAAATTATTTTTAATTGCCACAGAATAATATGAACCATTGATCGCAGGTAATTCATTACCCATATAGTTTTTCCATGTTGAGCCGTTGTAGTGTAAAAAATTGCCAAATGCTCCAACAATCACAATATCGTTCCTGTTATTCGCGCGAATTGTATTTGCGTAATATGCTGTTAAACCTTGATGAAAGGTTTGCCAGAGTTTATCCGAAACTATTGATGTTTTTTTGTATAGACCACCACCAACGATGTAATATTGCCTATTGGCTTCAAACCAAATGCTACTCAAACTCCACGATAGTCCGCTATCTGAGATTGCTGTTGCAGTAGTGTTATAAATTTGTAACAGTTTTTTCCCTTCGTTAAGAAATTTATTCGACGCCACCGCAAGTATTTGCTGCTCTCCTGTTTCCGTATCCGTTGATCCCCAGATATCTTGAATCGGCAACGTTGTTCCGCTTTCGATCTTTTGCCAAGTTGTGCCATTATAGTAAACGATACTCCCACCAAGTCCAACAAAGTACATTGATGAAGAATTTTTTCCCCATGATTTTGCAACAGAAATACTTTCCAATCCTGCTATTGATCGAACATCATAAATAGTCCAACTCTGACCGTCACCATGTATTGGCAGACTTCCGACAAACCAAATATCTGTTGCAGAGAAAGAAAATGCACCTTCAAGTGGAGGAGTAATTATATTACTTCGGAAGTTTACTGAGATTCGTTTTAAACTCCATTCTTTTCCATTCCAATATGCGGCGTTATAAATCGGGTAAATAAAATTTCCAGTTGAATCTTGAAGATACATTGAACCTACAGCCCAAGCACACGTATCATTAATAATTATTACGTCGTTTAACTGTGAACTTGCATCACCCAGCGTATCAATTGTCCAGACAAAGTCGTGGCTTGTGGTGTCAACCGGTGAAGGACAGGTAGTGCACGGCTCGTCATCCGGACAGCCGAGAAAAAGAATTGATATAAGAAATAAGAGAAAAATTTTTGTGCTCATCTGTTCACTCTTTTACTTTTTCTAAGATAATCATTTCAACAGTTTTTGTTCCCGGTATTCGTCACAGGGATCTTCCCCTATATGTACCTATACCAGAAAAATTTTTTTTTCAGAGCCGTTTCGAAGAAATAACCGAGAAATTTAAAAAATAATCTTGACCAAATATTGGGTCTGTGGCATTATTGTTGAGGCGCGGAGCGAAGTGTCTGAAATAAACGTGGATGTGTCCTTTGAAAATGAAGAATTCTACAAAAAAAGCCCATTATGAAAATGGGCTTTTTAATAATAAGGACGGCAGCAATGCCCATAATACTTACAACTTCGGCATCGGACCCAGCACATCGGTCGGAACCATATTGACGATCTTGCCGACCTTTGTCTCTTTTAATCCCTTTTCCACTTTCGCTTTGTCACCCACAATGATGATCGCGAGGTCGTCGGTATCGACATATTTTTTCGCGACGCGGCGCACGTCGTCCTTCTTCACCGCCATCACTTTCCCGATGTAATCGTTGAAATAATTCTCCGGAAGATTATAGAGAACCATTTCCGCAATCTGTGCAGCGATTGAGCCGACATTGCTGAAGTTGTCCGGATAGCCGAGCGCGATATAGTTCTTCGCTTTTGATAATTCTTCATCGCTCACAGGTTTTGAAATACCTTCCAGTTCCTTCATGAATTCTTTCAATGCCTTGTCGGTCGCGTCGGTCTGCACGTCGGATGATGCTGTAAAAGGACCGGTATACGGACGGAATGCAAAACCTGAACCGGCGCCGTACGCGTAGCCGTTCTTCTCGCGCAGGTTCTGGTTCAACCGCGAGGTGAATGAACCGCCGAGGATCGTGTTCATGACGAGCAATGGAAAATAATCTTCACTCATCCGGTCGGTTCCGACTCTGCAAATTCTAATGACAGATTGCGCCGCTTCCGGTTTATCAATCAGATAGATCGTTCTGTCGCTCACCTGCTTCACTTTTGCAACCGGTGCCGATTTTGCATCCCCTTTTTGCCAACTTCCCAATGTCAATTCCAAGATCGGAATCAGATCCTTTGCGTACACATCGCCGACGACAACGAGGAATGCATTATTCGGTTTGTAATACGTATTGTAAAAATTCTTCAGGTCGTCCACGGTGAAAGCATTGAGTGATTGCTCCGTTCCGGCGGTCATCCTCCCGTACGGATGTGTTTTTCCGAAAACGATCTGCCCGGTTGCGTTCGCGGCTATCACTTGCGGTCTGTCGTACGCTTGAAAGAGCGACGTCAGATATTGTTTCTTCAATCTGGCTAGTTCACTTTCAGGAAAGTCTGGGTGCAGCAAGATATCCGCATACAAGCTCAGG
>JACPGG010000083.1 GCA_016182545.1 Ignavibacteriales bacterium
CGTTCGGCACACGTTGAACGATCCGCAGAAAACGCACTTCTTTCCGCTCAAAAAGTTGTCATGGTAACTGATTTTGCTGTAACCAACCATAAGATAATATACTTACAATTACCCAATGGTTACGTTCTTAACTAATTACCTTTAATTTTAACGGAGTGAATTCTACATTTTTATAAAATACTTTCTTAGACACTGGTTGTATTTCACCAATAAAGTCTAATTCGTTCTCAACAACCGATTCAGAAAAATATGTTTCTGGTGATTGAAACTCCGCTCCATGAAATAATACCCTCCGCGATTTAAACCATACTTTTCTGAACGAAGTAGTTGCTAGTGAAAGAAATCTTGTCATTCTAAAAGACAGTTCTTCGCTCTCAAAAATTGATTCATTAAAAATGATTGATTCACCAGTGATTGAAGTATTATCAAATGAGATTTTTTGACAATTAGAGAATTGAGATTTAAAAAACCAGGTTAACTCTGAATTAAACACAGAATTGTCAAAAAGGACAGTACAGCCGTTAAATTCTGTGCTCGTAAAGTTTGTTGTTGTTTTTGAAAAAAATTTTGAGTCATAAAAATTAACATTGTAATTATGGAATTTTGTGCTGGAAAAATTTAAAGTGTCACCATGAAACTCAGAACGAAAATAAACTTTACCAGTCTCCTTACTTTCACAAGAAAAACTAGTCTCATTGAAATCGATTCTTTCCGCATCAAAAATCGTTTCCGTAAAATCAACTAACGGTCCACTAAAAACAGAGTTCCAAAACCTAAGTTGCTTGCAAGTGAATTTGGCCCCGACAAAGGTGGCGGATCCCTGGAAATTAATGTTTGTGAAATAAATAAAGCCATTTCGACCGCAATTGAATTCGGCTCCAGAAAAGTCAACAGTTGGTCCTCTAAATTGGACACGATCAAATACGATCTTAGCACAAAAGAATTTTGTATCACCGAAGCTGATATCACCCATAAACATTGTATTGCTAAAATTTACCTCTTCACAATTAAACTCGCATAAATCAAATTCTGCTTTTTGCTTAAAGACACTTTTGTTGAAGATTATACTTTTATTGAATACTAACCCCTTAAAACTAAAATTGTTAAATCTATACCCAGATAAATCAATCTCCTTAATTCTCTCGTCTGAATTATCTCTTGTCAATTTATCAATAATGGCTTTTTGAAATTCTTCGAAATCTTTTGCAATCTGTTTTTCCTTGTGAAAAATACAATGCTGACCTTGATGTACGTACTCGCCACAAATAGCCCCATTTTTCATCACGTAGTGACATTTATTATCTTCAACTGTTCTCACTTCAAACTCTCTTTCACCTTTGCCAAAAACTTCAATGCTTCCAGCGGCGTCAAAGCGTTGATGTCGAGTTTTTTTATTGCATCGCGTAGTTCGTCATCTTTCATTTCGAACAGCGTGATCTGTGGTGTCGGCTCAACAATTGTCCGGCGTTTTCGTCCTTTCAGATTTTCCAAATCTTTGAGATTTGGAAAATCTTTATCGCCCTGGACATTTAGTTGCGACGCCTCGAGGTTCTCAAGGATGCGTTTCGCACGGTCGGTCATCTCCACCGGCAGTCCCGCCATCATTGCAACTTGAATGCCGTACGAGTGATCTGCTGTTCCCGGCGTCACTGTATGCAGAAAGATCACTTTGTCGCCGTACTCTTTCACGTCCACTTTGTAATTTTTAATGCGCGGATATAACGATGCGAGTTCATTCAGTTCATGATAATGAGTCGCGAACAGAGTTCGCGCGCCGATATGTTCGTGCAGATACTCTGTCAAAGCCCACGCAATGGAAATACCGTCGAACGTGCTTGTACCGCGTCCGACTTCGTCAAGAAGAATCAAACTTTTCTTGGTTGCGCGGTTGACGATGTTTGCCGCTTCGTGCATCTCCACAAGGAATGTGCTCTCCCCGCTGGTGATATTGTCGCTCGCACCGACGCGGGTGAAAATATTGTCGACCATCCCGATCACTGCCCGTTTCGCCGGTACGAAACCGCCGATATGCGCAAGCAGCACGATCAATCCCGCCTGCCGCAGATACGATGACTTTCCGCTCATGTTCGGACCTGTGATGATCAGGATCTGATCTTCCTTTGTATCGAGATGGACAGAATTGGGAATGTACTGCTCGCCAATCGGCAGCAGCTGTTCGATGACAGGATGCCTTCCCTCTTCAATGATAAGTTCATCACTCTCGTTGACTTCGGGAAGGGTGTATTTATTTTCGACAGCAACTTGCGCGAGAGACACAAAACAATCGAGCGTCGCAATCTGCTGTGCGTTCGTTTGGATAATTCCTGCAAATTGAGAAGCGTACGCTCGCAGTTCATTGAACAGCCGCGTTTCGATGGCGAGGATCTTTTCATCGGCATTCAGCACTTTCTCTTCGTACTCTTTCAACTCCGGCGTAATGTACCGTTCCGCATTTGTCATTGTCTGTTTGCGGATGTAATCGGAGGGAATTTTGTCCTTGTGCGTGTGCGTGATCTCTATATAATAGCCGAAGACATTGTTGAATCCGATCTTCAGCGATGAAATTCCAGTCCGTTCTCTCTCCTTTTTCTGCAGGTTCGCGATCCAATCCTTTGCAGAGAAAGAGAGCGAGCGAAGTTCATCCAGTTCTTTATTGAATCCTTCGCGAATGATCCCACCATCTTCGAACTTCATCGGCGGATCGTCGGAGATTGCGCGTGTGATTGAGTCGGTCAGTTCATCGAGAGGTTGGAGATGAGAGTTAATCTCTGCCAACGTATCGACCTCACCCCCAACCACTCTCCATTCAGGAGAGATGAGTTGTTTGTCGCCCTGAGCAAGAGAGTCGTTTTTTGACGAGCGCGTCGAAGGGTCTTTTGCGTCATCCTTCGATACGTTCCGATGAACAACATCGGAACTACTCAGGATGACCTTTAGTTTTGGAATGCTCTGCAAAATCCTCTTCAGTGCCAGCATCTCGCGAGGATTGGCACGACCGGTAGCGATGCGGGCGATCAATCGCTCCATATCGCCGATCTCCGATAGTTCGGTCTGAAGGTTTGACCGCAGTGACACATTTCCCACAAGTAATCGAACACCATTCGTGCGCCAGCGGATCTGCTCCAGACTTTTCAACGGATTGCTCACCCACTTTTTAAGCATGCGTCCACCCATCGGTGTATTGGTTTTATCGAGAACGGAAAATAATGTCCCGTCCGGTGAGCCGCCGAGCGACGAGGTGATCTCAAGGTTGCGCTTGGTTGCGGCATCAAGGACGATCGTCTCTTCGACCGAATACGGAATGATCTTCGGGATGTGTGCGAGATTCGCTTTTTGAGTTTCATTGAGATAATGCATCACCCCACCGGCAGCAATGATGCCGATGCTCATTTGATCGATGCCGAATCCTTTCAGCGACTGTGTCTTGAAATGCTGGATAAGTTTTTCAAATCCGTAATCGTATTGAAACAGCCAGTCATCCTGCGATGTGTAAATTCCTTTGTGGTGAGAGCGGAGAAGTTCCTGAAGCGATTCTTTGTCCCGTTTC
>JACPGG010000078.1 GCA_016182545.1 Ignavibacteriales bacterium
ATAGGCATCAAGAACGGTTTATCAACTTCGCGTTTCGGTTCTGGAATGTATGAATCGACCGCATCCATCAGATCAAGGATCGGTTTGTATGCGGGATCGGTGATCGGTTTGCCTGCGGCGAATGCTTCGAGAGCCTTTGTCGCGGAACCGCGGATGATCGGAATTTCATCGCCGGGGAATTTGTACGATGTCAACAGCTCGCGCAATTCCATTTCAACGAGGTCGAGAAGTTCCGGATCGGAAATATCAACCTTGTTCAAGAACACGACGATCTTCGGAACGCCAACCTGGTATGCGAGAAGAATGTGTTCTTTTGTCTGCGGCATCGGACCGTCGGTGCCGGCAACAACAAGGATCGCACCGTCCATTTGAGCGGCGCCGGTGATCATGTTCTTCACATAGTCAGCGTGGCCCGGGCAGTCAACGTGTGCGTAATGACGTTTGTCGGTCGCGTATTCAACGTGTGCCGTTGCGATTGTGATACCGCGTTCGCGCTCTTCGGGAGCGTTATCGATCGAGTCGAACGTGCGGATCGATGAAAGACCTTTCAATGACATCGTCATTGTGATTGCTGCGGTCAATGATGTTTTGCCGTGGTCACCGTGGCCGATTGTCCCGACGTTTACGTGCGGCTTGCTGCGGTCAAATTTTTCTTTTGCCATGAGGATTTCTCCTTGTGTTGATTGTGATTGTGTACTTCAAATTTCCGGTTTCTAAAACTAGTTTCCTTTGCCTTTTACTTTTTCGATGATCTGTTCGGATATTGACCTCGGGGTCTCATCGTAATGGTCGAACTGCATAGTATAGAGTGCGCGGCCCTGCGTCATCGAACGCAATTGGGTCGCATAACCGAACATCTCCGACAGCGGGACCATCGATTTGATGACCTGTGCATCTTTGCGCGGATTGATACCTTCGATCTTGCCGCGGCGGGAATTAAGATCTCCCATCACGTCGCCGAGATAATCTTCCGGCGTAACGACTTCAACTGCCATGATCGGCTCGAGAATAACAGGATCAGCCTTGCGGGCACCTTCTTGAAACGCCATGGAGCCGGCAATTTTGAACGCCATTTCCGACGAGTCAACATCGTGATATGAGCCGTCGAACAATCGAACTTTAACATCCTCAACGGGATATCCGGCAAGAATACCGTTCTTTAAAGCTTCCTGAATACCGGCTGACACTGGCTTGATGAATTCCCGGGGGATAACACCGCCGACGATATCATCTTCGAATTCGTATCCTTTTCCTTTTTCATTCGGTTCCAGTTCGATCCATACGTGACCGAACTGACCTTTACCGCCAGATTGACGAATGAATTTTCCTTCCGCTGTAACTTTCTTGCGAATCGTCTCTTTGTACGCCACTTGCGGCTTACCGACGTTCGCTTCCACTTTAAATTCACGCTTCATGCGGTCAACGATGATTTCAAGATGCAATTCACCCATACCGCCGATGATCGTTTGACCGGTCTCATGATTCGTTGAGACGCGGAATGTCGGGTCTTCTTCAGCAAGTTTCGAAAGCGCCTCACCGAGTTTTTCCTGATCGGCTTTCGTTTTCGGTTCGATCGCCTGATGGATAACCGGTTCCGGGAATATCATTTTTTCGAGAATGATCGGATCGTCTTCGCCGCACAATGTATCGCCGGTGCGTGTATTCTTGAATCCGATGGCAGCGAGAATGTCGCCGGAGTATCCTTCATCGACATCTTCACGGTGATTCGCATGCATACGAAGCACGCGGCCGATCCGCTCTTTCTTATCGCTGGTGGAATTATACAGATAGGAACCTGCTTTCACCGTTCCGCTGTAGACACGGAAAAATGTGAGCCGTCCGACATACGGGTCGGTCATGATCTTGAATGCCAGCGCCGTAAACTTTTCGTTGTCCGCAACTTTGCGCGTGACGGTATCCTTCATGTTCGGATGGTGTCCGGAGATCACTCCGTCTTGAATATCCAGCGGTGATGGCAGGAAATTCACAACCGAATCCAGAAGCATCTGCACCCCTTTATTCTTAAAGGAAGAACCACAGAGCACAGGAATGATAGAAACTTTTAAGCAGGCACGACGAAGCACCTCGATGATCTCCCTTTCGGTAATGTGCTTCCCTTCGAGATATTTTTCGAGAAGTGAGTCATCTTCATCAGATACTGCTTCCAACATCTTGGTGCGGTATTCTGCAGCTTGCGCTTGCAAATCATGGGGGATATCGATCTCATCCCACGTCATCCCGTTCGCTTCATCATGGAACACGTGCGCTTTCATCTTCACAAGATCGATAATACCTTTGAACATATCGCCTTGTCCGACAGGCAACTGAATGGGAATCGCATTTGCACCGAGACGATCTCTCATCATCTGCACTGCACCGAGGAAATCTGCACCGATACGATCCATTTTATTGACGAATGCTATGCGCGGCACACCGTACTTATCAGCCTGACGCCACACCGTCTCAGACTGTGGTTCAACACCGCCAACCGAACAGAACAGAGCGACCGCACCGTCCAGCACGCGTAATGAACGCTCAACTTCAATCGTGAAATCAACGTGGCCCGGGGTGTCGATAATATTGACGCGGTGATCTTTCCAGAAACATGTTGTCGCAGCGGAAGTAATTGTAATACCCCGTTCCTTCTCCTGTTCCATCCAATCCATTGTTGCGCCACCATCATGCACTTCGCCCATTCGATGCAAAACACCGGTATAAAACAGAATCCGCTCCGTCGTCGTGGTTTTCCCGGCGTCGATGTGAGCCATAATTCCAATATTGCGCGTACGTTCTAATGAATACTTACGAGGCATACTTGATCCCAAATCTCAGAGAAAAAAATATAGTTCTCCCTGAGAGAAAAAACTGATTATATATATTATAGACTAGGTACTATTACCACTTAAAATGAGCAAAAGCTTTGTTTGCTTCTGCCATGCGGTGTGTATCTTCTTTTTTCTTTACCGCATTCCCTTCGCCGTTCGCAGCCGCAACAATTTCTGCAGCGAGCTTCAGCGACATGGACTTATCCGAACGTTCATTTGCGTAGCCGATAAGCCAACGAATTGCGAGAGCGGTTCGCCGTTCGGGACGAACTTCTGTAGGAACCTGATAGGTTGCTCCGCCAACTCTCCGTGCGCGAATTTCGATCACAGGAGATACGTTATTAACTGCCTTTTTAAAAACTTCGAGAGGATTTTGATTCTTCGTGCGTTCGCTGACAACTTCAAGAGCATCATAAAGAATTGTTTGCGCTAAATGCTTTTTGCCATCTTTCATGATGTTGCTGATGAAACGATTGATGAGCAGATCCCCGTATTTGGGATCTACCATTGCTATACGCTTAGATGCTGTTTTTTTTCTCATGTTCTACTTCAAATCCTCATTATTTCGGACGTTTTGCGCCGTATTTTGATCGACCTTGCTTGCGATCCTGAACACCTTGCGTATCGAGCGTTCCACGGACGATATGATATCGAACGCCGGGAAGATCTTTCACACGACCACCGCGAATCAGGACAATTGAGTGTTCTTGCAGATTATGCCCTTCGCCGGGGATATACGCAGTCACTTCGATCTGGTTGGTCAACTTAACACGAGCAACTTTACGGAGTGCCGAGTTCGGTTTCTTTGGCGTCGTGGTATATACGCGAGTGCAAACACCTCGTTTTTGAGGATTACCCTCTAACGCCGGCGATTTGCTCTTTACAGCCAGGTCAACACGTCCGAGTCGTACTAATTGATTTATCGTAGGCAACTGCGTTCTCCAATAATTCTGAATTCTAAAAATTAAGCCTAGTAATATAGCAAAAAAATATTTTTTTGTCAACAACTGAGGGTGGTAATAATTCATCCCCACCCTGAATTATTAGGCGGTTGATTTTGTTTTTTTCCTAGCCTTTTTCACCAAAACCACTTCTTCTTCGGTTGATTCACCTTCTGCTTCATCTGCCGCAGCGGGTTTCTCAATGACACGCGAAGGTTTTTTTGATACCACAAGAACATCCCTGAATTTCTTCAAACCTGTTCCGGCAGGAATGAGATGTCCCATGATCACGTTTTCTTTCAAGCCGAGCAAATGATCGACCTTTGCTTCGATCGCTGCATCGGTAAGCACCTTCGTTGTTTCCTGGAACGATGCAGCGGAGATGAAGCTGTCCGTTGAAAGCGATGCAGTCGTAATTCCGAGAAGCACAGGTTCCGAAAGAGCCGGTTCCGCATCTCTGAATTCTATAGGTTTCTTTTCCTTCTTTTTCAATTCAACATTGATCTCTTTCAGCTTCTTCTTTTCGGCAACAGTATTGTTTTTCTGTTTTGAGTCACCCTTATGTTCTATGAAGACCAATCCTTCAAGCGAACGATTCTCTTCTTCAAACTTGACCTTATCAACATAATCGCCTTCGAGGAAATGCGTATCGCCCGGATCCGTAACGCGGACTTTTTGCATCATTTGGCGCACGATGATCTCGATGTGCTTGTCGTTGATCTTCACACCTTGCATCCGATAGACCTCTTGAATTTCGTTCACAAGATATTCCTGCACCGCGCTCGTACCTTTGATCCGCAAAATATCATGCGGATCGATCGCTCCATCCGAGAGCCGTTCGCCGCTTCTGATAATATCGTTCTCCTGAACAAGAACATGTTTGCCAAGCGGTATCATGTACACTTTACGTTCGCGTTGATCGTGACTTGTTACAATCACTTCACGCGAACCGCGTTTCTGTGCACCGAACGTCACTGTGCCGTCGATCTCTGAAACAACGGATGGATCCGCAGGTGATCGCGCTTCAAACAATTCCGTTACGCGCGGCAAACCGCCGGTGATATCCCGTGTCTTGCCGATATCGCGCGGAATTTTTACGAGTACAGTTCCTGCCGCAATAGATTCGCCGTCATCGACCAGAATATGCGCTCTCGTCGGAATGATGTAATTCGCGATCTTTTTCCCTGCTTTATCAACGATCATGATCGATGGGCTAAGATTACGGTCACGCGATTCAATGACAACTTTTTGAATGTGGCCGGTCTGCTCATCGGGTTCATCACGATACGTGATATTCTCTTTGAGATCCTGATATTTTACTTCTCCCGCATGTTCGGATAAGATCGTCGCATTGTACGGATCCCATTCATACAGCAGTTGTGCCTTCCGCACTTGCGCTCCGTCGGACAATTGAAGCATTGCGCCGTACGGAACATCATATTTTGTCAATACCGCATTGTCGTTGTTCAAAATGTGGATAACGCCGCTCCGTCCGAGCGACAGGATCTTTTCACCCTCTTCAGTATTGATCTTGATCGACTTGATCCCTTCATACTTTACATACCCGTCGAACTTCGACGTGATGTGCGATTGTGATGCGATCAAACTTGCTGTGCCGCCCGTGTGGAATGTACGGAGCGTTAACTGCGTACCCGGTTCGCCGATCGATTGTGCGGCGATGATACCGACAGTCTCTCCCACTTCGACCAGTTTTCCCGTGGTAAGATTACGTCCGTAACATTTTGCACAGACTCCGCGTTTCGATTCACATGTGAGCACGGAACGAATTTCAACCAACTCGATTGATGTTTCAGAGATTGTCTGTGAGATCTCTTCGTCAATAATGCCGCCAGCTGTTACCAATATTTTTCCGGTCATCGGATCTTTTACATCGTGAACCGATACACGACCAAGGATACGCTCAGCCAACGGCTCCTTCACATCTTCCCCTTCTTTCAGCGCACCGGTGTGAACACCGCGGAATGTTCCGCAATCTTCTTCGGAGATAATCGCATCCTGCGCAACATCAACCAGACGGCGGGTCAAATATCCTGCGTCTGCAGTTTTTAATGCGGTATCCGCCAGACCTTTACGCGCACCGTGTGTTGAAATGAAGTATTCAAGGATCGAGAGACCTTCACGGAAGTTTGCGATGATCGGATTTTCGATCAACTCACCCGTAGCACCCGACAATGATTTTTGCGGCTTTGCCATCAAACCGCGCATGCCTGCCAGCTGACGAACCTGTTCTTTGGAACCGCGTGCGCCGGAGTCGATCATCATATAGATGGAATTAAATCCTTCTTTTGAATTTTGCAGTGAGTCAAAAAGACGCTCAGCAACACGGCTGGTCGTGCGTGTCCACACATCGATCACTTTATTGTAGCGCTCGCCGTTGGTGATGAATCCGTTTTGATACTGGCGTTCGATCGAATCGACCTCTTTCTGTGCCTTTGCAATAAGTTCTTCTTTTTCCTTCGGTACGGCGACGTCAGAAACGTTCACCGAGAGTCCGCCTTTCATGGCGTACGTAAATCCGAGAGTTTTCATCTCGTCAAGGAACTTCGCCGTACGCTGGTTACCGCATTTGCGGAATGCCATTGCAATGATCTGCACAAGACGCTTCTTGTTAAGAAGCTCGTTGATGTATCCCATATCTTCAGGAACGATATGATTGAAGATCACACGACCTGTCGTCGTCTCGATCAATTTTCCGTCGTACCGAACTTTGATGCGGGCATGAAGATCAAGTTTCCCCTCATTGCGCGCGATAAGAACTTCTTGTGGTGAAGAGAAAAGCATTCCTTCACCTTTTGCACCCGCTTTTGATTTCGTCAGGTAATAGCAACCGAGCACTTGATCCTGAGTGGGAGTAATGATCGGCGCACCGCTGGCGGGAGAGAGAATGTTATGCGATGACAACATCAGAATTCGCGCTTCAAGTTGAGCGTCGAATGACAACGGGACGTGCACTGCCATCTGGTCGCCGTCAAAGTCTGCGTTGAACGCCGTGCACACCATCGGGTGAATACGGATCGCTTTTCCTTCGACAAGTACCGGCTGGAACGCCTGGATACCGAGTCTGTGAAGTGTGGGAGCGCGGTTCAACAATATCGGATGTCCGTCGATGATCCCTTCAAGGATTTCCCAGATGTCCGCGGTTTTCTTCTCCACCATTTTCTTTGCGCTCTTCACGGTCTTTGAAAGACCCCGTTCGATCAACTTGCGGATGATGAATGGCTTGAACAATTCAACCGCCATGTCTTTCGGAAGACCGCATTGATGCAATTGCAGCTCGGGACCGACAACGATCACCGAACGACCGGAATAGTCAACGCGTTTACCGAGCAAGTTCTGACGGAAACGTCCTTGCTTCCCTTTCAGCATATCGGAAAGCGATTTCAACGCTCGGTTGTTGTCGCTGCGAACGGCGTTGGTACGGCGTGAATTATCAAATAATGAGTCGACCGCTTCCTGCAGCATTCTTTTCTCGTTGCGGAGAATGACTTCCGGCGCTTTAATATCGATCAATCTCTTTAAACGATTGTTACGGATGATCACGCGGCGATACAGATCGTTCAAATCGGATGTTGCAAACCGTCCCCCTTCCAACGGCACGAGCGGTCGAAGTTCCGGCGGAATGACCGGAATAACATCGAGCACCATCCAATCGGGTTTGTTGATGGGCGATCCTTCTTTATCGCGGAACGCTTCGATCACGCGAAGGCGTTTAAGATATTCCTGTTTGCGCTGCGCGGATGTTTCAACGCGAAGGAGTGCGCGAAGTTCTGCGGACAACGATTCTACTTCAACTTTCTTGAGAAGGTCTTTGATCGCTTCTCCACCGATCTTTGCGACGAACTTCTTCGGATCGTCATCTTCGAGATCCTGATTCTTTTCAGGAAGCGATGACAAAATTTCGAAATACTGGTCTTCTGTAATAAGATCTTTCAATTGCAATCCGGTCGTGCCAGGATTCGTCACGACATACGATTCATAGTACACGATCTTTTCAAGATCTTTGTTGCTGATGCCGAGAACATAACTGATCTTGCTCGGAAGTGAGCGGAAGTACCAGATGTGTTACTTCAACGCCGCACCGGTCGCAGATAATGCCCTTGTAGCGGATCCGTTTGTATTTTCCGCAGTAACATTCCCAATCGCGTGTCGGACCAAAAATGCGCTCGCAGAACAAGCCGTCGCGTTCCGGACGGAACGAGCGGTAGTTGATCGTTTCGGGCTTCGTCACCTCGCCGTACGAACGGCTTAAGATCTCGTCCGAAGAAGCGAGGCTGATGCTGATTCTTGAAAATACTTTATGTGCTTTCGTATCATTTGATCGGAACATCATGTCTAATCTCCATTTCTCTCTTTAATAAATGAATGGTTCCCTGCGACAACTCGCAGAGTTGTTCCACCACTCTTAGTCTATTTTCACTTCCAGTCCGAGTCCTTGCAGTTCTCGGACGAGCACGTTGAATGATTCCGGTATGTTCGATTCTGGAAGGTTGTCTCCCTTCACGATCGCTTCGTACACTTTCGCGCGCCCCATCACGTCATCGGACTTTACTGTCAGGATCTCCTGCAGTACGTGCGATGCGCCGTATGCCTGAAGCGCCCACACTTCCATTTCTCCGAAACGCTGTCCGCCCGACAGTCACTTCCTGATCGAATCGCTCGCCGGTGCGTCCGTTGTACAACACGCTCTTCGAATCAGGATTGAGATTTGCCTTCTTCATTTCTTCCTGAACATCTTCCCAGCTCGCACCGTCGAAGATCGGTGTCGCATACTTCACGCCGAGCAATTTGCCAGCCCAGCCAAGTGCCGTTTCGAACAACTGACCGATGTTCATACGTGATGGTACACCGAGAGGATTAAGAACGATATCCACCGAACGTCCGTCCGGCAGGAACGGCATATCTTCAGCGGGAACAACAGCAGCAACAACGCCCTTGTTACCGTGTCTGCCTGCCATCTTATCGCCGACGGAGAGTTTGCGTTTCTTTGCAACGTACACTTTTGCGAGTTGAACAATACCAGGCGGCAATTCATCGCCGATCGTGATCTTGTTCTTTTCGTGCTTGTATGCTTCTTCAATATGATTCAGAGTATCGAAATAATTCTCGAAGATCTTCGTGATGAGATTATTTTTTCTCTTATCGTCAACCCATTCACTCTTATAGTCGAGTTTATCGAGTTTGTCATTCTCCGTAAATGTATCGGGTTTGAATTGCGTACCGCTGCGGTACACCATATTGCCGTCAACATCCCGAACGCCGGCAGATTTTTCGCCGTCGAGCGTCAGTCCGAGTTTGCGAGCGAGCTTTTCATAATGAGATTCGATATTCTGCTTGTGCATCTTTTCGAGAAGGTCCAGTCGTTTCTTGTCCTCCTTCTTCGTATCTGCATCTTTCTTCTTGCGGCTGAAGAGTTTCGTCGAAATGACGATACCTTTCATACCCGGCGGCGCTTTCAATGAAGCGTCTTTCACATCGCCTGCTTTGTCGCCGAAGATCGCCTTCAACAATTTTTCTTCCGGCGTCGGATCGGTCTCGCCTTTCGGGGTGATCTTACCGATGAGGATGTCTCCTTCTTTCACTTCAGCACCGACACGGATGATACCGTTCTCGTCGAGATCTTTTGTCGCTTCTTCGCTGACATTCGGAATTTCACGAGTCAACTCTTCTTCACCCCGTTTCGTATCGCGCACTTGAAGTTCGAATTCTTCGATGTGGACCGACGTAAAAACATCTTCGGCAACGATCCGTTCATTCATGATGATAGCATCTTCAAAGTTATATCCGCGCCACGGCATGAATGCAACGAGAAGATTCCTGCCGAGAGCAAGTTCACCATGATCGGTTGCGCAACCGTCGGCAAGCACATCGCCTCTCTTAAAACGTTGACCGGGAATCACGATCGGTTTTTGATTGACCGCGGTATCCTGGTTCGTACGGAAGAATTTGACCAGACGATATTCCACACGGCGCTTGTCTTCAAAACTGACGAGCTGTTCCGCATTGTCTTCTTCTATATCATAGAGCACGGTGATCTTATCACCCGACACATTCTCGACGATACCGCTTCGTTCAGCAATGATACATGTACGCGAATCACGCGCTATTTTGTACTCAAGCCCGGTGCCGACGATCGGCGCTTCGGGTCTCAACAACGGCACTGCCTGGCGCTGCATGTTTGAACCCATCAATGCGCGGTTCGCATCGTCATGCTCGAGGAACGGAATGAGCGCTGCTGCCGCGCTGACGATCTGTGTCGGCGCAACGTCCATATATTCCATTTCTTCGGCAGGCTGCACGACAAAATCTCCCGCTTTTCTTCCCTGCACTCGTTCCGTTTCAAATTTTCCTTTGTCATCAATCGGCGCGTTCGCCTGTGCGATCACAAATTCATCTTCTTTTTCCGCATTCAGGAACTCGATCTCGTCGGTCACTTTTCCTTTTTTCACGACACGGTACGGCGTTTCAAGGAACCCGTACTCGTTCACTTTTGCGTGCATGCAGAGTGAAGAAATAAGACCGATGTTCGGACCTTCGGGTGTTTCGATCGGACACAATCTGCCGTAATGAGTGTAGTGTACGTCGCGGACCTCGAATCCGGCTCGTTCACGTGTCAATCCGCCCGGTCCAAGTGCCGACATGCGGCGTTTGTTGGTCAATTCCGCAAGTGGATTAGTTTGATCCATGTACTGCGAGAGCTGATTCGTGCCGAAGAATGTATTGATCACGCTCGAGATCGTCCGTGCGTTCACGAGATCGGCGGGCGTCACCTGTTCCTGATCGCGGATATTCAAACGCTCGCGGATCGTGCGGGTCATTCTTGCGAGACCGATGTTGAATTGTGCGGCGATCTGCTCGCCCACAGTACGGACACGGCGGTTACCAAGATGATCGATATCGTCGACCTGCGCTTTCCCTTGTTGGAGCTCAAGAACATACTTGATGATCGCGATGATATCTTCTTTCGTCAGCGTGGTGACCGATTCATCGATCTCCAGTTTCAATTTCGAATTCAAACGATGTCTGCCGACGTCGCCGAGATCGTACCGCTTCGGGTTGAAGAAGAGTTTGTCGATAAGATTCTTTGCCGTATCGAGATCGGGTGCATCGCCGGAACGAAGTTGACGGTAGATCGTTTCGAGAGCATCTTCCTCGCTGTGCACTGCATCTTTCAGGATGGTGTTAGCGATAACTGAACGTGTGCCCGCC
>JACPGG010000081.1 GCA_016182545.1 Ignavibacteriales bacterium
CCCTCTTCAAAAAAATATCTTGCTCTCCCTGCCGTACAACCAAATGCATCCGTGACGCCGCCGGATATCTTGAATGCATGCATTTGATCACGGTAGATGAGGTATTCTCTTTGGTAATGGAGCGGCTGCAGTAGCAATGAAAAATCTTCAACAGACAACTCTTCACGGCACACTCGACAAGATCATTTATTATAACAACGAGAACGGATACCTCATCGGAGTTTTCGAACTCGATGGTGAAAAGAAGACCGCAGTCGGCTACCTCCCGAGCCCGCACGAAGGAGATGAATATTCTTTGACAGGTGCATGGACAAACCATTCGAAGTACGGAAGACAGTTCACGTTCGAATCGTTTGAACAGCATGTCCCGACATCACAATTCGGCGTCGAACAGTTCCTCTCTTCCGGTTTGATAAAGGGGATCGGTCCGTCACTCGCATCGAAGATCGTCGATCATTTTGGAACGGCAACGATCGAAATTCTCAACAAGGATCCCGAACGGCTTCTGGAGATCGACGGGATCGGGAGGAAGAAACTTGCCGGGATCATGACGGCACTTGTTTCATTGAAGGAGATGCAGGACACCTTGATGTTCCTGAAGTCGCATGGAATTACAACATCCCATTCTATTCGGTTGTATAAAACGTACGGAAAGAGCGTTGTGGGGGTCTTACAACATAACCCGTATCAGATTATCGACGATGTTGTTGGAATTGGATTCCACACCGCCGACGAGATCGCCCGGAAAATGGGCGTGAAAGAAGAGAGCGAATATCGACTTACGGCAGGTGTCCGGTTCGTTTTGGATGATGCCTGCCGGGCAGGGGGACATTGCTACTTGCCGATGGAAGAATTATCCGAACGCGGGGCGCAGTTGCTGCGTGTTGATGAAGCGAAAGTAACGAGAGCGATTCACAGTGCGGTCAAAACCGGCTATCTGGTGCAGGAACATGATTCGATCTTCCCGATGGTGATGCATCGTGCCGAAGAACAATCAGAAAAAAAAATCGGCGCGTTGTTGAAAAAAGGAGAACGACACCTGAACAAAGACAAATTGATGAAAGCACTGCATCATGTTGAGAAGAGGCATGACATTCAATTTGATGAGAAACAACGAATCGCGGTTATCAGCGCGATACTGAATCCGGTCACGATACTGACGGGGGGTCCCGGCACGGGCAAGACGTTATGCGTGAACGGCATTATCGAGCTCGCGGATGAACTGGGAGTGAAATATGTTCTCTGTGCGCCGACCGGACGGGCTGCAAAGCGGCTGAGTGAGGTAAGCGAGCGTGAAGCAAAGACGATCCATCGCGTGCTTGAATTTGATCCGAACAGCTGTTCGTTCAGGCGAAACAGTGACGATCCGATCGAAGCGGAATTGGTGATCGTTGATGAGGTTTCGATGGTCGATATCCAGTTGTTTGAGGCGCTCACGGATGCGATCAGTGCGAATGCACAATTGGTACTCGTTGGCGACGTCGATCAATTGCCGTCGGTCGGTCCGGGTCAGGTCTTGCGGGATCTGATCGAATCAAAAACTGTGACAACAGTGCGGTTGAGCGTGATATTCAGACAGGCGGAAGAGAGTTCGATCATCATGAACTCGCACCGGATCAATCACGGCGACGTGCCGCAGTTCGCCGACGATTTTAATTTTATCGATGCCGACACGCCGGAAGAGATCCAATCGCACATCGTCGGATTATGTTCCACCGTGCTTCCTCAAAATTATCGGTATGATCCGTTGATCGACATACAGGTTCTTTCACCGATGAATAATGGCGTCACCGGTGTCCGCGACCTGAATAAAAAATTGCAACAAGTCCTCAACGGACATTCTACCGTTTGCTGGCAGGGAAGCGAAAGAAAATTTCTGCTGAACGACAAAGTGATGCAGCTGCGCAACAACTATGACAAAGAAGTCTATAATGGTGATATCGGGAAAGTGACCGGGTACGACAAGGAAGAGGGGAAGATCTTCATTTCATTTTATGGGAAACGAGTCGAATATACTTTTGAAGAACTCGATCAGGTTGCGCTTGCGTATGCGACGACAATCCACAAGAGTCAGGGAAATGAATTTACTGCAGTGATCATCCCCGTGTCGATGGCGCATTACATTATGTTGCAGCGGAACCTCATCTACACCGCCGTGACGCGCGCCAAACAGCGTTTGTACCTCATTGGCCAGAGAAAAGCATTGGCGGTTGCGATCAACAATGCTGATACGCGACTGAGGAATACGTTACTTCTCAAGCGATTAAAGTCCCTGCTCTGATCAGGTCGTAATTTCTTATTCTCAGCTTAACATTTCCATAATAGTCCCTTTGTAGATTTGTCATGAAAACAATAAGGTGCTCTATGGAATACAAAGAACTTCTTTACCTCATGCTGGCATGTTTGTTCTTCGTCGTTACCGTTTGGGATACGCGCCGGACGAAGAGATCTGCTTAACAAGATTCTATCTCCCCTTTCCCCGTGTGCAGATTTGATGCACAAAGGGGGTCTTCCTATGAAACGCCTTTTTTCACCCTGGCGATCAAATTATATAGCAACGTTCAAGAATGAAAAACCCCGTAAAGGGAAATCGCTCTTTACTCGGATTCTGCATGAGAAGAATGACGAAAAGAATTTTGTCCTGCTTCGTAAAAAATATTGTTTTGTCGTCATGAATTTATACCCGTATAACAGCGGGCATTTAATGGTCGTGCCGTACAGACAAACGAGAGATATGAGCGACATTACGAATGAGGAGTTTGCCGAGATCATGCAGGTTGCTTCGGAAATGATGGAAATCTTGAAGAAAGTAATGAAACCGCATGGATTTAATTTCGGCGCAAATATTGGCAGAGTGGCGGGCGCCGGGATTGACGACCACATTCATTTCCATATCGTTCCACGATGGAATGGGGATACGAATTTTATGCCTGTTCTTGCCGACATCAAAGTTGTGTCCGAAGAGATGAAAAGAACGTACAAAAAAATTAAACACATAATACAAACAGGTAAAAGAAAAAAGAAATGATGAGAAAAATATATTCCGTTGCTCTCCTTGCAATATCCTTACTTTCCGCTCAACCATCGCATCAAGAAATTGCCGACAAGATCACCCGCAAAGGTCTGGAAGATCTATATGCTTTTGAAATGTTGGAAGATCTGACCCAGTACGGACATCGGTTTAGCGGTACACCGGGGTACGACAAGGCTGTTCAATGGGCAGAACAAAAACTGAAGGAAGTCGGCGCTGATTCGGTCTGGCTGCAGCCGGTGGTGGTGCCGCACTGGGTTCGCGGCAACCCGGAAAAGGCAGTTGCGACGATCGGGAAAAAGAAGATCGATCTCTCAGTCTGTGCATTGGGCGGTTCTGTTGCCACGCCGAAGAATGGGATTACCGCAGAAGTTATTGAGGTCAAGTCGCTGGCAGAAGCGAAGCAACTTGGCGAACGAGCCAAAGGAAAAATAATTTTTTATAATCGTCCGTTCGACAAGACGAAGATCAATCCTTTTGAAGCGTACGGCGGCGCTGTCGATCAGCGGAGCCGCGGCGCAATTGAAGCGGCAAAGGTTGGTGCTGTTGCCGTGCTTGTCCGCTCCATGACCAATGCCATTTATAAAGTCCCCCACACCGGCGCTATGCGCTACGCAGACACAGTTGCAAAAATTCCTGCTGCTGCGATCAGTACGATGGATGCAAATTATCTGAGTGACGAACTTCAAAAAGGGAGTAAAGTATCGGTCACCTTGACGATGGATTGCACAACGCTTCCTGAAGTGCAGACTTACTCAGTCATCGGCGAGATACGTGGGACTGAATATCCGAATGAGATCGTACTCATCGGCGGTCATCTCGATTCGTGGGACAGAGGGACCGGCGCACATGACGACGGAAGCGGCGTGGTGCAATGCATCGATGTTCTTCGGCTGATGCATGAATTGCAACTGAAGCCGAAGCGGACAATTCGCTGCGTCCTCTTTGCTAACGAGGAGAACGGTTTGCGCGGCGCGCGTGCATACGCTAAGAACATCGACACAATGAAAGAAAAGCATATTGTCGCAATCGAGAGCGACGCAGGCGGATTTTCGCCGAGAGGATTTGGAGTGGAAGCCGATTCAGTTCGATTCTTGAAAATCGCATCTTTTGCATCTCTCCTGGAAAATATCGGTGCCGATCGAATCCGAATGGGCGGCGGTGGTGCAGATATCAGTGTGCTGGAAAAGTTTGGAACAGTTCTCATCGGACTTTCACCGGACCCCCAGCGATACTTCGATTATCATCATACCGACATCGACACCATTGACAAAGTTCATCCACGCGAGTTGCAATTGGGGGCGATTGCGATCGCTATTCTTACCTGGGCATTGGCGCAAGAGGGTGTCTAGTCTTCCATTTTTCAATCAAACTAGGCGACTTCGGTCGCCTTTTTTGTTTTAGGAACTTTCTAACATAAACCATGTTTTACCTATTGACAAATTAATACTAATTAGTTATATTTGAATTAGTAAATAATTAATTAGGAGCGACATTGAAAACCGCTGAAAAATATGGAAAAAAGGCAGATTTAGCCCTATCACTATGGGTTAAATTAGCCCGATCATCTGATACAATGGCGATATTGACAAATAAGGATATAAGCCGGTATGGTTTGACCGCTCCACAATTCAGCATGTTTGAACTGCTTGGGCATTTGGGACCGACGCTTGTAAAGGATATCGGCGCCAAAAAACTGATGAGTGGGGGAAATATGACAGTGGTGATCGATAACCTGGAAAAGCAGGGATTAGTGGAGCGCGCAGCGTGTCCGACAGACCGGAGAGCGACCTATATTAAATTAACCGGCAAAGGGCAGAAATTATTTGATGAAGCATTTGTGCAGCATGCAAAATGGGTTGAAGAGCTGATCTGGTCCGCATTGAATGAAGTTGAAATTATTCAACTCTCTGCATTGCTGAAGAAACTCGGTCTTACACTGAAAGGGTAACGGCACAGACCAAATGGACAGCCGATCCGGCGCATAGCTCGGTGAACTTCACGGTTCCCTATATGATGCTGTCGGATGTGACGGGAAGATTTCATCGGTTCGACGTGAGCGTCGAATCGGTGAAAGAAGACTTCATCGATGCGAAGATCAACGTCGCCATTCAGGCAAAAAGTATCGATACCGGCGTCGAACCGCGGGACAAGCATTTGCGCAGCGGCGATTTCTTTAATGCCGATGTCGACAGCATCCTGACATTCAAGAGCACAAAGATTGAAAAGAGAGATGGAAACAATCTCAAAATCACAGGTCTGTTGACCATGCGAGGCGTGACAAAAGAAGTGACGCTCGATGCAGTCTATAAAGGAAGAACAAAAGGATATAAAGGAATGGTTGCCGGATTCAACGCATCCACCACGATCAATCGCAAAGAGTGGGGATTGAACTGGAACCGGACGATCGAAGCGGGCGGATTGCTGGTCGGTGAAGATGTAACGATAACAATTGCGGTACAATTGATTCAAAACGAAAACAAAATCTAACTATAGTCTATAAGGACCCCTACAATGACAAACGTACAAGAAACAACGAACACGGTTGAGACTAAGAACAACTGGAAGATCGACACAGCACACACAAATATCAATTTTACGGTGGCGCATATGGTCATCGCCGAAGTGACCGGCAACTTTAAGGAATTTGAAGGAACCGTCACTGCATCCAAGGAAGATTTTAGTGACGCCGTTGTCGATGTAACAATCAAAGCGGCAAGCATTAATACCGAAAACCCGGACCGCGACGCGCACTTGCGCAGCGCCGATTTCTTTGATGCGGAGAACCATCCGGTCGTGACATTCAAGAGCACAAAGACCGATCTCATCGGAGAAGGAAAGTTGAAGATCTCCGGCGACCTATCGATCCGCGGGATCACGAAACAGATCGTCCTTGATGCAAAGTTCAAAGGGAAAGCGGTCAGTCCGTACGGGCATATGATCGCGGCATTCAAAGCCTCAGCGACCATTCACCGTAAAGAGTTCGGCTTGCAATGGAACGCGGCGCTCGAAACCGGCGGATTCCTCGTCGGTGAGGAAATAGAACTGACGTTGAATGTTGAAGTTGTTCAATAGTCCGCTGAGTATTATATTGTCATAAAATCGGACAAAACGGTGCGCTGTACGAAACGGCGCATCTGCATTAAATCGACATGCTCATAGAAATGAATCATGGTAACATTCAACAAGAACTATTCGAACGATGAGATCACGGTTCATTGGAAGCCGGATGTCTGCATCCATTCCGGCAATTGCGCCCGGCGATTGTTGAGTGTCTTCAATCCGCGATTGAAGCCATGGATCAATATCAACGGTGCACCGACCGATGAGATTGTGAAAGCAGTGGAAGGGTGTCCTTCCGGCGCTCTGTCATGGAGCAAAAAAGGAGAGCATGAAGACAGTCATCAATAATTTTACTCTTTTTCCCGCACAGGAACGGCAGATCACCGCACACAGTTGGGGGATCGCATCCGAGACATTTTTTGGCGGTGACGACGAAAAGACACTCGGCATCGGGAATCTTGTTCAGTTCACTCAAACCGCTTTTCATCCGGGATATTCGAATACAGGAATGAAGTTGTTGCGGAACATCGAATTGGTCGATATCGTGTTGAAGGGGAGAGGAGGATTCCAGGATAGTTTGGGCGCCGTCGCAACATATCCGCAGAATACGATCCAGGTGATCTCCGCCGGCAAAGGAATGTACCTTTCCGAATTCAACGCGACGGAACAAGGTGTGCTTGAAAAATTGCAGATCGGATTTCTTCCGCGGTCGTTGAATTCCAATCCGATCCAGACAAAAGCATTGTTCGATCTCGACGAACACAAGAATTCTTTCGTCACGTTGATCTCGCCGCACGTCGATGCATCGTCGTTGTCCGTGAAGCAGCACGCCGCGGTATTGCTCGGCAGGTTTGATGAAGGTCAGCAGGTCATTTACGATATCTCCGGCACGAAGACGGGATTATTTCTGTTTGTGGTGGACGGGATCGTGACGGTCAGCGACAAGATATTGCATAAAAGCGACGGACTATCGGTCTATCCCGCTGAACGGATCGCGGTAACATTTGCAAAAGGATCGGTGTTGTTATTGGTGGAAATCGAAATTGAAAATCAGGAGAACGAATGAATACATACATGGTTGAAGTACAATTGCCGTACGCCCCGTCGCCGGATTTCTTCGCGTTGATCCCGGCGCAGCGATTGAAGATCGCCGAACTGATGACGCAACGAAAGTTCCTCAGTTATACCGTCTCGGCAGACCGGTTGAAATTGTGGATCGTGATGAATGCAAAAGATGTGATGGATGCAAAGGAGATTCTCTCTCAGCAGCCGATGGACAAATATTTTACGTACACCTCGTTTCGCGAGTTGATGTTCCATGAGATGGCGGGATTCATGTATCCGGCGGTGTCTTTGAATTAAAATATTTGTGTCATGTTGAGCGAAGTCCCGAAGGGACGCAGCGAAACATCTGGTCTGTGCGGTTGCCAGCGCCACTAGCGGATTCTTCGGTTGCCCCGATTACACAGCATCGGGGCTCCCTCAGAATGACACAGCGAAATTTTTATGAAACGAAAAGAATTTCTTTCAACACTGGCAATGATTCCCTTCATGGGAGGAACGATGAAATTGAACGACCTTAAAAATATCACCGACGAGCATCAGCACACAGAACGAATGCCGCTGCTCTTTGTCGGTCACGGCAATCCGATGAATGCGATCGATGACAACGCATTCAGCAGGGCGTGGAAGGAAATGGGGACAAAACTTCCCAAGCCGCAAGCGATCCTTTCCGTTTCTGCACAT
>JACPGG010000084.1 GCA_016182545.1 Ignavibacteriales bacterium
ACAATTTTGCCTGTTATTATAGATTTTAAAAACATAACCCGCAAGATGTAAAATTATGATTGTTAAAATTACAGCAAACCATCGGAAATAAAGGGAAATAAATTTGATATTATGGAAGAAATCGTTTGTTTTTTGAGTCGAAACAGGTTTAATCTGTACTCTTTAGGAACATTGTCAAAAATGTTGTCCGTAAGAAGGCATGGTAAAGAGACATGGGAGACGCAGTCTGGTTTTTTCTTCTGAACCGATGGAGTACCATTGAGTACGTGGGAAAGGGATGTGGAACGGTTATTTACCAGTCAGCACTTTTTTCATCGGAAGAAATTCGATTGTTATTCCGGAGGGTAAAATATAGTGGACTCTTTCAGAACCTGTAAAACCACAAGCCGAATATAATTTTATTCCCGGCAATGTCGCCATTAGTTCCAGAGAATGAAACCCAAACGCAGCTGCCTCTTGTTCGCATCGTGCAAGGATTGCCGTTCCAATGCCTTTTCTCACCCAGTTAGGATGAACAAAGAACGCCCGAATTTTTGCAGAATCGGTTTCAGGATTAAGTTCAGCCGGATCACGCGAGCCCTCTTTGTCGCTGCCGAAGAGCGTTTTCCTTTTGCTCCACCCACCGCAGCCAACAATGTTTCCCTCCGCTTCCACGACAAAATATGTCTCGTCCTTAATCAGTTGAGTGTCGACTCCAAATGCTCCCTGGAGAGCGCCTTCAATTTGTTCTGGAGTGTAATCCTGCGCGCTTAGCTCACGGGCAGAGAGTGCAATAAGTTTGTCGATATCTGAACAATCGTTGAATGTCGCTTTACGAATTGAATATTCCATAAAATTTTATTGTGTATAAATAAAACAGGAATTATCAAGATCGCACCATTTTTTACTTCGAAGATTAACTTTGGCGTTAAAGTAGAAAAAAATTGAGGGTGAAACAAGAAGTGCTTGCGGTGCATTTAATTACTCATATGAACATTGCTCTATTTGATAATTTATTCAAGTTTAAAATCAGAAGGATAAATAGTCACCTTGTTTTCTACAACGTTAACAATATTAGGATCGCTGTAGCTAAATCTTGAACTGACTCTATTACCAAAAAAATAAAGATACAGGGTCGTATCAGATTTCTGTTGATACAAAATAAATCTTCCTAATGAAGTTCTCTCTTCAAATCCAAGATCGTTCAACGACACTGGTTTACCATTCTTCGTAAAGCTCTTCCCGCCGCCCCCTTCTTCTACAGGAAGAATATAATATTGCTGAGCTTTGAATACTATTTTCCATAATTCACTTTTGACATCTACCCGTTGATATTTCAATTCGGCACTTATTTTTTTAAAATATTCGAAATGAGAATTTAAAGCTATTGCCGAAGCTATTGTATTCGCTGGTATGGCAATGAGAATTGCAAAACTTATAAAGTATCCAATGCGCACTATTGCTAAAGGTTCTTTTTGTTCCAATCTGTAGTTATTTAATTTCTTCCTTGAGATAAGAAATAATATTGGATTAACGGCAAACAAAAAAAGGAAAGAAATAAACATTGAAAGATATGTTCCAATTTTTACAATCGGTATTGGCTCTCTATTAACCTCTGTTAGTGCTTGCTGAAGTGTATTGTATCCCACAAACCATAGGTCAATTGACAAAATTTTAAAGAGTGCTACCCAGATATCGTAAAACCGCATATGAAGATAAAATTTTGCATAAACCATAAGCGACAACAGTACTGAACCAATGAAGAATTTAACGATGAATGGTGACCATGACGAACCCGCGTTTGATTTAATTGTTTCGTTCATATGTCACTCCATGTTTGGACATTGTTGTTGTGTACTGAATTTTCCCGGTTAGTCCATTTATATTCGCAAAATCAGATCGAATCCCTTGTGCAAATGCATCACCGCTGGCATCAACCAACTGCACAACAGAGTCTCCGTGAAATGTTACGTATGTTCCTTCAAGAGCATTCGGTGATTCAAAAAATATTCCGTTCCGTATTTTTTCACCGTAATATGTCTTAAACACATCCACAAATGATTTTTCCTTTCCGGCTGGTTGTTCGTAATAGAGATGGAGCATATTCCACCCCCTTGCATAAATTCCTCCCCCAACCATACCCATAGCAATACTGTATGACCTCACTTCGTAAAGATTTCCTCGCTGAAGCATTGACATACGATAGCTTGTTACTGTAAATGCAGCAAATGCAAGAATATGAAAGGTGAATAAACCGGCAATAATTATTTTCCATTTTGCAGTTAATTCTTTTCTAACAACGAAAAAATAGAGTAGCACCAAAAATATCGTTCCTCCGATCATTCCCCCGAACACAGAATTCCACATATCATGCTGATCATATCCGATAAAAAAAGGAATCCCAATACAAACGCATCCTGCAAAAAACCAAAGAAGATATTTCATAAAAACCTGATAATGTTAATGAATTAATTCCGATCGTACGAAATCTCACTGAACGGCATCGTCAGATTCATTGTCTGCCGATATTGTTCTGCTATTTGTTTTTCTTGAATTGTTCCTGATACATAAATGAATAACACCATAACAATAACGGCACCGATGGAATAAATTGCAGTTGGGACTGAGATCGTAAACTTTCGATTCATCAGTGATACATTCTTCTCACCCATCTCCAACACTGCAAATTTTTCATCAAGTTCTTTTGGTACGGCAGCATATTCCACATTTTTTGCTCCTTCATGCACGACTTTTGTCCGTACAAAAAAATTCCTGCACTCTTCGCATTCGCCAAGATGGTAAAACAGCGGTTGCAACAATTCCTGCGGAAGTTCATTGTCTAAAAATTGACTGATCTGTACTTTGCTTGTTAGACAGTCCATAAAAATTCTCCTTATATAAACGGTGCGAGTATTTCATTTAACGCCACGCGCGATTTGAATAATTTTGACTTTACCGCGCTGATTGTTGATCCGGTTGCTTGTGCAATCTCTTCATACGACAATCCTTCAATCTCACGCAACATGTATGTTTCACGATACGCTATCTTTAGTTTTTGTATTGCTTGTTCGATCTTCTCATGTATTTCTGATTGTATCGCCAGTGTGAGCGGCGTCGAAGGCTCGGTCACATTCACTTCATCATCATACTTTTCCATCGGCACAATTTTCTTTCGTCTCACCACCATCAATACTTCATTCCGCGCAACGGAAAAGAGCCATGATTTGAATGCGATTCCCTGCTCGAGCGATTGTATCTTCGTCATCATTTTCAAAAATGTCTCCTGGGTTGTATCTTTTGCCCCGTCGCTGTCTTCAAGCATCCGCAGACAGAAAGAATAGATCGCGTTCTTATATCGCGAATACAGGATCGACCCCGCATGGAGGTGTCCATTACGGAATTGTGAGACCAATTCTTCGTCTGAAAGCGGGGCTGTATTCACAAGTTCTGATACATATATGCAATTGTGGGATTAAGATGCACAAGATTGAAGAAAGTTGCCAATTCCCTTCATTGCTTTCTCCCCCCATTCTCTCTATATTTCCGTCACTTTCAACGACCATCCCACAACATTTTTTGGAGCCAGCCATGAAACGCATCAGTGTTATCCTATTGACGCTGTTGTTTGTCCTTTCAGCGAATGCACAATTGAAAAAACGAGTCGCAGTCTCGCGGTTTGAAGACCGTTCCGGTACCGGATACAATCATCTCGGCGAAGGGGTTGCCGACATGCTTGTGACGGCGCTTGTGAAGTCGAATAAATTCTCGGTCATCGAACGGCAGGAATTAGAGAAGGTCCTTGAAGAACAAAAACTTGGTGAGAGCGGACTTGTCACGGCTGAGACCGCGCCGAAACTCGGAAAACTTCTCGGCGTTGAACTTCTTGTTGTCGGTTCCGTTTCGGAATTCGGAACAAAAGAAAGCAAGGTCTCCGGCGGACTCTCATTCATCAGCGGAGGGGTGAAGACGAAAACCGCACGCGCTGTAGTCGATGTTCGTCTGGTCAATACCGTCACTGGCGAAATTGTCGCTGCAGAAAAAGAGGAAGGAGAGGAATCTTCAACGGGAATCGGTTTTGATTATGAAGGAATCGACTTCAACAATATGGATAGTTGGGACGACACCGATGCCGGTAAAGCGACGCGCGAAGCGGTGGACGGCGTCGTGGAATTGATCGTTGAGAATATGGCAAGCATTCCGTGGAGCGGCAAGGTATTGAAAGTAAATGCCGACGGCACACTCCTGATGAAACCCGGATCTGAAGGGAATGTGAAGGTCGGGATGGAATTCGACATTTTCCGCGTCGGCGAATCGATCAAAGAGCCCGACACAGGACTTGATCTCGGTGCCGAAGAAGAAAAGATCGGCCGCGTCAAAGTGATCGAGGATGCTTTGAAAGGAAAAGCAGCAAAAGCAAAGATCGTTGAAGGAAAAGATATTCAAACGAGCGATATTATCCGGGAAGCAAAGTAACTCTCTTAATTTAGATGACCGTCACCTCAAAGGTGACGGTCATCTACTCTTCAATAACAAAGGATTCAATATGAAACTAATCTCTATTGCAGTATTCATTATCGCAATAACATTTGCAGCATCCGCACAAGACCAGCAGCAAAAAGTCGTACACTTCAAAAAACTCCAGTCGTTCCTCCCTTCAAAAGCGCTTGACGGATACACCCGACATGGGCTTCTCCACCTCCGAAGCAGGCGTACGGTACGAGAAAGCAACCGACTCGATAACGTATTCTATCGAAATCAAAATTGTCGATATGTCGATGATGCCGTACGCCGCATGGGCGATGGCGTATCAACAGATGGATTATGAGAACGAGACCGAAGAGGGATATGAAAAGACAGTAACTGTAGCGAAGAACTTTAAAGGAATGGAGAAAGCAAATACGAGCGATTATAAATCGTGCTCACTTAATTTTGCCGTCGGCAACCGGTTCCACGTAACAATAGAAGCAAGCGGATTGGACGATGTGAAGGTTCTGTACTCACTTGTCGACGCGATGGATCTTGAAAAACTTGCGAAGTTGACCGCCGAATAATGACCGACACCATTCTTCGTACAACAAACCTCGGAAAAAAGTACCGCAACCGATGGGCTGCGCAGAATATCAATCTTGAAGTGCATCAGGGAGATGTATTCGGTTTTCTCGGACCCAACGGCGCAGGGAAAAGCACCACGATCCGTATGATCCTGTCGCTCATCAAACCGACCGACGGCAGTGTTGAACTGTTCGGTCACGATCTATTTAAAGAACGGGAGAAAGCATTGTTCAGTGTCGGCGGCATTGTGGAGAAGCCAGATTTCTATTTGTACCTCTCTGCCTACCGCAACATGCAGATCGCCGGCTCAATGACACTCGGAAGGACTCCCGATAAAAAAAATATTCTCGAAACGTTGGAAACTGTCGGACTTATTGACCGTGCATTCGACCGCGTGAAAACATATTCTCACGGGATGAAGCAACGACTCGGCATCGCGCAGGCATTGCTCACCAATCCTAAACTGGTGATGCTCGATGAGCCGACAAACGGGCTTGATCCGCAAGGTATGAAGGAAGTACGGGAATTAATCACGCGGCTGACAAAGGAACGCGGCATCACCGTATTCCTTTCTTCCCATCTGTTGAACGAAGTTGAACAGGTAGCGACCAGAATGGCGATCATTAACAAGGGAGAAATGGTCGTTCAGGGAAGCACGGCGGAATTGCTGAAGACAAATGCCAATAAAATCCTTTTAAATGTCGAACCGAAAAAGAAAGCATTTGGTCTCTTGAAAAAGATGAAGCAGGTGGCAGAACCTTCGTTGAACGATAAAGGGATTACGGCAAGGATCGAACAAAAAGATCTGCCCGGTGTTGTGAAGATTCTTGTGAAGAATAATTGCAAAATGTTTACGATCGAACCGAAGCATTCACTGGAAGAGTACTTCCTGTCGATTACATAGGAATCTTGAAGTGTTGTCATTTCGGGTATAATAGTCAAAAAGTGTTGCTGAAAATGCTGTAAGTTGTTCTTTGACATAACGATATTGGTAGAAAACTCCATCAAGGTGTAGAATCGTGACAAAAAAAGCATTGTCCGTATTGTTGCTCATCCAATGTTAAACGA
>JACPGG010000077.1 GCA_016182545.1 Ignavibacteriales bacterium
CCGTTTGCTTCCAGGTTCTTTGCCAGAAGTTCCATGGCAAACATATTGTGTGATTCACAGAGTGCGGTACACTTTTCAAGCAGTGCCGCGTGGGAAGAATCGTTGCAAAAATATGTACCGTTCTTCGATACTGCACAATCACCGCATACCGGTTTACAGCAAACAGTACATTCGGCGATGGCACTCATCAACGGATGGTTGTCGCACATTTCCATGATCCAGTTACCGCTCATGTATTCTTCACCATAAGCTTTTCGGTTGCGCGGATGTACAAACGGACAATGACGACAAAAATAACAATGAAGACCGCTGTTGTTCCCAACACAGTATAAGCGGAAACAGTTTCTCCTTTTTCGATCAGGATTGACGGCATATCGGACTGGTTGAATCCATACACATACGCCGCCATGACCGAAAGTGTGTTATTGGTAAAGTGTGCGATCATTGGTATGATGAGCGATTGAGAACGGAATTGAAGAAAGCTAAAATATATTCCTAACGCCACAAGTGGAACGGCATGAAAAGGATTGAAATGATACAAACCGAAAATAATCCCTGTGATGATAACACCACGAACACCGTTAGTTCCCAGCGAAATATTTTTCTGAACGAGGCCGCGGAAGAAAATTTCCTCGCATATCGCCGGCGTGAGCGAGACAACAGCGATGACGAGAATTAATTCCGGAACGGAATGAGATTCGATCAAAACCCGATACGTCTCCTCGATCATTTTCTTTACCATGTCCACGAAAGGGATGACATCCTCCGGTAAGGGGATCCTTTCCTGAAAATAAATATATCCTTCCGCCGCTTGCAACAAGGCGATCATTCCAAGAATCGAGAGGACAATTTCGACAGTTGACGGTACTCTCCACCGTAGCGCATTCGTAACGAATCCATGCTGCATTTTTGCAAGGATCAACGTCGGTACAAGAAGAAAAATGAATTGAGCGACCATGGTGGCGATCCGCGCCACTGTAACATTGTCGGTCGTAATATCCCCGCCGACAAGAAGCAACGTTATCCCGCCGCCGACGAATTGATATAGGAAAAATAGTCCGACGAGCGATACAATTGCAAACGCGATGGGAGAATATTTTACACCTTCGGGGTATTTGGGTTGTACCGGAGTTGCGATCTCGCTCATTTGATTTTTGCTTTCATTTCATTCCGAAGACCGGAATACTCCTTCAATTCGGCATCGATCGAACCGATGACCACTTTGGTGCTGACTTTCACCGGTATTTTATTCTCGTCGTCGCTCAACCAAATAAGGATACGCCCTTCGCTCTTGAACAATCCGCCTTCCTTTACCATCGGTTCGACAATGATGCAGTTGAATGTCCCAGCGTCAACTTCAACCTTTTGTTTGCCGAGATATTTCACGTCCAGTGGATTTGTCTTACCTTTGAAAAAATTTTGCAGGTGGACCCGCTGTCCGATTTTGAATTTTGAATAATCGATCGTCCGAGCATAATAGAATGCAGACATGATATCATGGACATCAGCAGGAATGGCGAATTCACCCTCATCGGTCAGTGCCTTGTTGTTCCGGTGATCGAACACGGCAACATAATCCCGTTTGAATTTTCCCTCTTTAATATGCTGTTCAAATTTCCACGGAACGGTTGTTGCCGTATCGATGTACGTTTCATACCGATCTCGGACCTCAAAAAATAAATCGAAGGTTGGGGTTGAGCGTACCGTGAATGAGACTTTATACGTCGTTGCTCCCAGTACAGTATCAAGTTGTGGAATATTCATCTCCGCATAGCCTGCAGTAATGAATCCAAAGTTGACATCGAATACCAATTTTTCACCAACTGCAAACGCTCGCTGCTGTTGTTCAGATTTCTGACTGAATAAAAATGACACGCCGAAAATCAGAAGAAATATATTTTTACCGATAGTCATGAATGAATTCTTTGATCGTATGAAGCACCTGGTCGACTGAAATTTGATCCATGCAGACATTTGATCGACATGGATCACCTTTGCATAATGTGCACCGAGCATTGTCGGCAGTAAACACTTTTTTCTTGTTCGTGTATGGTCCCCATCGGACCGGGCTGCATTGAACGATCGGCGGATAGAATCCAATGACCGGAGTCCCAACTGCAGCAGCGATATGGAGCGGTCCGGTTGAATTCGAGACAAACACAATCGCACGCTTGAACAACGCTCCAAGTTCCAGCAACGAAAATCTTCCTGCGTAATTGACGGGCGACGTTTTCATTTTCGAAACCACACTGTTCACCAAACCCTTTTCGTTTTCACCCCCCGTCAAGATCACTTTGGCATCCAAATCTTTCTGAATTCGATCTCCCAAAGAAGCAAAATTATCCAACGACCAATCGCGTGCAGATCCGCCGCTCCCAACATGCAAGACAACAAACTTTTTCAATTCATCCGCCCGTAGAATATCGTCTACCTTATGTTGAACACCTGCATTAATTCCGATTTCAAATTGCGGAGATTCAAATGTTTCGATCCCGAGAGCGGTCAGCAGGTTGAGATTATATTCCGCTTCGTGCCGTTTGGCATCTTTTCTGTGTTCAAATATCTTATGATTGAACAAGAATGAGTACCACCGATACCCCGTTCCTACACGGACCGGGACGCCTGCCAGAAAGATGATCAATGCGACAATGAATCGGGGATACGGTACAATTGCAATATCAAACTTTCTATCCTTGACTATCTTTACATATTCTGAGAGAGTTCGCTCACCATCTTCTTCCCATTGAATAACCTCACTAACACACGAATGCTTCTCAACGAGTTCCCGGGTATATTTCCGCACCATGACGGAGATTGATGCATTCGTAAAATGCTTTTTCAGCACAGGGAGCATCGGAAGTGATAGCACAACATCACCGATACGGTCCGTGCGAATGAGGAGGATGTTCTTTACGTCGGATGGCGCAGCATTCATCACAATGGTTCGTCCATTATGTCGAATTGTTCCCAGCCGTGAAAATCGTAATGCCACCACTCACTCTTGATAGGAAGAAATCCGTGTCTCTCCATCATCTCTTTGAGCATTGCCCGATTCTTTCGCACGGAATCAGGAAGCGAACCATAAGAATGCCATGCTTTCTCTGTGAAATCATCATACGGCGTCGGCATCTCCAATTCATTCCCTAACGAATCTATGATCGTCAGATCAACTGCGGCGCCGCGGTTGTGGCGTGAACCTTTCCGGGGATCGGCAACATAATCTTCGTTCGGGACAACTTCCCACAATTTCCACTGGATCGCCAGAGGTCTGTATGCGTCGTACACTTTTAACCGGAGACCGTGCGAACGTAATTCTTGATTCACAGCTGCGAGAGACTCAGCCGCTTCACGACGGAGTTTTGCTCTCGCCACGGGATACAATTTTGTTTTAGTAAAATTATTATCCGTCGCATACCGAATATCCAGTACGATGGTTGAATCGACCGAGAGGATATCCACGATCGCGTGTGGCGCATCAATGTGCTGATCGTTGAAATAACAGCCAAAGAGGAATATAAGAGTAGATGGTACCACGGTGAGGGGGAGTCTTTTCATCGTTACGATACGAAAACCCTCGCGACATCGATCAGCATCGAAGGTTGATTCCACAATGCGGTGCGGAAAATACCGCCGAGCGTTCGTTTTTCTTCCGGCAGTCGCAGTGCGCTGTCGCAAATATTATCGAGTGTCTTGTCGTCAAAATATGAGATCGCAGTTTTGATGTTATAAAAAACATCGTGCCGCCAACCAAGCCGTTTGTGCCAACGCTTGTCATATTCACTTAAGTGAGAAATTTTATCCATTTGAATTGCTTCTGCAGCTACTTGACCGCCGATCATCCCACCGATCATTCCCGAAATAATGCCGCCGCCGGAAACGGGATTGACTTGATGTGCTGCATCCCCAACCAGGATCACATTCTCTTTTACAATTTCATCGCACGTCTTTGCACACGGAACACCGCCGGCGATATGTGTCAGCATCGCTGCTTTCGGAAATTTCTTCTCCACAAATTCGTGAAGATACTTGATTGCAGATTTCTTCTTCGCTTCCTCAACTGCAAGTCCAAGACCGACGTTGGCTGTATCTTTTCCTTTCGGGAAGACCCAGAGGTAACCGCCGGGGGAAACATTGTCGCCAAAATAAAAATCGAGCACATCATCTTCTACATCGACGCCGGAGAGTGTCATCTGCGCACAGCTTTCCATATCGCGAATGTGGCAAGTGGTATCAATGCCAGCCATCTTTCCAATGCGGGATTCGACACCGTCCGCTCCGATAACGATCTTTGACCGGATATCCACGCTGCAAGCTTCGCCACTTCATAATCAAAGATGCGTCGTTCAAGAACATATCCTGCACCGTCAAGTCGTGGTACAACACTTTTTCCATTCGGCGCAACAAGACGGAATTTTGTCACCGTCGATGCAATCCATTTTGGATCTGGCTGAATGAATTGAATCACCCCTTCATGACTCACCGCTTCGCCGCATCGGACAGGATACCCAACATCACGATCTTTTTCGAGCATCAGAACTTTTGCGCCACCTGCTGCAGCGTATCGAGCCGCGGTCGAACCTGCAGGTCCCGCACCAACGACGATTATGTCATAATCAAAATTCATTTTAAAATGCCACCGCCTGATTCAAATGTTGAGGGATCTGATCCGGTAAACTGCTGACCCCTTCCTTATGGAATTCTATTACTTCCCACGGACATGCCCAAACACATTTGCGACAGTTTGTACATCGTTCCTCAATGATTGCTATTTTTGACTCCTGTAACTCTATCGCATCTTCGGGACAGACTCCAACACAGCAGCCGCAGTAATCGCATTTTCCGGGGACGATGTGAATCATCAAATGAGGTTGGGGCATTATTGAATTCCTAGTAATTCTACTTCAAAAATTAATGTGGCATTTGGGGGGATAATTCCTCCGGCTCCTTGTCTGCCATACCCCAATTCTGGTGGAATCGTAAATCTACTCTTCCCTCCCACCTTCAATGTCGCAACACCATCATCCCACCCCTGAATAACTTGCCCAACGCCAAATTGATATGTAAATGGCTGACCACGATCGACGGAGCTGTCGAATTTAGTACTATCTGTTAGCCAACCTGTATAGTGAACTGTTACAATTTGCCCTTGATTTGGTGTTGCTCCATTTCCTTCTTGAATCACTTCCACCTTGACACCCGATTTTGTCACAAAATTATTCCTTTCACATCCAAAGAGACAAAGAGCAGCCGCAAGAATTGAAAAAATTTTCATGGCTTAACTACTTGAATCTTGTCAAAAATAACGAAAAGAGATCGCACTTCCAAAAATTAACCGACGAACGAAAATAAAAAAGCCCATCTGCATAAAACAAATGGACTTTTAGTATGAACTGCAAATGAAATTTATTTCTTGCCGAGGATCGCGTCTTTAGCTGCTTTGGCAACTTTAAATTTCACAACTTTTTTTGCAGGGATCTGAATGATCTCGCCTGTTGCCGGATTGCGTCCTTGTCGTGCTTTACGCTGTACGAGCACTAATTTACCAACACCCGGTATAATAAATTGATTCGGTGCTTCTTTGTACGCTAATGCTGCAATTTCAGCAAAAATCTCTGTCACAGCTTTCTTCTTCATTGAAAATTTGGTCGCAAAATGACTAGCAATTTGCGATTTTGTCATTGCTTTTCCCATAATGCTCTCCTGTAAATTTGGTGAATGTTAGTTTATAAGAACTTTTTTAGAATTTCTTGTTTTGCTGCTTTTGCCACTTTGAATTTTACAACTTTCTTTGCCGGAATTTGAATTGTTTCCCCTGTCGCAGGATTTCTTCCGATGCGTGCTTTACGATCAACGAGTACTAGTTTACCAATACCCGGAAAAGTAAATTGATTCGGTGCCTCTTTATATGATAAATTTGCTAATTCTTCAAAAAATTCGACGACCACTTTCTTCTTGAGACCGAATTTTTCGGCAAAGTGGGCTGCGATTTGGGATTTCGTCATTGTCTTTCCCATAGCGAACTCCTTACTTAAAGGTGATTGTGAAAAATTAAAAAAAGTCAATAAAATCAGATAATTTTTGATTCAACAAAAAATACGCCAATCTTTATTGGACTTTTCGTACTTCAAAAATTAGACGGAAATAGCCAATTTTTCGGACTTTTTCGGTTTATTAAATAAAAAAACCCCGATGAAATCGGGGTAAAAAAAAAATGTATCGTTTCTCGTTTATTTCTATCTACATAAAAAATGCAATCAAAACGGCAATTATTGCAGACAATACGATACTTGGGAGAATTATTCTATTGGGAACTATATCAGAAAATATTTTCTTTTTATGGATTGTTGTCAAAATTGCTATGCTTATTGCCAACATGATCTTAATTCCGATCTTCATGTGATTGACTTCAGAAAGCAATAGGAAAAATAAAATGAATCCCGTTAGAAGTTGAAAGTGAGCTGCAGACATTAAATACAAAGAGAATTTTTTCTTCCGAGCATCAGGAATCTCTTTTTTCGTCAATAAAAATATTGCACAAACGAGAATAATGATCATACCAAGAACGTGGAGAAGATAAAAAATATCGCGCATATCTGTAATTCCTTTCAGATTGATTCATTTAAGATGTATATTGTATGAAAATAGCAGAAAAACTACCCAATTCAAATGTTCGAACTAGAGACCGAAACTCTTCAAAAAATCATCAAAGATAATACGATTGGAAATGCTCAATCCATTTCACTGAAATCTATCCTTGAATCGAATATTCCGGCGAACGTAAAATGTTTCTTCAAAGCAGAAGTAGAGTGGCTCTTATCATTAGAAAGAAAAACCGAAACGAACCAGGGGGGATTTGATTATTCTCAAGAAGATGTCAGACTTTTGCAAGAGCAAACCGACCTCCTCCTAATCTATCATTTCAATTTCAGTCAAAAAGAATTTGATGCAACAAACGACCGGTGCTCGCATTTCCTCTTCAATTTTTTATGCCGTCCGGTGTGGACTCTTGAAAATTTCTTGTTCGACGAAAAGAGCACTCTCTCCACTCGTGAATTGAGTCTCAAGTTCAGATTCTGTAATGATTACAGTTACTACTGGACAATACTCGAGAAATATCTCGTTACAAAGAATAAGAACGATCTTTCAAAAGAAGAAACGATCACCATACTTCAAAAAATAGACCGTGAGATCATCAGGGATAACTCCGCGGAAGAACTCGCACGAATGACAGAGCCTTTCTTCAATTTCGTATCGTATATTCAACACAATGCTGATAGAGTTACTGAGAACGGTATCCCGACAAAAGCACTGACATATTTTTTTGACGACAAGGGGTTGAAATCTGTGTCCGAACATCTCCTTCGCCTTCGGGAACAAGGGAAGAATGTACTGCAGCACGATGATCTGGTTTCAATTCTCAAAAATACATTTGTAAAAAAAGGATCTTACGTCGAAAGGGAATCTTTGCAGATACCAAGACCTGAACCGGCGATCAGTCCGTCCGATCTGCTTATTCCTGAAAGAGACAGATTGAACATCATCGATTCAATTTTTAAAAAAGAAGAATCGCACTATCAGGACACTGTCCAAAAAATTCTCTCACAACCTTCATGGGATGATGCTGCATTGGCACTCGACCATTTCTTCACGATGAACGATATCGAACCGTATTCACGCGAAGCAATAGTTTTTACGAATGCTCTTCAGTCCTTTTTTTCAAATCGTACAAACTCGTAGCGGTACCAAACTATGTTTATTGATTCGGCGAAAATATTTGTAAAATCCGGAAAAGGGGGCGATGGGATCATCCATTGGCGCCGGGAGAAATTCATTCCCAAGGGGGGACCGGACGGCGGCAATGGCGGCAGAGGCGGAGATGTTATTATCAGAGCAGACAAGCAATTAAATACGCTGCTCGATTTTCGATACAAAAAGAAATTCATTGCAAAGGATGGAAATTTGGGGGAAGGATCGAACAAGGAAGGCCGTTCCGCCGAGCATATCATCGTTAAGGTCCCGACCGGTACATTGATCCGAAATGCTGAAACAGGCAAAGTCGTTGCAGACATGACTGAGCACGACCAGGAATTTTTAATTGCGAAAGGGGGAAGAGGCGGCAAAGGGAATTGGGTCTTTCGTTCTTCAACCAATCAGGCACCTCGTGTCTGCACTCCGGGCGATCCGGGTGAAGAGTACTGGCTGGAATTGGAATTGAAACTTCTCGCCGATATCGGTCTTGTAGGATTTCCGAATGCAGGAAAATCGACGCTCATCTCGGTCATCTCCGCAGCAAAACCAAAGATCGCAGACTATCCTTTCACGACGCTGACTCCAAGTTTAGGGATGGTCTACTTTCAGGAAGAAAAAAGTTTCGTCGTCGCCGACATTCCCGGATTGATAGAAGGAGCCCACGCGGGAAAAGGTCTCGGAATACAATTCCTAAAACATATCGAACGAACAAAGGCGCTTGCGTATCTCATCGATTGCACTAGCGAAGACATCAAGAACGATTTCAAAGTGCTGCAGAAAGAGTTGAAAGAATTCAACCCGGATCTTCCGAAGAAAAAAAGTCTCATTGTGATTACAAAACTCGATGTTGCAACCGACGAGATCAAAAAATCATTGAAGAAACTTTCATTTCCCAAAAAATATCCTGTATTTAAAATCTCTTCGGCGACTAATGAAGGTATCAGTGATTTGGTCGAAGCGATGTGGAAAATGGCAAAGGCATAATGAAGAAACGGACGGAAAATATTTCCTCCGACCTCTCGGTCACTGAAAAAGAATTCGAGCAAACGCTCCGCCCTACCGGATTTGAAGAATTCTACGGTCAGAAGAAGATCGTCGACAATCTGAAAATATTCATCACTGCCGCAAAAAATCGCGGTGAGTCTCTTGACCATGTGCTGCTGACCGGTCCACCGGGATTGGGAAAAACCACTCTCTCCTTCATTATCGCACATGAGATGGGATCTGAGATCAAAATCACTTCCGGTCCCGTGCTTGATAAACCTGCTGATCTTGCCGGCATTCTGACGAACCTGAGTGAAGGCGATGTACTGTTCATCGACGAAATTCATCGTGTAAATGCGGTGGTAGAAGAATATCTCTACTCTGCAATGGAAGATTTTCGGCTCGATATCATGATCGACAGCGGACCGAGTGCGCGGTCGATTCAACTTGCGTTGCCAAAATTTACACTGGTCGGTGCAACAACACGGGCAGGATTGCTCACAGCCCCCCTTCGCGCGCGGTTCGGAATCAATAATCGTTTGGACTATTATAATTCCGAAATCTTGTTCGAAATTATTATCCGCTCCGCACATATTTTACGGATTGAAATTGATAAAGAAGGAGCACTAGAAATTGCCAAGCGATCCCGCGGAACGCCCCGTATTGCAAACCGTTTATTAAAACGCTGCCGTGATTTTGCCGAAGCGGATGCTTCACTCTCTCAACATAAGGGGATCATAACGAAAGCAGTGGCGCACCACTCATTAAAGGCACTCGAAGTGGACGAACACGGCTTGGATGAAATGGACAAACGCATCTTGCGCGTTATAATGGAAAAGTATGATGGCGGACCTGTTGGCGTAAGCACACTCGCTGTCGCAGTCGGCGAAGAGGCGGGAACAATTGAAGAAGTGTATGAACCGTATCTAATCCAAGAAGGATTCATCCAGCGCACTCCGCGCGGACGCGAAGCGACGAAACTGGCGTATGAACACTTCGGATTGAAAAAGAAGCAAACACATCAAGAAAAACTATTTTAATTCAATTCGATATTTTTTCAAGTGGAAATTGATACAGAAAATTCCCACTTTCAAGCAATCCAACATTCAAAATTTATCCTTCAAATCATATGGATAAAGACATTCAATCGATTCAGGAAGTGCGAGATTTGCTGACCAAGGCAAAAGAGGCACAACTGGCATTCCGTGCATATTCGCAGGAACAAGTTGATGCAATCGTGAAAGCGATGGCAGATGCTGGATTTGCTGACGCCGAACGGCTCGGCAGAATGGCACATGAAGAGACCGGATTCGGCAAGCCGGAAGACAAGAAAAAGAAAAACGAATTCGGAACAAAAAGAGTTTGGGAATCGATCAAAGATCTCCGCACAGTCGGTGTGATCCGTGAAGATAAAGAAAAAAGAATCATCGAAATCGGTGAGCCGATGGGTGTTGTTGCGGCGTTGATCCCTTCCACCAATCCGACATCGACCGTCATGTTCAAAGCGATCATCTCAGTGAAAGGACGCAATGGATTCGTTGCAAGTCCTCATCCGCGGGCGGCAAAATCAACATTGGAAGCCCTACGCGTTGTGAGCGATGCAGCTGTGAAAGCAGGTGCGCCGCAAGGTTTGATCGCATGTATGACCGTTCCCTCCCTCGAAGGAACGAATGAACTGATGAAACACAAACATACCGCCATCATTCTCGCGACGGGAAGCAATCCGATGGTGCGGGCGGCATACAGTTCGGGAAAACCGGCGTACGGCGTCGGTTCCGGAAATGTCCCTTCATTCATCGAACGGACAGCGAATGTTGAAAAAGCGGTTGCCGATATTGTTTCAGGAAAACAATTTGATTATGGAGTACTCTGTTCAACGGAATCTGGCGTGATCGTCGATCTTCCGATCAAAGATAAAGCGATCGCTGAATTCAAAAAACTAAAGGGATACTTCGTCAACACGGAAGAGAAAGAAAAACTTTCCCGTACGATGTTCGATCCAAAAGGAGCGATCAATCCAGACATCGTCGGAAAATCACCGGCCTTCATTGCTCAGAAATCCGGGTTCACCGTTCCTCCGGATACCAGCGTACTGATCGCAGAACTACCGGCAATCGGAAGAGAATATCCCCTCTCCCGCGAAAAACTTTCACCCGTCCTCTCCTTCTTTGTTGCCGATGGTTGGCGCGAAGGATGCCATCTCTGCTGGGAGATGTTGGAGTTTGGCGGACTCGGTCACACGATGGTTATTCACTCAACCGATGAAGGGATCATTCTTGAATTCGGATTGGAAAAGCCGGCATGCAGAATTCTCGTCAATACGCAATCTGCGCTCGGTGCGGTCGGATTCACGAACGAACTTCTTCCGTCAATGACACTCGGTCCTGGAACATTCGGACGTTCGATCATTTCCGATAATGTCTCTGCAAAACATCTCATCAACATCAAGAGACTGGCGTTTGAGACAAGACCGATCAATCCGGTAAAAGGTGAATCAAGTTTCAAGTCTCAGGTTTCAAGTGAACCAGCCAAAGTCATCCCGACTCCAACCCCGAAAACCCAAACATCAAATCTCAAAACTCAATCAAGTTGGATTGAAGAGATCGAAGAACGGATCCGGTTGAAAGCGGGGAATGCTCCGGTTGAAAAAAAATTTGAAAAACAGATACCTTCCGAACAAAAGAGCAATCCCGACAAGCTCGGCGAAGGAATCTCGAAAGAAAAAGTGGACGATTTGATGAAGAAGTTTAATTCATAGATACTTCTTTCATTGGTTCCCACTATTGAGTTTGATATAGTGAAAATATTCCTCTTATTGCTACTCACATTACCACTTTTTAGCCAAAATGAATCCTTGGCTCAAAAGAACTCCGATCCAAACTCGAACCGGTTATTGATGATGTCAACATCTTCAGTAAAACCACGAAATCAGGTATCGTTAGAAGTTTTTGAATTTGCATTATATCAGTTAACGTACGCGCCGTTAGAAAATCTTCAAATTAACTCCATATACATCCCCTATTACGAGTTCACAGCCGGAGTAAAGATCAATATTCTAGACCCTTTAGAAGAACTTCTGGGTGTATCAATTAGCGGTGATCTGATTTTTTTGCGTGAAAGCCGATTCCAAAATCAAAACGACGATCATGTTGAACTATTTGTTCCTACTCCGAGCAATATTTATACAAAACAGGGACCAGAAGCAAAAAAGATTTTTTATATGTTTGGACTAACATCATCATATGGCGATAATCAAACGCAACTTCATGTTTCATTAAATGGACTGAATCGACGATTAATGAAACATATAAAATATGAAACGCAAGAATCGTACTATGAAACAGATGGTTACGACATCTTTGATACTGAAAAATTCATTTTCCCTTCCAGCATGCACTTTGGAATGCACCATCAACTAATACAGAGTCGCTTAAAGTTTATGCTTGAAACCGCAATCGTATATGATAGCTTTGAAAAAATGTACCGGTTTTCATATTGGATTACCGGAATAAGAATCTGGAGCAAAGTTATCGCAATGGACTTTTCTCTACTTGTCTCACGCACCGGAAGAGAAAAAATAGAGCCGGGAGTTCAAATTTTTTTCTTACCGTATCTGATATTTTCTGTATTCTATTAATAAAACGAATTTGTGAATAAGCGATATCCTGTAATTGAATAGCTATTATTCATGCAAAAACTCCCCTCCTCCTTCTATTCACGTCGCACACTCACTATTGCAAAATCTCTTCTTGGAAAAATCTTCATCCGAAAGATTGGTAAAAAAATTCTCTCCGGCAAAATAGTCGAAGTCGAAGCATATCTCTACAACGATCCCGCATGCCATGCATACCGTGGAATGACAGAGCGTAATAAAGTGATGTTCAACGAAGGGGGACATTTATACGTTTATTTCACGTACGGAATACACTACTGCGCCAATATCGTTACCAACAAGAAAGGGATCGGCGAAGCGGTGTTGATTCGGGCGGTTGAGCCGATCGGTGGAATCGACGTAATGATGAAAAATAGATTTGGCAAAAGTGACCGTCACCTTGAAGGTGACGGTCACTTAAAAAATCTTACCAACGGACCGGCAAAATTTGCGCAAGCGTTTGGGTTGACAAAGAAACAAAATGGAGTGTCATTGCTTGGGAATGAAATCTTCATCACCGACGGAGAGAAAATATCACCGTCGCGGATCGTCGCAACAACTCGCATCGGAATTTCGGTCGCTCAAGAAAAAAAATGGCGCTTTTATATAAAAGAGAGTCCGTGGGTCTCAAAACGTTAGTGTGGAAGTCATGCCGAGAGTTATCTCGTGGAAATCTTTCCCGGAAAAGTATTTGTTGTAGCGGTAGGTGATACCGTATGTATGAGAGGGAAATAAACCGAAGAACGGAAGCCAGGGAGATTTAATCCAGAGCCCCCCGCCCAGTGAATATCCGTGATTCGGAAAATCGCTCAACACCCCGGCACTGAGATGAACACCCTTCAAAAAAATTCTTCGCCGGTCGATGAAATAAAAATGAAAATCTTTCTTCACTTCCGCTCTGTACAGGTCTCTCACTTTTGAACTGAAGATATGCGAGTATGAGAGGGTCAACCGGAAATCGGCAAACTCCCCCGTTTCACGTTTTTCTCCGTCGCCGTATCCCGTCTCAATACTGAATGAGCCGTAGACAGCTCCGTCTTTGACGATCACACCCCCGCTCGGCGGTAGAAAGCTGATCACAGTTCCTGCGATTGCGAGCGGTACGATCACACCGGTCATTGTGTACAATGCGATGTTTTGCGATGGAGAAAATTTGTCAACTTCTGTGCTGTCCTGCGCATGCAGAAAAAAGTTCACCACTGTCCCCACCATGATAAGACATAATAATCTTTTCATACTAATCAAAGATAAATTGGATCTTTCCGAAATGTTCGGGTCGATGGAAACAACGGGGACCTGTTCCGGGCGGCGACCATGCGAGCAATTCCTCGCCGTGTGAATTTCCCGATGCCCTGTAAAAATTTACGTTCCATTCGCTTTCATTGTCATAACTCGCTCCGAAACAATGCCACGGAAGTTCGAAGATCGATGACCAGATACTCATATCCTCATCGACAAATGATTTCGCTTTGAATCCCGAATACCACATATGATTCGACATTCCCAGCGCATTAAAAACATCGATGTCGAGCCACCGACCATCGGGTGCGACCTGAAATTCTTTGTACATGTTCCTTTGCGTTGCTTTCGGTCCGATGAAGACTTCAAACACGTCGCTCAATTCCCACAGCCGGTGAGTCTTTTTTTGCAACATCTCCTCCGTATGATTAGTTTCATACCGCAATTTATCAAACCTTCCTCGAAAAAAGACGAAGAGCGAGTGTTCGTTCCACTCAACTCCAACCTGCGTCATGATCGATGACGGAGTGAGTGTGCCATCAGAGTATACGAGCGTTTCGGTAAAGTGAACGACCGAAAGATCGCTCTCTTCGATTTCGTGCGTCGATGTAAAATGTGCATGTGATGCTTGAATAATCTTCTTCGTGGAACTTGAGATTGGATCAGTCATTAAATATTTCTCTTTTCAAATATTGACCGGTGTATGAATGTTGAATCTTAATGATCTGTTCTGGAGTTCCTTCCGCAATGATCTCGCCGCCGGCATATCCTCCGTCGGGACCGAGATCAATGATCCAGTCTGCGGTTTTGATCACATCCAGATTATGTTCAATGACGATCACCGTGTTGCCTTTGTCGACAAGTTTGTTGAGTACATCGAGAAGCATTTTCACATCATCAAAGTGCAGTCCGGTGGTCGGTTCGTCTAAAATATACAGCGTATTTCCGGTCCCCACTTTTGATAACTCGGTGGAGAGTTTCACGCGCTGCGCTTCGCCGCCGGAAAGAGTTGTTGCCTGTTGCCCCAGATGGATGTACCCCAACCCCACTTCGTACAACGTTTGAATCTTGCGATTCATGAGCGGCATATCCTTAAAAAACCCGAGCGCCTCTTCTACCGTCATCTCAAGCACGTCGGAGATTGATTTCCCCTTGTGATGCACTTCGAGAGTCTCCCGATTATACCTTTTGCCTCGGCACACATCGCAAAGCACATACACATCGGGGAGGAAGTTCATTTCGATTTTTTTGACGCCGTCACCTTCGCACGCTTCGCATCGCCCCCCTTTTACATTGAAACTGAACCGTCCTGCTTTGTAACCGCGTATCTTCGATTCAGGAAGCTGCGCATAGAGATCGCGAATGAATGTGAACAGCCCGGTGTATGTCGCTGGATTCGATCGCGGTGTCCGTCCGATCGGTGATTGATCGATATCGATCACCTTGTCGACATGCTGGATTCCATCGATCGATTTGTACGGGTAGACGGGAATTTTTGTTTTGTAAAATCTTTGCGAAAGAATCGGATAGAGCGTCTCATTGATCAACGTCGATTTTCCCGAACCGCTGACTCCCGTGACGCATGTGAACGTGCCGAGCGGGATCTTCAGATCGACATTTTTGAGATTGTTACCCGATGCACTCTTCAGCGTAAGAACTTTTTTGTTTCCCGTGCGACGCTCATGTGGAATTTCAATTCTCTTTTTTCCAGTCAGATAATCAATCGTCGACGAGAGTGTGCCGGCAGTTTTCGAAAATCCATTCTTAAAATCGTGCGGCGCACCGGCAGCGATCAACTTTCCCCCATGCTCACCGGCACCCGGACCGAGATCGACGATAAAATCGGAACTCTCCATCATCTCTTTATCATGTTCAACAACAATCACACTGTTGCCGAGGTCGCGAAGGTTCTTGAGTGAATTGATTAACTTCGTATTGTCTCGTTGATGCAATCCGATGCTCGGCTCATCCAGAATATAGAG
>JACPGG010000079.1 GCA_016182545.1 Ignavibacteriales bacterium
ATCTTTTTCATCGTAGTGATGAATGTAAAACTGCATTCAGGAGCCATGATGAAAAAAAAATTTCTTTTTGTCCTACTCACAACTATTCTTGTTTTTACCGCTGTTTGGTTTTTTGCCTTTCGCTCTTCCGATTCTGAAGAACAGACACTCCCAAAAATAAAAGTCACTCGCGGGACTATTAACGATAAAGCACTCGCCGTCGGTACGATTGAGCCTGAGAATGAGATATCGGTAAAATCGAAAATCTCAGGGGTGGTCAAAAGAATTTTTGTTGAGCCCGGCTCCTATGTGAAAGCCGGAGAACCTCTCCTCGAAGTAAAGCCCGATCCGACTCCGCTGGAACTCGCCGATGCAAAACGTCAGGTTGAACTGGAAGAGGTACAGTTTAAGGCGTTGACACAGGAAAAGGTCCGTCAGGAATCGCTGAAAGAAAAAGGATTGACATCGGAAAAAGAGTACGAAGAATTTCTGAGACAGTTCAACGACCGTGACCTGCGAGTGAAGATCGCAAAAGAAAAACTCGCATTGATCGAAAGCGGGAAAGTGTTCATCGGAAATACCGAAATCGAGTCTATCGTCAAAGCGCCGATCAGCGGTTTTCTGTTGAGTAAAGCGGTGGAAGTCGGCGATCCGGTGATTCCGTTGACGTCGTTTCAGGAAGGAACCGTGCTGATGAAAATGGCAGCGATGGAGAATCTGTTGTTCAAGGGAACCGTCGATGAAATCGATGTCGGCAAGTTGCATGAAGGGATGGATGTCGAAATCAAAGTGGGTGCGCTGCCGAATGATACAATTCGCGGGTATTTGAAAAAGATATCGCTGAAAGCGGACAAAAAAGAGAATGCGACCGTATTTCCGATTGAGATTACAATTCCAAAATCGAGCAATGCTGTATTGCGCGCAGGATATTCCGCAAACGCCAACATCATCATCCAAAAGAAGACAAATGTCGTGATGATTCCCGAACGTGTTGTCACTTTCCGTAATGATTCGGCATTCGTCATGCTTGCTACAACGGCAACCGGTTCGGAAAAATATATCAAAGCCGGATTAAGCGATGCGATCAACGTCGAAGTGAAAGAGGGATTGACCGACGGTCAGGAAGTGTACGAAAAACCTGTGAAAAAGATTGATTGATCACCGAGATATCGGACATCATGCAAAATAGTGCGCAGCCGAATTCGGATCATCTAAAATCTAATCAGAAAATGTCCGACAACTTCATACACTGACATGCATCATCTCTCTTCAATACTTTCCGAATTCATCAGCGATATCCGCGCTCAAAAACTCCGCGTGTTCATGACGGTGTTTGGAATTACCTGGGGTACAGTTGCGATCATTGTGCTCGTTGCGTTTGGCGTCGGATTCAAAAAGCAACTTGCTGTGAACATGCACGGCATTGGTGAGCATATTGCAATCATGTTTCCGGGCAGGACGACGAAAGCGTTCGAAGGTTTCGGTATCGGGCGTGGAATTTCATTCGTCGAAGACGATATCAAACTGATCCAGTCCCAGGTGAACAACATCTCTGCGATCAGTCCTGAGTATTCAAAGTACGGTGTGCCTGCAAGAGTCGGCACCAATATCACCAATCCGACTATTACCGGTGTGCACCCGATCTACAGCGATATGCGCAACGTCATTCCCGAACAAGGAGGACGGTTCATCAACGATCTCGATTTGCACGACAGGAAGAGAGTAGTACTTCTTGGCGATGAGGTAAAAAGACTTTTATTCGGAGAAGGAGATGCTATCGGCAAGTTCGTTTATATCGGAGAAACACCGTTCATGGTCATCGGTGTGATGCAGAAGAAAATTCAGAATTCGTCCTACAATACGCGAGATCAAAACAGAGTATTCATTCCAGCAACGACATATGCTTCCGTGTTCGGCGAAGTGTACCTGAGTAATATTATCTTTCAAATCAAGGATCCTTCTGTGTCAGAGCAGACGACGCAGGATGTCCGTGCCGCTTTGAGCAAGAGATATAAGTTTGACCCGACCGATCAGGATGCCGTGTGGATATGGGATACGAATGAATTCGATAAATTCATTTTCTATTTCTTCCTGGCATTCAACATTTTTATGGGATTGATCGGCAGTTTCACACTCGGTGTCGGGGGAATAGGAGTCGCAAATATCATGTACATTGTTGTGCAAGAGCGAATTAAGGAAATCGGGATCAAACGTGCCGTTGGTGCCAAGCGGAGGAATATTCTTTTTCAATTCTTTATGGAAACACTGTTCATTATTTCGATCGGTTCTCTTTTTGGATTTACTATTGCATTCGGTATCATTAAAGGACTTCAATTCATTCCCATCAAAGATTTTGTCGGCACTCCCGTATTATCTCTTGAAGTTGCTCTTGCAACGGTAAGTATTCTTGCAATTGTCGGTTTCACCGCCGGATTGATGCCTGCCCGACGCGCAGCGAATCTTGACGTTATCGATTGTTTGAGGCAATAGAATGTTCTTAGAACTCATCAAAGAATTTCTCTATGATCTTAAAACGCAGCGGACGCGCGCGTTCCTGACATTGATTGCGGTAACCTGGGGAACGGTCTCCGTTATGCTTCTCTTATCATTTGGCGAGGGATTGGGAAATCAATTATTAAACGGCTTGATGAATGCCGGCAACCGCATCATGATCATCTACGGCGGAGAAACAGGGATGGTGTTTGAAGGATTACCGAAAGGTCGCCAGGTCGAACTGACGGAGGAAGATGTCAATATCCTGCGTGTTTCCATTCCGTCAATTGCGATGATCAGCCCGCAATATCGTCGCCAGGTAACGCTGACATACGGAAAGACGAATACCACTCAGGAATGCGAGGGTGTCAATCCTGGATTCGAAGAGATGCGGAGGATGTATCCCGCCGCCGGCGGAAGATTCTTAAATGATGAGGATGTGAAACGACAGCGTCGTGTGTTGTTCATCGGTGTGGAACTGGCGAAAGAATTATTCGGTGAGGCAGATCCGATCGGAAAAATGGTCATGGCAGACGGAATCCCGTTTACCGTCGTCGGTGTGATGCAGAAAAAGATACAGACTTCGATGAACAATGGTCCTGATACGTGGCGGGCGATCATTCCGTATTCGACGTTCAGAACCATGTACGGAAATATTTATGTCAACTCCGTTGTGATCCGTCCTTCCGATCCGTCAAAGCAGCAGACGGTGAGAGATGAGGTCTTTCGAGTGCTTGGACGGAAGTATCATTTCGATCCGAAGGATGAACGCGCGCTGTTCATCTGGGATTTCTTGAAAGCGGAAGAGATGAATAAGAAAGTGAATA
>JACPGG010000088.1 GCA_016182545.1 Ignavibacteriales bacterium
TACACTATGCGTAACAAAACGGTATTGTTCTTGCTTGCGGCTACAATTGTAGTCGGTGTGAAACCTGCACTCGCTCAAGTCTTAAAGGGGGTGGTAACGAGTTTAGGTAACGCAGTTGTCGGGGCAAATGTTGTTACAAACAACATAAATCAGGAAGAATCTCTCATAAAAAGGGGTGTCAAAGGAACTTCGACGGATGCCGATGGCAGATATAGCATAAAACTTGACGTTGGCACATATGAGGTTACCTTTTCGTCAGTCGGCTTTACGACGAAACGGATTGAAGTAACTCTTGCAGAGAATGAAGAAAAAACTTTGAATATCGAACTGGAAATTTCTGCAAAGGAGATGGAAGAGATTGTTGTTGTTGGGTCCCGTTCGCAAGAACGAACTGTTACCGATTCTCCGCTTCCGATTGATATCCTGTCATATAAAGAAATTGCCGCAACAGGACAAAACTCATTTGATAAAATTCTCCAGTACCGTGTTCCATCGTTTAATACCGTACAAACTCCTGTTAATGATGCCACGGCGTTATTAGATCCCTGGGAAATTAGAAATATGGGAGTAAGCAGAACATTGATACTTGTCAACGGCAAACGAAAGAATTTAAGTTCGTTGGTGTACACGCAGACCTCTCCAAGCCGCGGTGAAACTGGCGTCGATATATCAGCAATCCCCGTGGATGCGATTAAACGGGTAGAAATATTGCGAGACGGCGCATCAGCACAATATGGGTCTGATGCTATTGCCGGCGTTGTGAATATTGTTTTAAAAGATAATACCGACGGCGGGTATGCTACCGTTAATTCAGGCGTAACAAATGAAGGAGATGGCGCAAAATTTGGTGTCGCAATAAACAACGGCAGCTCGATTTTTGACAACAAAGGATTTGTCAATTATACAATTGATTTATCCAGAGTGAATGAAGCGCGCCGTTCTGGAATTGTTGACGCTGCCGGTGAAGCGGGAGATTTTGGTGCGAACATCAACGATGTAAATAATTTTTTGCAGTACGATAAATATGCGGGAAACAGAAATTCATCACCCGCTACATCCGCGGCGAAATTTTTGGTCAATTCGCACGTCAATGTTTCAAATAGCACCGATTTGTATTACAACTTTGCCTACGTCTATAAAAAAGTCAAATCGTACGCCAACTATCGTACGCCATACTGGAGAACGTTAACAGACTTTCCCTACCTTAAAGATTTTTTTGGCGACGGAACACCGGCATCATATAAAGGATATTTGCCCACCTTTGAAGGAGATTTGGTCGACTATAACGGTACTTTTGGTTTTCACGGAAAGAGAAATGGATGGAATTTTGATGTCAGTTTAACTCTGGGGTACAACAGCCAAGACTATACGGTGTTTAATTCCCACAATAGATCTGCTGATACTGCTGCAAACGGTGCAAAGATTTATCAAGAAAATAGCCCGATTAATTTCAAACCAGGGGGAACAAAATTTTCACATCAAATTAGCAATATCGACGTCTCCCGAGCAGTTACCGATAAGTTGAGTATCGGTTTTGGTATAGAATTCAGATCCGAAACATTTGAGATCATCACCGGCGATAAAGCTTCGTGGGATGGAGTTGGAGCGGATTCGTACGCCGGTAATCGCCCGGAAAACTCCGGAATTTTCAACCGCTTCAACTTTGGGGGGTACTTTGACGCGAGTTATGATGTAACACGGGAGCTGTTGGTTTCCGCCACTATCCGCAATGAATATTACGGCGATTTCGGAAACGCGTTTGTCTATAAAGTAAGTTCACGATTTAAGATGCTTGATGATGCAATGACGTTACGAGGTTCATACTCAACCGGATTCAAAGCTCCGACCTTGCATCAGATTTATACACAACGCGTGCAATATAGTTTTGTTGCAGGCGGAGCAATTCAAGGCATCGGGTTAATAAACAACGTTTCTCCGCAAGCACGTTTGCTTGGCGTAAAACCGTTAACGCCGGAAGAATCGAACAATTTAACGCTGGGTTTCGGAGCAAAATTAACCGATGACGTAGATATTACATTCGACTATTATGATATTTCCATCAGCGACAGAATTGTTATCAGCAATAGAGTGCCGATTGACACTATTGGAAGTCAGGTTGAATTTTTCACCAATTCAATTGACACCAAAACCTCCGGGATCGACGTGGTGATCGATTATAAAAATATTAAGGTTAGTTCCGGTCTTCTGCGTCTTTCGCTGGCAGGAAATATTAATCTTATCAACGAAAGGGATGGCGCTATTCCACAAGTGAAAGGGACCGATGTTATCGATGCAACCCAGGAAGCTTTATTCTTTACCTCCAGACCTAAAGAGAAATTTGTTCTTGGGTTGAATTATGAAATGGAAAGAATGAATGTTTCCCTGAATAATACATATTTCGGTTCCACAGAATTCAGACAGGCAGGAATGGATAAAAATCTGAAAACCGTCTTTGATCCCGCTATTGTTTCGGACATAGCCGTTACATATAATTTGTTCGAGGATGTAAGCGTCACTGCAAATATTAACAACGCGCTTGA
>JACPGG010000089.1 GCA_016182545.1 Ignavibacteriales bacterium
AATCACCAAAATATTGTTGACATACGACATTATCATTATCGGTGCGGGACCAGCCGGTCTTTCTGTTGCCATTGAGGCACAGAAAGCAGGATTAAAATATTGTGTTATCGAAAAAGGAAGCATCGTCAACGCGATTCAACATTTTCCCGCAGAGATGACATTCTTCTCGACGCCTGAGCTGCTTGAGATAGGAAATATTCCGTTCACTTCGGCGCAGATGCGTCCGACACGGACAGAAGGGTTGGAGTATTATACACGAGTTGCGGATTATTACAAACTTGATTTGAAATTGTTCGAACAGGTTACGTCGATTGCAAAAGGAAATTTGGAAATATCTGTTACGACTTCAAAAAGCAAATATCAAACAAAGAATCTCGTCCTCGCAACAGGGTATTATGACAACCCGAATATGCTGAACATTCCCGGCGAAGATCTTCCAAAAGTTTCTCACTTTTACACTGAACCATACCAATTCTATCGTCAGAATGTTGCGGTCATCGGCGCAAAGAATTCAGCCGCCATCGCTGCGCTGGAATTATATCGCCATGGAGCGAAAGTGACGCTCATTCATCGTGGCGACAAGTTGAGTGAGAAGATCAAATACTGGATCCTTCCTGATATCGAAAACAGGATCAAAGAAGGATCTGTTGCCGCTTTGTTCAACACAACGGTGACGAAGATTTTTCAGGACAAACTCGAAATACTTCAGAACGGAAATGCAGTCGAGATTTCCAACGACTTTGTTTTTGTGATGACAGGTTACCATCCCGACTACAATTTATTGCAGAGTATTGGAATTTCTCTTGATGAAGATGCTCTCGCTCCAATTTGCAATCCCGAAACATTGGAAACGAACATAAAGGGTCTGTTTGTCGCCGGCTCGGTCGTTGCCGGAAAAAATAACAACAAGATCTTTATCGAAAATGGTCGTCTGCACGGAAAGATGATTGTTGATTCAATTATTTCGAGCCGCCGCTGATAGAAACCTCCGGTTTGGAGATGAACTTTCCTCAAGTTTTACGTTGATTATCTGCCCGAATTTCCATAAATTTGTGAACATTTTTGAAAATAACTACACATCCGAATCTATTTAGAGGAACTCGATGAACAAAGGGAAAATCGTCCAGGTTATCGGACCTGTTGTTGATATTGACTTTTCTGAAGGAAATCTGCCTGAAGTATTGAACGCGATAAAAATTCCGCGCACAAATGTTGAAGGAGTGCAGGAAGAACTCGTTGTTGAAGCGCAGCAGCATCTCGGCGAAAATCGCATCCGTGCAGTCGCAATGGATTCAACAGATGGACTTGTCCGTGGCATGGAATGTATCGATACCGGCAATCCGATCATGATTCCGGTCGGTCCGAATACGCTTGGACGTTTGATCAATGTAACAGGTCATGGCATTGACGGACTTGGCGAGATCAAAGGAGTCAAAGAATATCCTATTCACCGTCCCGCTCCGAAATTTGATGAATTGACAACGCAAAAAGAGATGTTTGAAACGGGAATCAAAGTTATCGATCTGCTCGAACCGTACACAAAAGGTGGAAAGACCGGTTTGTTTGGTGGTGCCGGTGTTGGCAAGACAGTGTTGATTCAAGAGTTGATCCGAAACATTGCAGCAGAGCATGGAGGGTATTCCGTGTTTGCAGGTGTGGGTGAACGTACGCGTGAAGGAAACGACCTGTGGCTTGAAATGAAAGAGTCAGGCGTGCTTGCAAAGACCGCGCTTGTGTTCGGTCAGATGAACGAACCCCCCGGTGCACGTCTCCGCGTTGCTTTGACTGGATTGACCATCTCTGAATATTTCCGTGATGATGAAGGAAAGGATGTTCTTCTCTTCATCGACAATATTTTCCGTTTTACACAGGCAGGTTCTGAAGTGTCGGCACTTCTCGGACGCATGCCGTCCGCAGTAGGATACCAACCGACTCTGGCAACAGAGATGGGTGCGTTACAAGAAAGAATCACGTCAACAAAGAAAGGCTCCATTACGTCAGTTCAAGCGATCTATGTTCCTGCGGATGACTTGACCGATCCCGCTCCGGCGACGACATTCTCGCACCTTGATGCGACAACAGTGTTGAGCCGCCAGATCTCTGAACTCGGCATTTATCCCGCGGTCGATCCGCTCGATTCAACATCGCGTATTATGGATCCTCTGATCATCGGAAATGATCATTACGATGTTGCAAAACAAGTGAAACAGATCCTTCAGTCGTACAAAGATCTGCAGGACATCATCAACATTCTCGGCATGGATGAACTGTCCGACGAAGATAAGGTTACGGTTGCACGAGCCCGACGCATTCAACGCTTCTTGTCGCAGCCATTCCACGTTGCAGAGCAGTTCACCGGTATCGCAGGTCGATATGTGAAACTGGACGATACGATCAGAGGCTTTAAGATGATCATTAACGGCGAATGCGATAATATTCCGGAACAGGCATTCTTAATGTGCGGTGGTATTGAGGATGTGTTTGAAAAAGCAAAACAGTTGCAGGCAGCGTAACAAGAATAAAGTCGAAAGTTAAAAGTACCAATTAATGAGCAAGAATTTTCAACTTGATATCGTCACCCCTGCACGCACGGTGTATTCGGGGGAAGTGCAAAGTTTCACAGCCCCGGGTGTTGTCGGAAGTTTTCAGGTGTTGTTCAATCACGCGCCGCTTCTTTCTTCGGTTGGTGTCGGTGAAGTAAAGGTGACAGAAACGAACGGCAGGATACTTCATTTTGCTACGAGCGGCGGATTTGTGGAAGTAAAATCCAACAAGGTGATATTGTTGGCAGAATCTGCCGAACAAGCGGGAGACATCGACATTCCACGAGCGGAGAAAGCGAAAGCCCGTGCGCACGAGAGGCTTGCTTTAAAGAGCAAAGAGATCGACAGCATGCGCGCACAGGCAGCACTCGCCCGCTCACTTAATCGTTTGAAAATCGCCTCACTGAAGTGAATGAGCATACAAGACTATATGCCCACACGAAGCGTTCTTCTGTGGGCTTTTTTATTTTTTGCATCTTCTGGGAGTTCCCAGTACATTGATACCCGACAATGCGTCCGACATTTGCTGAAATAGACCTTCACGCGATCAATACCAACCTTCGTAATATCCGAAAGAAGATCGGACAACAACCGCGTATCATGGCGGTAGTAAAAGCAAATGCATACGGACACGGAATGATACCGGTGGTGGAATCGATCGTAAAAAAGAAGACGGCTCAGTATTTTGGTGTTGCAATTGTAGAAGAGGGTGCATTCCCGACAATTCCAATTCACGTGTTTACGGCACCGCTCGGACAACAACTTGAATCGTATGTGCGGTACAATCTGGAACCGACCGTATGTGATCTTGCAATTGCACAAAGACTTAATGCACGTGCGAAGAGAGTACAGAAGAAAGTCTCGATACATATTAAAATCGATACTGGTATGGGGCGTATCGGCGTACAACCGGAGCAAGCGGTTGAATTCGTTATGAAGGTCGTCGCGCTGTCCAATCTCACCGTCAAGGGAATTTGGACTCACTTTGCTACATCAGATGAAAGGGATCTTGCATTTGCACAGAAGCAGTTATCGACCTTCCGTTCTATTGTGACTCGTTTGGAGTTGGCAGGAATCCATATCCCGATTGTTCATTGCGCCAACAGCGGCGCCATTATGCAAATGCCGGAATCGTATTTTGATATGGTGCGTCCCGGCATTATGATGTACGGATATGCACCCTCGCATGAAACGAGACAGACCGTTCAATTGCAGCAGGCTCTGTCGGTGAAAGCGAAAGTAGGGTTCGTGAAACGTGTTCCAAAGGGAACAAGCATCAGTTATGGCAGGAGATATTTTGCTACAAAGAAAACAACTATAGCAAGTGTCTCAATCGGTTATGCTGACGGATATTTTAGAACGCTGACGAATAAAGCAACCGCATTGATCAAAGGCAGAGCATATCCGGTTGTGGGGACTGTCTGTATGGATCAAATCATGATCGATGTCGGAAATGCCGATGTCCGGGTCGGTGATGAAGTAGTGTTGATCGGAAAAAGCGGAAAGAAAAATATAACAGGATGGCAGATTGCCGATGCTGTCGGCACGATTCCTTATGAAGTGACCTGCGCAATCTCACAGCGGGTACCGAGAAAGTATATCAATGGAAAGTAACGAAGAATATTTATTACGTGTGCTGCATCGGACCAATTCCGGACTTCAAGACAGCTTAATTCCGGCACACGGGGCAAAACTCACGAAACTCGTCGGCAGGTTCGAACAGGCAGAATCAATAACGCAGGAAGTTGAAACGCTGATGTATGTGCAAGGTTTTGGAAAATGTGCTCTGGCAATGAAGTGGCTGCTTGAGCGGATGAAAGACCCGTCGCAGGATTTTGCCCCCGAACAATTTGAAAGTGATATTTTGTTGCTGAACGAAAAATTGTTTGAGGCGTTTCTCAATCAACCGTTCGATATGCCGGACTTCGGTCGACCGGACGAAAGCGACACAACTCGACGTCCTGTTCAAAACATACAGGTATCTGCCGATGAATTTTTCGGCTCCGCTGCGGAGAAATCATTCGGTACAGATGAATCGTCAGTGGGAATAACGGCTGAGATCTATCGTTCGGCTGTTGATGATCAACCGATCACATCATCCCACGCCGTCGACGCATTTGAATCTGCCCTCATCGCTTCGTCTCCCGATGCTTCCCAAAGCGAAGGGACGCCGTCGCTTGCAGATGTTATGGATACTCAATTGTACGAGGCGATGCAGCGTCTTGCGCAAAGTGCAATTGAGTTCAGGGATAAATTGTCGAACGAACGGCCGATCTCAGCCGCGGTGATCCGTGTTTCCGTACGGAATAATGTCGAGGCGGCGCAATTGGCAAACAATGTCCTTGTCGCGGATTTTTATCTAGCAGTGTTAAAGTTTATTGCATATGCCGATGAGCAGGGGAAAATAAAAAGTGATACATTTGCCGAAGCGATGGGTGATATAGGAGATCGGGTGCTGAATGCGCTTCAATTACCATCCGGCGGAGTAACGGTCTTAAAGAGCGTCACGTCGTTTATCAACGATCCTAAAGGAGTGCTCAAAAAATAATATGAGTGAAACCATGATCCAGAATACCGTGAAACGATTGAACGGTTTCGTCGAGGAGAAGAATATTTTCGTCGTGACCAATAAACTGCAGAAACACGCTATCGTCAAACAACTTCCGAACGTCCCTGTCGAGAATATCATTGTGGAACCGGTCGGCAGGAACACGGCGCCGTGTATCGGTCTTGCGGCGTTATTTGTCGATCGGCTTGATCCGAATGGTATCATGATCGTTCTTCCTGCCGATCATATCATTGTAAAGGAGCAGGAATTTCTCGGTGTGCTGGAAACTGCAGCACAGGTGGCACAGAGTACATCCGGTCTAGTCACAATAGGGATCAATCCGACCCATCCTGAGACCGGATACGGATATATTCAGGCAAAGGACCGATCAGAAGAGTTGCAGCCGGTACATTTTGATAACGTGTTTGAAGTGAAAACGTTCGCTGAAAAACCGAATTACGCAACCGCGATCAAATTTTTGGAGAGTGGCGATTTCTATTGGAACAGCGGC
>JACPGG010000087.1 GCA_016182545.1 Ignavibacteriales bacterium
CGGTAATGATGATTACGACGACATAGACATTCCGGATCATCCGAAATCGGAATCGAAACCATTCTTCTATTTGAATCGCTCCCGCAGCAAGTAAAATGATCGCAGCGGGATTGAAATATTCGGATTTGGAATTGAAGTTGATCAGTAATATCGACAGCACGGTGAGCACAGAAATGCCGATCACTCTGAATTCTTTCCGCTTATGTTTCATCAAAATCCAGAAACCGGATAACCACACCGGAATAGCCAACGGATTGTACAATAGGAATAATCCTGAAAAAAATGTGATCGGATTTTGCGAGGCGTATTTTAATCGCGCAGCATTGTTCGCAAACTCCAGATGTGCAAAGTCGTGCTGTATGTTCCATACTACGTACGGAAGAAATAACAGTGTCGCAATTCCTGCTGCGATCCACGGATGAACATTTTTCAACATTTTCCGTTCCGGTGTGACAAGGAATCCGATTGCAAGTCCCGCCGCAAGCCAGCCCATGCTGATTTTATTCAGCAGTCCGAGTCCAATTGCGAAACCGATCCAGTACCAATATTTCACATCTTTAGTTTCAAATAATCGAATGACAAAATAAATGACAACCTGCCACAAAAGGATATCAATCGCATTCATCGTGTATATGCCCATCATGCCTACGATCCCCGGTGCGAGTGCTACTGATACTGATGACAGCAATTGAGCGAATTTCTCCCCGCCGAATTTTTTTGTAATGGCGCCGGCAAGAAATACTGTCGCCTCATGGGCTGCCGATGGAATAATTCTGATCGCAAATATCGAATCACCGAAAATAGAACGACTGATCTTTAAAAGAAACGCACATAACGGCGGCTGATCGACATATCCCCAGGCAAGATGTTCACTGCACGCGATGTAATACAATTCATCGCGGAAGATGCCGTATGTTGTGAATGCGTTGTTGATAAAATGTACGAGAAGGATTGCAAGCGACGGAAGCAGAATGGTGCGATGAGACTTGAGAAAGTCCGTCTTCATGTTCTACGATCAATAAAAATAGTAATGTACCGCCAATTGGGGAAGCGGAAGGATCGTTCCGTCGGAAAAGTATGTGAAGAGCCCTTGAAATGAAAAATGCACCGCATCTTGCAATAAAAATTCCCCACCCACACCCAACCCGGCACGGAACGGAGCGGAATAATTATTTGAACCGGTCCCGTTAAACACATAACTGCTCGCAACGGCAAAAAAGAACCTCGCAGAATTGCTCCGTGTCAGATCCTGTTGAAATTCCGCACCGAACGAATAAAATGTATCGGTCGATTTCGGTTTGAACACACCAACGATCCCCTGCAGCGATGATTTTCCTTCGGTGTGGTACCGGTAACTTATACCGGCACCGCTTGCAGGTCCGCCGGAAAATCCCAAGCCGTGCACACCGTTGCCAAATGCATCCCCCTTTACGCTCGAAACGGCGACTTGTGAGTATGATTGTGAGAATGAACAGAGAAGGACAAACACAAGGAGAGAAGAAAAACGTTTCATGGTTTCCTCATTATTCGTTTCGTAACCAACCGACTATTTCTTTTATATTCGGCCGCTTGCCTGTGATTAAAATTCCGATCCTAAAAACTTTTGCCGCTACCCACATCAGCCCTGCAATTGTACCGGACAATGTTACAAGTGAGAGTATGATCTCCCATAGATCCGGTACACGCACTGAAAAACGGAGCGCCATCATGGTTGGCGTTAACAAAGGAATTTGCGACAACACTTTCACTAGCGTCGAATCAGGATTCATCATCACAGGAACTGCAAGTGCAATCGGCAGCACAAGCAATATCGTGATGTATCCGGTCATTTGCTGCGCCTCCTGTTCCGTTGACACTGTCGATCCGGCTGTGATAAAGATAGCAACATACATGAAGTAACCAAGAATAAAATAGAGAAGCAGGACCATGACGTTATCGACGGTGACAAACGGTTTTTCCGTTGCAAAGTTCACGCCGATCAGAATGATCACCCAAAACGCGATCGTCGTCAACCCAAGCAACGTAAGACCAATGATCTTTCCCGACATCAATTCTTTTGCCGAGCAGGACGAAACAAGCACTTCAATGATCCTGTTCGATTTTTCCTCGACAACGCTACGGATCAACATTTGTCCCGATGACATCACAAGGAACATCAGCATCATGATAAAGATATATCCGCTGAAGAATGTCTCCATGAAACCCGATTCACTCTCATCCCCTTTTTGTGACACCTTGATCGTCTTGATATCGACTTCCGTGATCAATTTTTTAATGACTGCCGGATTGTACCCCGCTTTCTTCGCGCGCTGCTCAATAATGATATCTTTCAAGACATTTGAAAAGCGGTTCTGGTCCCGCACATTACCGACATTCTCCGCACGGTACTCTACTTTGCCGCTGTCCATTACGCTCATAGGAATCACAAAGTATCCTTCGATCTGTCCTGAGATCAACTGGGCAGTAGCAATAATTTTGAGATGATCGGTTTCACGGTTCTCATCGGTGATCTCATATAATTCGTATGTCGGAATGCCGGATGATAATTTATATTTTTCATGCAGTTTGGCATTGATCAAACTTGACAGCATCCTGGTTTCATCGATCACACCGATCTTTTTTGTCGTCTCTTTCTCACTCTTGGAGAGTAAACCCGGCAGCACCATAAAGACCGACATGATCAACGGCGTCATGAACAAACCGATGATGAACGCCTTCGTTTTGACCTTCTCGATGAATTCCCACCGTGCAACTGCAAGCATCTTATTCATTCAATGCCTCCCTTCGCAGCCGCGCTTGTATCTTTTGAAGTTTCATATATGAAATGACCGATGCAACAGCACCTGCACCGGCAAGGACCCACATATCTTTGCCCGCTAACGATACGATGAGTCCGATGACCGTCATCCCGATACCGAGCAGCAACGATGTCCGCTGTCTTTTTATTTCGGGATTCGTAAGTGTTGCCGGGATGGTCGACTTTTTTTCCTCAACACGTTCACTTTCAATCTGCTCAACAGAAGTGCCGACAACATCCAGAAAGATGGAATTGAGAGACGGTTCTACAAATTCAAACTTTCTCAATTCTATTTTTGAAGTCACCGCTTTGAGAATTTCTTGAGTCGGCACTCCGTCGCTCAACAGTAGTTCTGCATAATTTTCATACACTGTCGATTTAGAAACGAACGGAAGTTTTTTTAAGAACGCGCCGTCGCCGTCATATTCCAGCCGTACGGCATTCGTGCCGAATTTCTGTTTCACCTTCTTGACGGTCCCTTCGAGAACGATCTTCCCTCGGTTGATCAGGCAGATCTCGTCGCACAGTCGTTCTGCAGATTCCATCTGATGGGTCGAGAAGATGACCGCTTTCTCTTGTTGTTTCAGTTCGTTGAAGATATCCTTCATGACGATCTGGTTTACAGGATCAAGTCCTGAGAAAGGCTCATCAAGAATGACTAATTCCGGATCATGGAGGATGGCTGTGATGAATTGTGCTTTTTGCTGGTTCCCTTTTGAGAGCTCTTCTACTTTTCTTTTTGCGTACGATTGTAAATTAAATCGTTCGAGCCATTCCATCCCTTTCTTCTTTGCCGTCGGCGCATCGATGCCGCGCAGAGAAGCGAAATAGACGATGGTATCGAGCAATCCGTTCTTCTTATACAATCCCCGCTCTTCGGGTAAGTATCCGATGGAGTTTTGTATCGAAACATCGAACGGCTTGCCATTGTAGAGAATTGTCCCCGCGTCAGGTTTGGTGATGTTTAACAACATTCTGATCGTAGTACTTTTTCCGGCACCGTTCGGTCCGATGAGACCGAAGATGTTCCCTCTGCGTACTTCCAATGAGACGTCGTCAACTGCGAGGACTGTTGTGAATTGTTTTCTGAGATGTTTTGCTTTGAGCATTGAAGTATTTGAGTAGTTGAGCATGTGAGTAATTGAGAACAATGCAGTTGAACAGATGATAAACTTAACTACTCAACTACATATCGACTCAACTACTTTTTCAAGATTCTTTCTATCTGCATCAAGTGGTTGAGATCGTGTCCCGCTTCCAACCGGGTGATGTGAAGAATTGTCTCTTTTCCCCGTTCTTCATGCATGCCGAAGTTCTCCAGCTTTTCTTTCGGCAATCCTTTTATGAATGAAAGATTTGCATTCCTCAACGTTTCATACAGATCGAGCATTACAAATATATCGCTCTTTTCATAACGAGAATTCTTTGCCCAATCATCCTGCTCAAACGATTGGATCCGCACTTCATTTTTTTCCGCGATGGATCGGTATCTCCATCCCATCACAAGTTCGGTTTCAGCCAGGTGAGCAACAATTTCCGCCACAGACCACTTATTCGGTTCCGGTTTCTTGTACAACGCTTTCTTCTTCGTCTTCTTCACAAGTTTCCGGATTTTTTTCACGGTTGATGAAAGAACCTTGAATTGATCCTTCTCGCCAAGATATCCAAGAAGGCGTTCGACATATTGTTGGGAAGTTTCCATGAAGTGTATGAGTAGTTGAGTATGTAAGTATTTGAGATTCTTTATATCCTTTGAGTCGTTGAGCAATAAAGTCTCAACCACTCAACGACTTCCGACTTCTTTACGGCGTCAAACGATAAATCATCCTTGGGAACGGGATCGTCTCGCGCACGTGATCAAGTCCGCAGATCCACGAGACTGTTCTTTCAATGCCTAAACCAAATCCCGCATGAGGCACTGAACCAAATCTTCGCAGATCAAGATACCAATCAAAGGCTTCTTGCGGAAGATTGTGTTCCTTCAGCCGTGCGAGAAGTGTGTCATAATCATCTTCACGCTGGCTGCCGCCGATAATTTCTCCGTACCCTTCGGGAGCGAGCACATCAACTGCGAGGGCGAGTTTATCGTTATTTGGATCGCGCTTCATGTAGAATGCCTTAATGGCTGCCGGATAACGATGCACCATCACCGGACGATCGAATTGTTCTGATATGACTGTCTCATCGGTACCGCCGAGATCATTTCCCCACTCGAACGGCAATCCTTTTGAATGCAGAATTTCCACCGCTTCATCGTACGTAACTCTCGGCAACGGTCTCTTCACATTTTCCAAAAACTTAATATTGCGCTCCAGAACTTTCAATTCGGGCATACGGTTTTTAAGAACGCTTGTTACGATATGTTCAAGAAATTCTTCCGCAAGATCCATATTATCGTTCAGGTCATTGAACGCAACCTCCGGTTCCACCATCCAGAATTCCGTCAGATGCCTGCGCGTCTTAGATTTTTCCGCTCTGAATGTTGGTCCGAAAACATACACTTTACCAAGCGACATCGCACCTGCTTCGCCGTACAATTGACCGGATTGCGTTAAGAATGCTTTCCCGAGATCGAAGTATTCCGTCTCGAAGAGTGTCGATGTCCCTTCGCACGCAGCAGGTGTGAAGATCGGCGCATCAAGCAAAGTGAATCCTCTTCCATCAAAAAATTCCCTGATGGAACGGATGATCTCGTGCCGTACACGCATGATCGCATGTTGGCGTGACGATCGCAACCATAAATGACGGCGGTCGGCAAGGAATTCAACACCGTGCTCTTTCGGGGTGATCGGATACTCTTTTGCTACAGAAATAATTTCAATATTAGTTACATCCATTTCATATCCGCCGGGTGCGCGCTGCTCTGCCCGAACAGTACCGGACATTTTGAACGACGATTCCTGCGTCAGCTGGTCGCAACGATTGAACATTTCTTCACCCACGACCGCTTTCACGATAACTCCCTGACAAACACCTGTTCCGTCACGCAATAATAAAAATTTAATTTTACCGCTTGAGCGCGCATTGTATAACCAACCTTGCAGCGTAATATTCTCACCAACATGTGTTGACAGATTTTCGATATACACTTTTGTAGCCATATTCCTTGAATCCTTTCGTTTGCTTCATTAAGGTGCGACTCACTTTTGAAGTGAGTCGCACCTATTCTTGAATTCGAAAATATACGAAACTATTCCTACTCCTCAAAAATGAAAAATCCCGCGCAGAGCGGGATCTTTCAAACAATCACCCACTATTTCATCATCAGCAACTTAAGAGAAGATCTCTTCACCGGTGTTGATAGCACGGCAAAATAAACTCCACTGGTAACTCTTACTCCGGCGTCAGATTCTCCATTCCATACGATCTCCGTGAAAGATTCGCTCTTGAGTGAAGAAACATCGAACGTTTTCACCCGTTGACCAAGCACATTGAATATCTGCAATGTTGCCGAGGAAGACGTCACACCGTTCGGCAGTCTCACCTTCAACTTCGTTTCCGGATTGAATGGATTCGGATATGCATAAAGGAGCGAATCATTGTTTGGTATCAGCGGATTTTCCCTGTTTCCCACAAACACAAGTTTTGATTCGTCCCGACATGTTATACACGCGGGCAATGTATCGCTCGGCTCCAATGCAAGGAATGCCGAATATTTACTTAAGACACGGTATGTCAGGCTAGCGTCAAGAATCGTCTTTGTGTTGCTATTACTTTGCGGGAGAGATTCCAGCGACAGGATCTGGTTTCCCGCCCAAATAGTTTCCAGAGCCTCATCCACGTTCACGACTGAAGAATCATGGATCGTCACTTTCGTTGTCAAGGTCGATCCTTTGTAGATTCCTGCTATCTCAAGAACAAACGGAAATGTTCCGTTGAATTTGCCAACTTGTGTTATTGTTCTGTCGATGGGAACATCGCTCGATGTTGTTGAAAAATTTGTGAACCTGTTGGAGCAGAATCCGTTTTCAATTCTTGTGATCATATCAAACGACTGAATTGTCCCGCGGATCTGATCGAACACAGTTGCAAAATTTGATTGCAATATAGAGTTTTGCCTGTACGAGGTAAACACACTGCCCGATTGGCGTGTCAGATTCTCATAGAAATAATCGTTCCCGTAATAGTACCTGCTGTTGAAATAGGAATAGACCACAGACCAGTTGCTGATATCCGTGACGAAGATAGGAATATTCGGTTTCAGCAGCGATGTGATCGACGTGATTGCCGGATTGGCGATCGAGTGATGATTGTACGAATCAGAACCGGCAACAAGCCACAATACACCTTTGTTTCCATTTGTTCTGATGAAATCAATGCCGTCAGTGATGAGTGCCTGCATGTTACTCGCATTCTGAAGCATGTTTTGTGTAATTGTATTGAATACCGTTTCAATAGTGGCGGAATCACCGCCATACCATCCGCTTGTTTTCATTCTCTTTATCTGTGCACCGGAGAAGATAAGGTTAAATGAATCCTTCGCGGTTAAATTTGACATCATGAACGATTTAAGATTGTTGATCAAACTGAGCGTTGAGTTTGCAGATTTCGCTTCATCAAACTCAAAGAGGAATGTAATCTTTTGAGCAGTGGTAATGTTGAAAATGTTTGATGGATTAAAGGAGAGAAGGAAATACCCTTCGTTCACTTTGTCCGGTCTGATATAGCGTCCTAAAAAAACCGATTGGCTTTTGGTCGATGTGGAGAACATGAGGTCACTTTGTAAAGCCAAGGGCGATATTTCACCATAGTAATAGGTTTTTGATGTTGCTGTGTCCCAGCGTGTACTCGATTCAAATCCCGAGGCGATCTGATCGAACCGCGGGTTGGTGAATTCAGGGGTATTCCAATACAAGACAGTCGTTTTTGATAGAGTATTTTTTGAAAGACGTAATATATTTGTTGCAATTGGTACCTGCGCATTGCCTCCTGTAAAAGAGACCGGGAGTAAATATGATATCTTTATTTTTCGGGACTTATCTCCCTGCATCGGATAGATCCGAAGTGAATATTGCACTGCAGAATTTTTCATTAACAAGGCGGGGTCTCTTCTGCGCTTAACTATATTTTCGTAGATGTTCGATGCAGTCCAACGATCAAGAATAATGCCCCGCATGATAGTAGTATTATCGATCCACAACCACAGGTCGCTTACTATTGCCTCCTTTGGCAGACTGAAATCCATTTGGATTTCAACACTGTCCGACGAAGTAAAACCGAGATCTTTTGCCGAAAAAGTTAAATAAAGATCATGCTGCTGATAATTCCCTTTCGGTTTGATCGATACAACCGCCTGGTCGATCGTTCCCTGACCGTACCGCCATGTTTGCTGCGGATGTTGAATTTGGAGATAGTTCCATTGGGAAAACATTTGCGAAGAAAAAGTCGCAAAAAGAAGAAATACTAATATCCGTTTCATAGATTTGTCCTGGGTTATTTCATGAGCAACAGTTTGAGTGCAAATCGTTTTTGAGGTGTCGTGAGTATGACAAAATACAATCCGCTGGATACTCGAATGCCAGAGTCTGACATAGCATTCCAACTCAAACGCACCTCTCCATTCACGTTAGCATTGGAAATATCTAACCGCTTTATTCGTTGGCCGAGTACATTATATATTGCTGCTGACGCAGCCCTTTTTTCAACACCATCCGGTAGACTGATGAGAATTGTTGTGGTCGGGTTGAACGGATTTGGGTATGCGCGCAACACTTCGTATGATTTTGGCAACAGGGAATTTTCGTGTACTCCTGTAATAATGAATGGGTTTCCACCAACCGCACATGTGTCGCACAATTTCTGTCCGGGCTCCAACGCAAGAAATGCAGTCCAATACGAAAGAATCCGATTTTCTATACTTAAGCCAACCGCCTGCTCATTACGCAGATAATAGGAAGAATTGAATTGGTTCAACATTTGACTCGCCCAAACTTTGATCAGGCTGCTGTCAGAAGCCACAACGGTAGAATCCTGTATGACGATACGTTTGGTATGAAGAATGCCGTCGTAAAATCCTGTCATGTCAACATATAGGGGGAAATCTCCGATAAATTTTCCCACTTGAGTAACCATTGTACTCACAAATACATTGGCATTTGTATTCACGGAAGAAAAATTTTGGTACACAAATCCGTTTTCCATGTGAACGTTCATATCGAAATATTCGATCCTCCAGCGAAGATCCCGGATATAGTTGCCGATATAATAATCAATCGGTGATTCGGAATTGTAATTATATGACATTGTGTACGCTCCGCCGGTTTTATCTGCCAATCTTCGGTACAGATAACTGTTACCGATCGTATAATAAAAACCTGGCCAGTAGACATAGCGGGCGCTGTCGTTGTAATCGATGGAGAAAATTTTAATCTTCGGCGGGATATATTTTGAAAGCGAGTCGACCAAACGGTTCGCTTTCCCGATATCATCATATTGATCGGATGACGCAATTAAGAAAATACCGTGAACCCCGGTGGTGTCTTTTGCTTCTTGAAGACCGGCTACCAACACACCAGCCAGATCAACCGTATCTAAAACAGTCGTAATGTCCAGTCCGTCAAAAGCAGTCTTCACGGATTGTGTATCCACAGAAATCCAGTCCGAACTCAACTTTTGAGGTTTACCTTTTGAAGAAAACAACACATTGAACGAATCTCCTTTTATGCCGCCTGTCAGCAATCCAATTTTTATCTCTTCGATAAGATTTGTTTTGGTGAAAAGAGGATTCACATTCGTTGAATCGTGGTCAAGAAGAAACAGCATCTTCCTTCCTACTTGAATATTGAGATTCTTAAACGGTTCAAGGATAAATCGATAAATTCCTCCACTCCCTTTTTGATACTTCTCCGCATACCATGAAAGGTCGGATCGCGACCGCTCAACGTTAATATCGCACGTTTGCAATGCAGAGAGAGTATCTCTGGGTATTTCACAACGCAATACGGAACCGAACGTCGGATCGACAACTTGTTGCATTGGAAACCGGCTGCTGCCGTTGATGAGAGGATTTCGCCAAAGTTCGGTCGGTTGAATCAACACGACAAAAGGTTTTTCGTTGTAAAACGCTGACGCGTTCAAGAACCAAAACGGTAAAGGAATTTTTCCGATACTATCTGAAATTGCAATAGGATTGGTGTATGATATTTTTACTTTACGTTTGCCGGGAAGTGTGAATGGAAAAACATTCAAAGAATATGTATTACCATATTCCTTTACGAGAAGTGCGGGATCCTTTCGTGCACCGACAATATTGTTATACGTCGCTTGTGCTTGAAACCTGTCCGCAATGATTGCTCTCGATGTATCATCGCCGATCCAGAGCCAGAGATCGGTTATAAAACTCAGCGCCGGAAGACTAAACCAGCATCGCAGTTCCAGACTATCGCTGCTTGTGTGGTCGTATGCCCGAGTTGAAAATGTAAGGTAGATGTCCACGTTGGCATGGCCGCTTTGGATTGAAACATACGCCGTTGCATCTTCAATGGTACTCTGAAACGATTGTGTGTTGCCGCGGGGACTGTTCATCCACATTGATGCATACTGAGCGGTCAATAACGTGGTAGAACAAAAGAGAAAAGATACGAGTGTAACAAGAGTTTTCATGTAACCTCCGTGAAGTCAGTAAGGAATCAACTCATCGCCAACATCCTCTCAATTGGTCTGCGTGCTTTGTGCAAAAGATCGATACTCATCTCAATCTGCGGGTTCATATTCTTCATGCAGAGATACAATTTCTCCATCGTGTTCCGCTTCATATGCGGACATTCGTTACAGGAGCAGCTGGCATCCGTACTGCGTCCGGATGTTCCATTTGTAATCCTATCAGTTTCCGTTCGCTGAATGTTTCGTGCACAATGCAGCTGCCGTTCCACAGAAGCATCTCCCTTCCTGTCTTTTTCCGAAGATACGCACCTAGATTTTTGTCGGGAGAAAAAAGGATCGGTTGATCTTTCGGAATCTGGTTGATGATTTTCTCGGCATTGCTGGAGGTGCAGATAATATCACTCAGCGCTTTTACTTCTGCACTGCAATTGATATACGTGATCGCGACATGATCCGGATGCTGTGTGCGGAATTTCTCGAATAATTTCGGGGGACACCCGTCGGACAATGAACATCCGGCAAGCAGATCGGGAAGCAGAACCGGTTTATGCGGATTAAGTATCTTCGCAGTTTCCGCCATAAAATGTACACCGCAAAACACTATGACATCCGCGGTGGTGGATGCCGCTTTGCGTGAAAGATCGAGACTGTCGCCGACAAAGTCTGCAAGATCCTGTAACTGCGATTCCTGGTAATAGTGTGCAAGAATGACGGCGTTGAGTTCTTTTTTTAATCGGAGAATTTCTTCTTCAAGATTCAGCGGCACTATTGCGGATTTCTTTTTTTCCAAAACTGTTTCCATACTTGTGAAAAGTACGGATGTTTCGATTGATTAACAAGGGAAGGTACGAAAAGCAGATGATCTTGTCGCTTTATTCTCTTTCTTTGAATCCTAATTTTTGTAATTGCGTACGAACGGCAGCAGTCACCATCTCAACGGTGATGGATGTAATCTTTTTGTCGTCCGCGCGGAGACTGATATGGCGCTCATGTGGGGGTTTCCATTGCGCCGGATCGCTGATACTGTGAAATGAAATGGTCGGTACACGCAATGCAGAGGCGATATGCATCGTCCCGGTGTCGTTGCAGAGAAGCAATTGTAATTTTTTGATCACGGCACACGATATTCTCATTTGTTGAACTGGAACAGATCGAACTTCTGCTGACTTGATGAATGACAACAATTGCTGATGATGATGCGTCTCGTTCGGTCCGGGAATCAAGAATTTTTCGAGCGGGTACCGTTTCTCTTTGTTCAACGCGCCAAAGTGCACACCGATGAGAAGTGTCGCAGATTGAATTCCCAATTCGTACAAAACCTTATCTGCACCCGCTTCTTCGTCGTCAGTCAATTGAAGATCGTAGTCCAATCCGTCTGGCTGCACACCGAGTGAACGAACGATATCAAGGTAATGTTCCGATTCGTGTTGTTCTTTTCTTGCTCGGGGGGTCAATACATTATAAATGCTTTCAGGAATATCAGGATCGAGCGCGATATGATTCGGACCAATAATGATTTTCGCTTTGCTCGCAACTGTAATCATATCGGAAGACAACGAACGGGAGACTGAATTGAGCATGATCGCACAATCGAAACCACCGTCACTCCGCAACTGATCCCAGAACGATTTGAATTTTTGCCAGTTCCATTGTTTCAATTTCTCGTAAAAAACAATCACCGAATCCACATTGGGATTATCCCAGATCATCGGCGCTGTGTACTCCCGTACGACAATTGCGATATAGGATTCAGGAAATTTTTTGCGCAATGCCCTGACCGCAGGCGTTGTCACCAAAAGATCGCCGAGTTGATCATGTTGCTTGACGATCAGAATCCGTTTGAGGCGCTGCAGAGGGATTTGATTTGGAGAAATTCTTTTGGAAGAACGGAACGCTCCGACGGTGCCGATCAGTAATTTTTTTGCCCAGAGTTCGATAGTCCGCATGAATGTCATTTCTTGTTCGAAACGTCCTCGTACGGAACATCCTCAACGTTTTTATACTCTTCCACGTTAGACCGTTTTTGTTGATCTTTGATGTGACGATTGGGAGTCAATGTACGCCGGAGATAACGGATGGTCGCGCCGATAATTTTGGCTGCAATAAAAAACAGGATCATCCATAAAATAAAACGAAGCAGCATGGTCGGTTTTCCGGCAGGTAGTTCTTCCTGTCTTACTTTTTTGATTTCGGGTTGTAATACTCCACAGGCGCTTTATCGGTGCGAAGTATTTGTTTGAGCAAATCTTCAAAGTCTTCCGGATCGTTCACAAAGTCGATCTCCGTCGAGTTAATGATCAACAAAGGTGCGGATTTATACCGGAAGAAAAAATAATTGTACGCTTCATTCAGGTCTTTAATATACTCATCCGACATATTCTCCTCATAGGATCTCCCCCTCCTTTTGATATTCGACATCAACCGTTCAACGCTCGATTGCAGATAGACGACAAGATCGGGCGTCGGTATATTCTTTTCAATCGTGCCGATAAGGGTCTCATACAATTTCAACTCATCATCCTGCAACGTGAGATACGCAAATATTTTATCCTTGTCGAAGATGTAATCCGAGACTAAAACATTGTGGAACAGATCCCCCTGAAACAACTCCTGTTGTTGTTTGTATCGGGAGAGGAGAAAGAATATCTGGGTTTGAAATGCATAATGATCAGGGTCTTCATAGAACTTTGGAAGAAAAGGATTCTCTTCGAACTTTTCCAATACAAGTTTTGCGTTGAGCCGTTCAGTGATCATCTTTGCCAGTGTCGTTTTGCCGGCGCCGATGACACCCTCGATAGCAACGTAGCGAATGTCAGACGGTCGGGTTTGTAATTGAATCATTGATCAGCATTAAGAGTTGTGAAGTAAAATGCCCTGAACGCTCGATACCATGCGCATCGTTTGCAGCGGCTAGGAGTTCTGAGATCGTCTTTCCGGATTGCGGGTGGATATACATCGGAGCGATATCCGCAAGCGGTTGGAGAACAAACCTTCGGTTGACGATCTCTTTATGAGGAATCGTCAATTCCTCTGTGTGAATAACCACATGATCAAAAAACAAAAGATCTACATCGATCTCGCGGGGACCCCACCGGACTGATTCAGTTCGTCCGATCACACGTTCCAATTCTTTGATCATTGAATGAAATTCCCGGTACTCCGCATCTGTCCGAACTGAGACACAGACATTGAGAAAGTCCCCTTGCTGAACTTCACCGACCGGCTCGGTCGAGTACACGTCAGAAACATCGTCAACGACCGTCAATGGAAAATCTGCAATCCCGCGGATGGCAGTGGCAAGGAACTCAATCCTGTCCCCCACATTCGACCCTAATCCCAAATAGACCGTATGTTTCATTCGCGACCTGTCTCAACGACAACTTCAATCGTATCGATGACTCCGTGAACCGGCGCACCCGGTTTGCGGACACGTACGACTGTCCGCTGCACCTGACTGAAAGTGGAAAGGATCCCCTTACCGATTGAGTGAGCAAGTGCTTCGATCAGATAGTATTTTTTTTCGGTCACTATTTTTTTCATCAATGCATACACTTTTTCGTAATTCACCGTCTCGTTCAGATTGTCGCTTAGTTTCGCTTTCGTCAGATCACAATGCAATTCCAGGTCGATCTCGAACTTACCGCCGAGATTTTGCTCATCGCTCAATGCGCCGTGGTAGGCATAAAAGACTGCATTGTGGAGTTTAATGATGTCGAGTGACTTCATACAGGAATATATTGAAGGGTTGTGCGAGAATCAATTTTCATTGTAATCGTTCCAACGCAAGTTTGATCCTGCGTGCGACAGTTTCTTTACCCAGTACCTCCGCCATGTGGAAAAGCGACGGTCCGTTTGAAACTCCCGACAGAGCAAGACGGAGCGGGTGGATCAATTTTCCGGCTCCGATCTTCAACTCTTCAGAAACGGATCGGAGCGCTGATTCAATTGAGGGTGCATCAAATGATGTCAATGTTTCAAGTTTCTCGCATAATATCGAAACATGTCCGGATGACTCAGGTTTCCAGTTCTTTGCCCGCGCCGTTTCGTCGTACGCAGAAGGATCTTCATAAAAATAACTGCACGCAGAGATAAAATCATTCATCACAACAACTCGCTCCTTCATCAAACCGATAACATGCAGAAGATACTCGTCCGAGACGGTCCACCCTTTTTCTTGAACCAAGGGTTTCACGAGAGGCAGAAGATCTTCATTCGTCCGCACTTTGATGTGCTGCTGGTTCATCCAGTTGAGCTTCTCAATATTGAATACGGCACCAGATTTGCCTACTCTTTCAAATGAAAATTCATTGATGAGATCATCAAGCGAGAATATTTCACGCTCATCACCCGGATTCCATCCGAGAAAAGCGACAAAGTTCACAAGCGCTTCCTTGAGGTACCCTTTCGCTCGATAATCTTCTACAGCTACATCCCCCTGCCGCTTGCTTAACTTGCTTTTGTCGGGATTCAAAAGCAATGGCAGGTGCGCAAACTTCGGCAATTCCCACCCGAAATACTGATAGAGAAGTACATGCTTCGGCGTGCTCGGCAGCCACTCCTCTCCACGCACAACGTGACTGATCTCCATTAAATGATCATCAACCACAACAGCAAGATGATATGTCGGGAACCCGTCGGACTTCATCAACACTTGATCATCTAAACTTTTATTTTGAATTGTTACCTCGCCCCGAATCATGTCGGAGAACTTCACTTCCCCTTGATCTGGAACCCGCATGCGGACAACGTACGACTCGCCATCGTTCACTCTTTTCTTCGCTTCATCGATCGGAATGGCTCTGCAATGTCCGTCATATTTGGGATCGATCCCTTGCGCCGATTGTTGCTTCCGGACTTCTTCCAAACGTTCCGATGTACAAAAACAATAGTACGCTTTTCCGCCTGCAACAAGTTGTTCGGCATACTCTGTATAGAGTGTCAACCGTTGCGACTGTATATATGGACCGTGATGACCATCTTTACCGGGACCTTCATCAAATTCAATTCCCGCCCACTGTAATGTTGCAATTAAATTTTCCGTTGCCCCTTCCACTTTACGTGATTGGTCTGTATCTTCAATGCGCAGGATGAATGTGCCGTTATTTTTTTTGGCGAAAAGAAAATTATAGAGTGCAGTACGAAGACCGCCGACATGAAGATATCCGGTGGGACTGGGAGCAAAACGAACACGAACAGACATTACAATACAAACCTTTCAAAACTTATTGCCACAGATTCACAGATTTTGACTTTCACCGGAGTAAAAATACCAAAGATTTGACTGACTTCAAAGAATGATCACGAAAATTGAACACATCAACACGCTAGAGAGACCCGACCTCGAACCATACCGTACTCTGAAACGTCCGATGGAACATTTGCAAAAAGGGATATTCGTAGCTGAAGGGGAAAAAGTCATTTCAAGATTATTCGAAAGCGACCTTCGCGTTTTCTCATTGCTGCTCACCGCAAAGTGGTTTGAACAATACAGGACAATTATTGAACACCACCCCGATCTGATCGATGTTTTTATCGGCGAGAAGCATCTTCTGGATACGATTGTAGGTCACGAGCTGCATCAGGCGATGATGGCGGTTGCGAAAGTACCAAAAGGGGTGTCGGTAGAAGATCTTGCCACAAAGATCCGATCGAATGAAAAGTTCACCTGCGTACTCATCGACGGAGTTGTCAACGCAGAAAATATGGGGGTCATTATCCGCAATTGCGCCAGCTTTGGCGTCGACGCCATCATTACGTTGTCAAGTTCGTGCGATCCATATTTACGGCGTTCCGTCAGAAATTCGATGGGGAATATATTTCGAATTCCAATCGTAACCATCAGTGATGCCATCACTTTAAGCGATAGCATCACTTTTTTGAAACAGAATGGACTTCGATTTTACGCCGCACATCCACATACCGGTAGCAAAGACATTCGGACGGTTCAATTCAATGATAAATCTTGCATCGTTCTTGGAGCGGAAGGACATGGCATCTCAAAAGATGTGCTCGAGTTGTGCGATGAGTTTGTCACAATTCCGATGAAGGCGGGAGTTGACTCGCTCAATGTTGCAAGTGCAAGTGCGGTATTGTTGTGGGAGGTTCAGAATCATAAGTGATGCCTTGACTGACACTCAGAGCATCACTTTCCATTAAACTTTCTTTACACCGATACCCGGCAGATCGCTCAAGGTTAGTTTTCCGTCAACAACTGTCGTTCCCCTGAACAAATCATTCTTAATCAGCAGCATCCCGTCAAGATCAGCCCAATCGCACATCGGCGAAAGATGCGAAGCGGCGGAAATAGCACACGATGTTTCGGTCATACATCCGATCAACACTTTCATATTGTATGCTTTCGCAAGCGTCAGCATTTTATGTGCCTCACGCATACCGGTGCACTTCATTAATTTTATGACGATACCGTTGTACGCCCCTTTGATCTTACTGATGTCATTCAATCGCTGGCAACTTTCATCGGCAAGGATCGGCAGCGGACTCCGTTCCGTGAGCCAGGCATGGTCGTCATACTTTTCTTTTGCCATCGGCTGTTCGATATATTGCACACCCTTATCTTTGAGCCAATGGATCATATCAAGCGCATAGAATTTATCCTTCCATCCCTGATTCGGATCTGCTGTCAACGGTACGTCAGTTACGGAACGGATCGTTTCGATCATTTCCTTGTCATTCTCTTTTCCTAATTTCACTTTCAAGATCTTAAAGCCTGCAGCCTCTTTCGTTTTCTCACGCACAACATCTGCCTTGTCGATGCCGATCGTGAATGTCGTGATCGGTGCTTTGTTCTTATCGAATCCCCAGATGTTGTACCACGGCTGTCCCATCAATTTTCCGACGAGATCATGCAACGCAATATCGATCGACGCTTTTGCCGACGTGTTGTGAAATGCGAGAAGATCGATATCCGCCAGGATTGTTTCAAGATCGAACGGATTGTCGTATTTAGAAAGATCGATCCGCTTCAAAAATGCCATCACGCTTTCCTGCGATTCGCCGAGATACGGCGGCATTGACGCTTCACCGTATCCGACAACGCCATCATACTCGATCTCCGTCAAGACAGCGGGGGTGGTTGTACGGCTCATTGTTGCAACGGTGAACGTGTGCTGCAATTCAAGTGTATACGGTTTATACGTGAGTTTTAACTTTTTATTTGTTTTTGTATTGATGTTAAACAACGGCAACGCCTTTGCCGGCTGCACGACAATAGTTGTTCCAAGCGCGAGCAAAGATTTAGCAAAAAAAGAGCGACGGTTTGTTTTCATAGGTTTTAACCTCTTTTAATGTAGTAGCAGTAGGTGGCGAAAAAGTAGGGGAAAAAATCTGCAAGTTCAAATTTCTTTAACTATTTATTATCATTGCAGGCTTTCTTTTTAAGACAAACTTGGGTATGTTTTAGCGGAATTTTTGACACCGTTAAACTTTCTTCAGAGGATGCTTATGAGACTTGACAGAATTATCCAATCGTTACTTCCCCATGACGAAAAATTCTTCGTTCTCTTTGATAATCTAGCCCGAACGGCGGTTGAAGCTGCTGAAACGTTACGAACGTTACCGAGTTTATCCAAAACAGACAGGCAACCGGTAGTGGACAAAATTAACGAGCTTGAGCACAAAGGCGATTCTATCACTCACGACATCTTTACACAACTGAACAGCTCGTTCGTCACTCCTTTTGACAGAGAAGATATACACAGGCTCGCTTCAATGCTTGATGACGTCATCGACTATATTGACGGCAGCTCAAACAGGTTTCATCTGTATAAAATCAAGAAGAACTCTGCCGACATTCAACGCCTCACCGATATTATCTATCAATCTGCTATTGAGATTCAACGGGGAATTGCTCTGCTCAGTGATTTTCGAAGAATCGACGATCTCAATAAGATCCTTCATAAAATCAATCAGTATGAAAATGACGCCGATGCAATATTTAATCAATCTATCGCCGAGCTATTTGAAAACGAAGAAAACGCCATCGAACTGATAAAGACGAAAGAAGTTCTAGTCTCACTTGAAACGGCTACTGACAAATGTGAAGATGTTGCGAATGTCCTAGAATCAATTATGATCAAACAGGCATAAGGAAGGACGAACGACAATGGATTTATTCGTCATTTTTATCATCTTCCTGGCATTGCTGTTTGATTTTCTCAACGGCATGAATGATGCCGCTAATTCCATTGCAACAGTAGTATCGACAAAAGTTCTTTCACCCCGGTTCGCTGTTCTGTGGGCTGCTTTTTTTAATTTTGCTGCTGCATTCGGATTTGGCGTTGCTGTCGCGAAAACAATCGGAAAAGGGATTGTCGACCCTGCGATCGTTACTCCTGAATTTATTCTTGCGGCGTTGGTTGGTGCAATTATTTGGACCCACTTGTGCACGCGCTATGGTTATCCCATCAGTGTTTCACATTCCCTCATTGGAGGACTTGCCGGCGCGGGACTCTTCAAAGCGGGAATTAGCGCGTTAAACTTTGACGGCATTTCGAAAGTTGTTGTGTTCATCTTCCTTTCACCGACAATCGGACTGATCATGGCATTTATTCTGATGATCGTTGTAACGTGGATGTTCAAAGATTGGAACGTCAGGAAGGTAGATAAATTCTTTCGCATCGGGCAACTCGTTTCCTCCGCTGCGTACAGCCTGGGGCATGGAACGAACGATGCACAAAAGACAATGGGAATTATTGCAATACTTCTCTACTCAACAGGGTATTTTCAGGGAGGAGAATTGTACGTACCGTGGTGGGTGATCATTTCAGCCCATTCAGCGATCGGTCTTGGTACATTGTTGGGCGGATGGAAAGTGATCGGCACGCTCGGTGTTAAGTTGACACATTTGAAACCGGTAGGAGGTTTCTGCGCTGAAGGTGCCGGATCAATAGTTCTTCTTGGAACAGCTCTCGCCGGAATTCCGGTTTCAACGACACACACAATTGCCGGTTCGATTATGGGAGTTGGCGCTACAAGACGAATGTCAGCCGTTCGTTGGGGTATTGTCGGTAAAATTGTTGTTGCCTGGATTTTGACGATTCCGACTTCGGCAATTATCGGAGCATTTACTTATTGGATCGTTGAAATGTTTTTATAAGAACAGTGTTGATTGAAAAATAAAAAAGCCGCATACAGCGGCTTTTTATTTTTGAAGTACATACTGTTCATTCAAAGCAGGAAAATACAAACAGAACATTGTCCCCTCCCCTTCTTTTGTGACCACATCAATAAAACCGCGATGACTCTCAACAATGCCATACACCATCGCAAGCCCGAGACCTGAACCTTTCCCCTGTTCCTTTGTCGTAAAGAACGGTTCAAAAATTCTTTTCTTCATTTCTTCAGACATTCCGATTCCGGTATCGGTCACCTTCACACACACGCACTCTGATTCCCGAACTTTGATCCCGACGTGATTGATTGAGGATGTCGGGATATTCTCCGTTGCAATCACCAGTCTTCCGCCGTTGGGCATTGCATCGCGCGCATTCAAACATAAATTCAACATCACCTGGTGTATTTGATTGCTGTCTGCTTTTATCGCTTTGATGTTTGCCGCAAGCCGGAAATCAAACGAGATATCCTGCGGAAATGTCTGTTGCAGTACTTTGGCGATCTCCAGTATAATGGGATTGACAGAGAGTGTCTCAAATTTGATCTCGCTTTTTTTGGCGAACGTCAACAATTGCTTGACCAATGCACTTCCCCTATTTGCAGCGCGGGTAATATGCCCGGAGATATCCGCGATCGATTCCATATTCACTTCCTTCAGGAATGCCAATTTGTTCACGCCGGTGACGATGATCGACAGTATGTTGGAAAAATCATGCGCAATACCGCTTGCAAGCGTTCCGATGCTTTCCATTTTTTGCACTTGTACCATTTGCTTTTCGAGCATCACACGGCGCTCTTCGTTCCTGATTCTTTGTGTGATATCCCGGATAACGATCTGTATTGAAGGATTCCCCTGGTATGTTAGTTTTGTTGCGGCAATTTCGGAGACAATGTGTGAACCATCCGGCAATAAAAGTGTCTCCTCCGTGATCAGAGTCTGTTCCGTACCATACAACAAGCGGATCAGATGTTCCCTGAATTCCACTTTTCGTCCGCCCGGAAGAAAATCTAGAATTGACGATTGGAGCAATTCGGCAGAGCCGTGTGATCGCAACATGGTAGTCATTGACGAATTGACGAAAAGGAATTTTTCTTCGTTATGAACCGCGATGCCGTCAGGAGAAAGATCGATCAACGTCCTGTACCGTTCCTCGCTCTCGCGCAATGCGATTTCGGTGATCTTATGCTGTTGAATTTCCCGTTGAAGGTCCCGTGTCCGTTCGGCTACCCTGTACTCAAGGGACTTATTGGCAAGATGCAATTCAGCTTGCGCCTTCTGTACCGAATCAGCCATACGGTTGAACGATTCTGCCAAGTGATCGGTCTCGCGAATTGCAGTCATAGCGACTCTTTTTGTATAATCTCCTTCAGCAATATGTCGAAACACAGACGCCATGGAATTTATCGGACGAGTAACAAAATAGCTCACAATGTGGACAAGAACGATACCGATAAACATCACCACAACGCAAACAAAAAAGAGTACTTGCCGGCTCTGCCGTATCTCAGCCAATATTTGATCCAGGCTGATGCCGACGTACATTGTCCCGACTGATTTACCGTTCATCAAGATCGGTGTAAGGATCATGTACGTCCGTTGATCAGTAGAGCGCAGTCCGTTTGCAGTTGCGAGTCTGTAATTTGACGTCAAGGCTAGTTCAACATTATGTCCCGCCACCAACTGCGATGTGTGGTCGGTGATAATAAGGAATCGAAGATCCGTGTTATTCTGTGCCATGCGTACGACCTCCGCAAGGGCGTCGGCATCATTGAAATACACTGCGGGAGCCGCCGTGGTTGCTGATATCTCCACCATTGCGCGGGCTTTAGAGCGCATGATGCTCATCGATTGTTCTTCCATCTTCCCCGGAATATAGAAGTACACAAAAGCGCAGATTGCACCGATCACAATCGTGAGCACAATATTGAGTCTGGTTCTAAATGAAAGAGAAAAGTTCATTCACCCCAAAAAGAATTATTGGACGATCCTCGCTACACCAAGTACTTTTGAACTAAATTCAGATCCTTCTTCTCTCGATGATGTCAGGTTAATGATAATCTCGGGAGAATCACCTTTCACACCTACGCCAAGCGAGACACCATCGTCAACATACTCTGGAACACCCGTCATTGAAAGCATTTTTTCTTTTTGTGACGCGTTGGTGATCATTTGGAGAGCATCGGGAGTTATTGGAGCAACGTACAGCACATGTGCCTTTGTCTTATGAAGTAACGCCTGAATATTTTTTGTTTCATGAATATCAACTGCAACAAAACGGACAGACTTATCTTCCATTAAATTCTGATGCTCACGTTTGCCGAACGCAACTATTTCGTTCATCACTGCAATCGAACTTGCGTTGGAACTTTCATAGACGATTGCAACGATACATGTTGCCGTGTCCGATTTGCTCATTCCTTTTTCAAGATTCAACACTTTAAACAGGATCGGCAGATGAATTTCAACTGGGACAACAATCGTTTGGCTTTTCGATGCGTGAG
>JACPGG010000016.1:0-13202 GCA_016182545.1 Ignavibacteriales bacterium
TGCGTCGTTGCGGGTGGAGAGTGCTTTCAGCGCATTGAATCCGCCGATACCCATTTCGCAAATGCCCGCTTCCGATCCGCCGCAGACCATCACATCAACAAGCCCGCGCTGGATGAGCATCAGCGAATCGCCGATGGCGTGCGATGCTGTGGCGCATGCGGAGACTGTGGCGTAGTTGGGACCTTTCAGTCCGTACTTAATTGAAACTCTTCCCGCGGCGATATCGGGGATCATCATCGGGATGAAGAACGGAGATATCCTGTCGGGACCTTTCCGCTCGATCATGTTCCCCACTTGCGTTTGGAATGTTTTGAATCCGCCGATGCCGGAGCCGAAGACAACGCCGACCTTCTCTTTATTTGTTTTCTCGAAATCGATCCCTGCATCCTTGATAGCTTCTTCAGACGCGGCGATGGCGTACTGCGTGAACTGATCGACGCGCTGCGCGAGTTTCCGGTCCATATAGTTGTGCGGATCGAATCCCTTCAACTGCCCGGCGAATTTCGTTTCGTAGTTCGTCGTATCGAAGTAGGTGATGTTCGCGATGCCGCTCTTGCCGGCGAGCGCGTTCGTCCAGAATTCCTTCACCGTCAATCCGATCGGTGTCACTGCCCCCATGCCGGTCACGACGACGCGGCGCGGTTTTCCGTTGTATGCCATAGAAGATCCCTGAAAATTTTTCGCCACAGATTCACAGATTACAACCGGTGAAATCTGTGGCAATATTTTTAGAAATAAAAAACCACAACGTCACAGCAGAATGTGTTTCAATTCAAATCGTCACCCCGAACTTGTTTCGGGGCCTATCGAGATGCTGAATCAAGTTCAGCATGACGACATGACGAGCTGTCACCTTGTGGTCCGGTGTAGCAATTATCCTTTTTTGGATGTGATATATTTGATCGCATCGCCGACGGTACCGATCTTCTCGGCGTCTTCGTCCGGAATGCTCATCCCGAAGGTCTTTTCGAATTCCATGACCAGTTCCACGGTATCGAGCGAATCGGCGCCGAGGTCGTTGGTGAAGGATGCGGTCTCCGTGACCTGTGCGGCATCAACGCCAAGTTTGTTGACGATGATCTCTTTCACTTTTGCTGCTACATCTGACATAGTGTTTCTCCTGATTATATTATGAATTGCGTTTATTTTATTCCTAAATAAAAAACCTGGTCATGCTGAGCAAGTGCCGCCTTTTACCGGTTCATCCTTCGACGCCTGCCTGCCGGCAGGCAGGCGCTCGCATACAACACTCGCTTGCTCAGGATGACTATCGGGCGGCACGCGTCGAAGCACTACATCACCATCCCGCCATCTACGCAGAGGGTCTGCCCAGTAATGTAATTTGCCCCATCCGACGCGAGAAAGCAGACTACGGAGGCTACTTCCTCCGGTTTTGCCATCCGCCTCATCGGAATGATGCCCAAGATACTCTCTTTTTGCTTCTCATTCAACTTTTCTGTCATCTCTGTCTCGATAAATCCGGGAGCGATGGCATTCACCTGCACGTTGCGGGAAGCGATCTCTTTTGCAATGGATTTGGTGAATCCGATGACTCCCGCCTTGGAAGCGACATAATTCGCCTGTCCCGCATTCCCTGTGATACCGACAACGGATGAAATATTGATGATCTTTCCCGATTGTTGGCTCATCATCTGCCGGACCGCCGCTTTGGTGAAATTGAATACACTTTTCAAATTCGTGGCGATGACATCGTCCCAATCCTGTTCGCTCATCCGCATCAGCAATCCGTCCTTCGTGATCCCCGCGTTATTCACGAGAATGTCGAGGCGTCCGAATTCTTTGATCACTCCCTGCACTACGTCGTTGGACTGTGCGGTGTTTGCAGCATCCGATTGGAATGCGACCGCTTTGCCTCCTTTGGATTGCAGTTCGGCGACAAGCGAGTCGGCTTCCTCTTTGCGACTGCGGTATGTGAATGCAACGGTAGCGCCCGATTCGGAAAGCATCTGCACGATCGACCGTCCGATCCCGCGCGAGCCGCCGGTGACGAGAGCAATCTTGCCGGAGAGATTATATTGAGTCATAATTTTTTACCGAGATATTGAGTGATTGTCATTCCGAGCGTAGCGAGGAATCCAATGCTGCAAAAATTATTAATTGCCACCGCACAAACCAGATTCTTCACTTCGTCCCGACGGAAGACATCGGGACTTCGTTCAGAATGACACTGATTTTATTTCTGATCACTGACTACTGACCGCTGATCTCTGACTTTGATCTCCGCTTTTATTTTGCTGATCTTGCAATCTTGTAATCTTGTAATTTCTGATATCCCTCTTTCCCCAGCATGAACTCCAGCTCCGCTTTGCACGAATCGATCAATGTCGATTGAGTATCTTTTACGATGGAGCAGCAGTCGGCGTCATCCTGCTGAAAATCGTCAAACGTCAGCAGTCCGTTGTCTACGGTGATCGGGAATGCGACGCAGTAGAACGGTTTGATCTTCCACGGGTCGTCGTACTTTTCCGCGCTCACCAGTTGAACGCTGCACCGCCCGTCCTTCCGGAGGAACGTGCATTTGCCGTTGTGCACTTCCGTGCCGACCGATGTGCCGGAAGGAAAATCGATGTCGTCTTCAAACCTGTGCTCGAACCAGACCGTCTCGTCGGTCACCTGCGTCTCGTCCATCTGCCCTTTCACTTCCTCCTTGTGCCGGAGGATCGTCTCCATTTCGCTTGGATCGACGAACACTCCCGAATGGCAGCAGGTTGTCTGGCACTGGAAGGGACCGCATCCTTTTGCGAACCCTTGTTCAAAGAGGATGGGATCAACTTTGTATTTTCCGACGTGAAGTTCTTCCATTCCAACCCTTAACCACGGAGGCACGGAGACACTGAGGAGATTAAAAAAGAAATAAAAATATTCTCTGTGACTTTGTGTCTCTGTGTTTTGATTTTAGTTTTTCACATCCCCCGCTCTGTCGAATCCGACGATCTCTACAGCCGCGACCGTTCGTTTTACTAATCCCTGCAGCACTTTTCCCGGACCGACCTCGATAAATTTTGTTGCGCCGTCGGCAGCCATGTTTATGATCGATTCTTCCCACCGTACAGGACTTGTTACCTGCTCGAACAGCAAATTACGGATCTCATCCGCTTTCGTTACCGGCTTTGCGGTGACGTTGGCATAGACCGGAATGTTTGCGTCATTGATCTTTGTTCTATCCAACGTCTCTTTCAATTTATCTTTTGCGGACAGCATCAACGGAGAATGGAACGCGCCGCTCACGACAAGTTCCTTCACCAATTTTGCGCCGCGCTCTTTTGCAAGTTCCATCGCTTTCCGCACACCCGTCACGCTGCCGGAGATCACGATCTGTCCCGGAGAGTTGAAATTTGCCGGCTGCACAATTCCCGCAGCGGAGGCGGCTGAACAAACATCAGTGACGACATTCGATTCGAGTCCGACCACCGCCGCCATCGTTCCGGGATTCTCTTCTCCCGCTTTCTGCATCAATTCGCCGCGGAGCCGCACAAGTTTGATCGCATCCCTGAAGGAGATTGCACCGGCGGCAACGAGCGCCGAATATTCTCCGAGCGAATGTCCTGCAACCATTCCTGCGTCGGTCGGCTTCAACACGTTCCACAACGCAATGCTGTGAAGAAAGATCGCCGGCTGGGTGTTCTTTGTCTGTTTTAACTCTTCTTCCGGACCTTCAAAGCAAATTTTCGAAAGAGAAAATCCCAGCACGGCATCCGCCTCATCGAAGAATTTTTTTGCTTCGGAAAACCGGTCGCAGAGATCTTTTCCCATCCCGACGTATTGAGAACCCTGACCGGGAAAAATATATGATATCATAGCATCGAAGTTAAAAGTAAAAAGTTAAAAGCGTTCTTCATCGGTTCGACACATTTTTCATTTTTGAACTTTTGACTTTTTACTTGTTTCAAAATCCCCACTTCACATACACTGCGCCCCAGGTGTAGCCCGCACCGAAACTTGCGAAGACAAGATTCTGCCCCTTCTTCACTTTTCCTGCATGCCACCATTCGGAGAGGCACAACGGAATCGTCGCCGCCGTAGTGTTGCCGTACTTACCGATATTGATCATCACTTTGGATTTATCCAATCCCATGCGATTCGCGGTCGCATCGATGATGCGGAGGTTCGCCTGATGCGGTACGAGCCAATCGACATCCGCGCCGGTGAGATTATTTCGCTTCATGATCTCTTCAGAGACATCTGCCATCCCCACAACTGCGACTTTGAAGACCGCTTTCCCATCCTGATAGATATAGTGCAGTTTGTCGTCGATCGTTTTGTGTGACGGGGGATTCAAACTTCCGCCACCCTTCATGTAGAGGAAATCGCCGCCGCTGCCGTCGGAGTATAATTTATGATCAATGATGCCGTAGTTCGGATCGGATGACGGCTCGAGAAGCACTGCTGCGCCTGCATCGCCGAATAAAATACAAGTATTGCGATCTGTGTAATCGAGAATCGAACTCATCTTATCTGCGCCGACCACAAGAATTTTTTTGTATGTGCCGGCTTCGATCAACTGCGCCCCGAGAGCGATCGCGTAAACGAATCCCGAACAGGCGGCAGAGACATCGAATCCCCACGCTTTCTTCGCGCCGATCTTTTCCTGCAGCACACATGCTGTTGCCGGAAAGAACATGTCGGGCGTAACGGTTGCGAAGATGATCACATCGATCTCATCTGCACCGATGCCGCGGTTCTTCAGAAGATTCTGCACTGCGGGGACTGCGAGGTCTGATGTTGCGCCGTTCTCCAGAATACGCCGTTCACTGATTCCTGTGCGTGTTCTGATCCACTCGTCGTTGGTATCCACCATTTTTTCCAGCATGGCGTTGGTCAATATTTTATCCGGAACGTAATGTCCTACTGCGGTGATTGCTGCGCGAATTTTTGTCGACATATGTTATTTTTCCTGCCGACAGACAAGAATGTCTGTCCTACCAAAAAAGATTAATGATTATTGTTGCTCTTGCAATTTTTCCTGAATGTGTTGATTGATTTTGAACTGCACGGTCTCTTCTGCACGGAAGAGCATATTCCTGATCGCTTTCGGCGGCGAGCTGCCGTGTCCGATGATCGTGACACCGTTGACGCCGAGAAGCGGGATGCCGCCGAACTCGGTATAATCCATATCGCGAAAGATCTCCTTCAGCGAGCCGCGCAGCAGACCGATCATCAGTTTGGGAATGATGCCGGTGTTTGCAAATTTTTTGAACTGGTACTTCAAGTAACCGGGGATACTTTCCGCAAATTTCAGGATGACATTCCCGACGAACCCGTCGCAGACCACAACATCGACGTTCCCTTTTAAAATATCGCGACCTTCAATATTGCCGATGAAATTGAATTTCCCTTTCCTCTCGGAGATATATTTGAATGTCTCCTTCGCCAGTTCGTTTCCTTTCGACTCTTCTTCGCCGATGTTCAGCAGTCCCACGCGCGGATAATTTTTCTTGAGCATGTACTCGGAATAGATACTTCCCATCACACCGAATTCGAACAGGAACTGCGGACGGCAATCAGAGACAGCGCCGGCATCAACGATCAACGTCGGTCCGCTTTCGCTCGGAAAGATCGCAGCAACGGTCGGGCGGCTGACGCCGGGAATTCTGCCGAGGATCAATGTTGATGCTGCCGTCACCGCTCCGGTATTCCCTGCACTGACAAATGCATCAGCACTACCATCTTTGTGGATATTCATTCCTTTCACAAGCGATGAATTCGGTTTTGTCTTGATCGCAATGACGGGTGAGTCGTGCATGTCGATGATATCGGGAGCATGAACGATGGAAAAGTCCAGCCCCGCCGCATTGTGCTTGCTCAACTCATTATTGATCTTCGTTTCATCGCCGACAAGGACAACGTGGAATCTGTTGTCGCATTGACGCAGGCATTCGATCATCCCGGCAACTTCGGAAGCGGGAGCAAAGTCCCCTCCCATGGCGTCGAGAGCGATGCGAAGTTTTTGTTGTGGTTGAGTCAAAACGAATGAGAAGGTTATGAATGAATAGTTACAGAAAAGCCACCCCGATAATATCGGGATGGCTTACCGTTAAAAAATGAACATTACGCCTGTTTCTTTTCCATGATCACACGCCCTTTGTACATCAATTTACCATCCGATGTCCACACGGCGCGGTGGCTTAAATGTGCTTCCCCTGAAACCGGATCGATCGCCACGGTCGGCTTTTCTGCTTTGTAATGTGTGCGGCGTTTTCGCCCGCGTGTTTTCGAATGTCGTCGTTTTGGATTTGGCATCGTTTCGTCCCTTCAAAAAAAATAATTAATTGTTCTCTTGTTTTAATAATTTCTGCAATTGCTCCCATCGCGGATCGATGGTTTTCTGTTCGTTCACCGTATGTTTCGGAATGTCGCATTCCGCCCTGTTACAGAGCAATTTTAACGGAACAGAAAGTGTCAAATATTCTCTGACATTCTTCGACAGATCGATCATGTTCTCATCAGGCTGCAGAACATAGAAATCGTCTTCTTCCCCCTTTGCTTCATCGTTCTCCCACGAATAGAGAGTGATGAACTCTGTCTGCACCTGTTCTTCAAACTCGTTGCCGCACCGGTCACAGATAAAAATGCCCTTGCAAGAAGCATCAATCGTTGCCACAATCTGATTCATGCTTTTTTCAAGGGTTACGTGCGTATCGACTATCCCCTGGAAATTTGCCTCCAATCCCAACGTTCCAACATCCCCGCTGAGATCGTAAGTATGAACACCCTCTGAAAGGTTCGAAATGTTGATCTTCATCGCTTCAGTACCCTCCTTCAGAAGGGAAAAATCCGTCAAAATGTCAAATTTTTACAAAAAGACGGCTTTAATATAGCCATAATGAGAGAGAGAGTCAAGGCAAGCTCGTGAAGCTTCCCTATTTCTTTGCAAGGGGGTAAGTATTGAAGTACAACGCCTTTCCATTCTTCATGAAAAGGCGCTGATGATTGTTCGTACTGTATTATGCTTGTTCGGTTACCGCAGGTTCTTGCGGAGATTGTTGTGATTGAGGAGCAGAAACAGGAATGCCTTGTTTTTGCAATTCATCATGAACAAAATCCACCGCTTCCGCCAGTGCATCGGCAAACTTCTCGAAGTCTTCCTTGTACAAGAAGATCTTATGCTTCTTGAACTCGTCCTCAGCGATCTTTTTGCTCTCCGTAATCGTGATGTAAAAGTCTTTCTCGGATTTCGTCGCTTTTACATCGAAGAAGTATGTGCGCTTGCCTGCACGAACACGTCTGCTGAATACTTCTTCTCTTTTCTCTACAAGTGTGGTAGAAGTTTCCAATTCTACAACCCTCCTATATTAAATGAATGTAGTTTGTACTGTCTGTGCACTTCTGCACACCAGTGTGCCGAAACGCGGGCACGTGAGTTAATGAAAAATCATTTCCTGATCACGGCGACTTTTGCCGACGCAACCTGGGTTCCGTTCCTGTCATGTGCGACGATGATATAGACTCCCGTTGCAACACTGTTTCCTTCGCCGTCTGTGCAATCCCAAAATGCTCTGCCGCCTCCTTGTGCGGGGAATTGTTTCAACACCTTTCCGTAGATCGACAGCACCTTGATCGTGCTTTCTTCCACCAGCCCTCGAATTTCAACAGCCCCATGGGTAGGAAGATAAACGGGATTTGGTGAAAGGTCAATGGTAGACATGGAAGATTTTGTCGAAACGGGTGCTATTTCCAGACTGGAAAGACCTTTTTCGGTGCCGAAATAGGCGATTCCGCGGTTTTTGTCGAATGCGATGGAGAGGATGGTGTTATCGACCAGTTTCCCGCCGGTGTTTTCCACACTGAATTGATCGAGCAGTTGTGTGCCGTCGGGAGAAAGAACGAACACACCTTTGGATGTTCCGAGCCATTTGTTGTTCAACGGATCGATGGCGATGCAATGTATCGCCTGATCGCGGACAGACTGCTGAAATACTCTGGTCACCCGCTCTGTCGGTCTTGACGGATTTGTAATAATCGTGATGCCATTCCCTGTTCCAAACCAAAGGTCGCCGGAAATATCTATTGCGATCGAATAGATCCGGTCATTGGTCAAACCGTCATTTTCTGTAACCACGCCCCAACCGTTGACAGTACCGGGAAGAGTATTTTTTTCATTGAAAAAATTGGCTGTAATATTATCGACCGTGTTGCTCCCAACGATCGAATTGACGAACCATTTTGTGTTGTTTCCATCGACAACGATATGCCGCATGAATGATGGTGGGGATCCGAACGGTGAACCCGGGTACGATTCCCATGTGGAATCGCGATTCATCTTCCAGATCACTTTGCTGCCGTTGATGGAACCATAGACTGTAACCCACACGGCACCGGATTGATCCACACCTATTCCCCCCGGAACCGTGTACGAAGGAATGCCGACATTGATATCGCGAACAACTCCTATAAATCCCGGATTGTCGTAATCAAACCGTCGCACAATATTCCCTTGGGAATTGACAAGCAGAAGGCCTTCACCCCATGTTCCTATCCATTTTGAATTATTCGGTCCCACGGCAATGGCAAAGCAATCATTCGAAAGGACGAGGGGATTATTTCCGCGATGATAATTGGTCCACTCTTGACGATTGAATGCATAGAATCCCCCTCCGTTTGATCGTGCCGATGCAGCCCACAAAACGTTGTTCTCATCGAATACGATGGCAGAAAAATAATTTGAATACGGACCGTTCGGAAAATATAACTTCCACGATTGCTGATCGGTGTTGAACATTCCGATTCCGGAAGACGCGAGCCCAAGAAACAACGTTTGCGTCTGCACTATTGCTCCGCCAACGACGGGATTAGGTGTTTGAACGCCGATCGTAGCAACAGTGTTGGAAACAGAAAGAGATTTTACCTGCTGCGCTTCTGCAAAAAAAAGTGACGTGTCAACGTGTGTGAGAATTTTTGTTACGCCGGTTATCCCGCCGACGCTGTTCCAAACATTATTTTGGAATTGCAGTAAACCGTTTCCGGTCCCCGCAAAGAGAGTACCGTTAAACACTCCGAATGAGTTTGCGCTCGAAATGGTCGATAGAATTTCCCATGACTGTGGATCGGTGAGATTCGTTGCGCCGGGTTTCGTGGCAGCGATCCCGCCGTTTGTGGCGACAAATATCCTGTTCTGGTACATACTGACGGCAGCCACAACAGGCTGTATCAACGTGGAAAATCCCAGGTGTGTGTCTCCAAATTCAAATTTTGATATGGAGAATTCCGTAAGTCCGAAAGAGGTGGCGATGTACATATTATCGCCAAACTGGTAGAATCTGTTGATGCTGCGGTTTGCTTTGGTCTTGTCATCGGCAATGTTCGATATGTATCGCCATGTACCGCTGCGGGGGGAATATATGTCGACGGAGCCGTTCTGTTCGCCAACCCACACATCACCGTATGAATCAACGAAGATCGCCGTGACATCGTTTGACGACAAGCCTTCTGCATTGGTAAATTTTTGATAGGAAGAATCGGCAGGATCAAATCTGAAAATACCGCCGGAGGTTCCCGCCCACAGGACGGTGCCGTCTGTAGCGACAGACCGGACATTTTTCATGTCGGTATAACTTTTCCACTCTCCGATGCCGGCATGCACGGATTCAACAAACACAAGAGCAACGATCCAACTGAATAACAATCGAACAACCATGATATTCCGAGATTCAAACATACGAAAGATCCTTTCAGGATAAAGTGACAACGTCGTAAAAAGTCTCTTTCGTATCTCCCTTTCGTTAATGAGGTATAACCTGCGTATAAAGATTTGCCATGATAACGGCACTCAATGCAGCATCGTATCCTTTGTTTCCAACTTTTCCCCCTGCACGTTCCATCGCTTGCTCAAATGTATTTGTCGTCAGCACGCCGAACAACACCGGAATCCCACGTTCCTGAGCAACGGCTCCGATCCCTCTCGCACATTCCTGGCAGATATAATCAAAATGCGGCGTCTCTCCGCGTATCACGGCACCCAGGCACACGACCGCATCGTACTGTTTCTTAACAGTGATGTACGACGCGACCTGCGGCAACTCGAATGCGCCGGGACAATAAAAAACATCGACGTCACGATCGATCAGAGCGCCGTTCTTGCGAAGACACTGTAACGCACCGTCAAGCAATTTGTCGGTGACTGTTTGATTAAAACGACTGACGATAAGAGCGAATTTTTTTCCTTCCGCACTTACACCGCCTTCATATGCACGTGGAGCATGTTCGGTAGCCATTCAGCAGAGTCGATAACCTCTCGATTAGTGGGATAAGTTCTGGGAAAAGAGACGATGCTTCATCATATTCACCTTCGTTTCATCAATATAATAATTTCCCAGTACATCATCATCATTTTTTTTGCCCCCGTGAAAATCGGACCCGCCGCTCTCCAACAGAAAATATTCGCCAACAACACCACGATAATGAGCGGAATGCGTCGGTGTGTGGGAGGGATGGATCACTTCGATGCCGTCCAGACCGCACTGGATCAATTGCGTAACCGCATCGTCGCTGGTAAATCGTCCGGGATGCGCGAGGAATGACAATCCACCGGAAGAGGAGATGAGTTTGATCGCTTCGTCGGGGGTGACATGGAATTTTTTTTCGAACGCGGGACCGCCGTTGCCGATGAATTTTTCGAACGCTTCCTGATAATTGCGGATGTGCCCTTCATCCACCATTGCCGATGCGATGTGCGGACGGCCGACGGCACCTTTCCCCGCCCGTTCCATTACCGCCTCGATCGTAATAGGGACATTGATGCTGTTGAGTTTCGCGACGATCCGCTCGGCACGTTTGACACGTTCCATCCTGAAAAATTGGAGGTACTCGAGGAGGCGTTTGTTCGTATAGTTGACAAAGTAACCGAGGATGTGGACATCTTTGTCGTCCACCATGGCACTGAGCTCGACCCCGGGGATCACTTCACCGCAGAATTCTTTTCCGTATTCGATCGCATCGTGAAAGGCATCCACACTGTCATGATCCGTAATTGCGATCACCGACAACCCGTGCTGTTTACATTTCTTCACAAGTTCATACGGCGAAAGCAAGCCGTCTGAAAATGTGGTATGCATGTGGAGATCCGCTTTAATGCTCATACGCCGCCAACGTCACTGATGATCATGTGTGCATAGTTTTGAATGCTTCGTAATCATTGATGATCAGTTTGCTCCCCTGCAATTGCAAATATCCTTTCTTGATGAACTTGTGGATCATGCGGGAGATCGTTTCGCGCGATGTGCCTGCCATGTTCGCCAGGTCCTGCTGCAGCGGAAGTTCGTCGATCTCTACTTTCCCCTTGCGGAAGACACCGACATCATCGGCAAGCTGCAGCACAACCGTTGCCACTCTTCCGGCGGCATCTTTCAGCGACAGGCTCTTGATCTGCGCATCCGCCTTCCGCAACCGTGCGGTCAATTCCCGTAACAGCGCAACGGCAACGGACGGATAATCAGCCAGTGCTTTCAGAAAATCTCCGCGATGGATCATGAACAATTCCGATTTCGATGTGGCAACGACGCTTGCGGACCGTGTCAGCCCGTCGAGGATCGCCATCTCGCCGAAGAAATCGCTTTCGCCGAGGATCGAAAGGATCACTTCCCGTCCGTCGTCATCCATACGAACGATCTTTACTTTGCCGGAAACGATGACAAACAACGCGGCACCGGTCTCTTCTTCAAGAAGGATGATACTCCCCTTCTTATATTTTTTTCTGACACCCAATTGGGCGATCCGCTCAAGTTCCTTTTCGCTCAGCTCGCCGAAAATAGGAACATTGCGCAATACTTCGATTTCTTCATTCATGGTGTGGGAAATGGTAAGGTGAAAAGCAATCAGCCGAAAGTCTGGCTCAATATAGAGTCTGTTGTGATGAAAGTCAAGGTAGGGAAACGAGAGAAATCACGGGGCTGCTGAGCGTAAACAATAGATCGTCTTGTTCTCTGCGGCAACGAACAGGAAGTTTTTCCACACGAGTGGTGTTGTTTTGACCCGCGCTTCCATCTCCCGTTTCCAGAGCACTGCACCGGTAGCCGGATCGAGCGCGTAGATATAGTGATCGAGCGATGCAACAAACAGTGCGGAAGGGGTGATGAACGGCGTCGTGTTGATGACGCTCTTTGCTGTGAATTCCCAGAGCACATTCCCGTTTTCTAGGGAATATGCCGTCACGGTCCCTTCCAATGACGGAACATACAACGCGCCGTTTGCCGATGAGGGTGATGCCATGATCTTGTTCGTAGTGGAAATTTTCTTCAGTAACTCGCCGGTTGCGGCGTTGAACAGATAAATGGACGAATCGCGCGATGCAACAATGAGCGTGCTGTCAGCAACTGTCAATCCCGCATACACCGCGCTGCCTGTTGATGACTGCCATACAAGCGCGCCGCTGGTCGCATCAAGCGCGAATACTTTTCCCTGAGCCGATGCGCAATAGACAATCCCGTTTGCAAGCGCGGGAGATGATCGTATCTCGGAGCCGGTGTTGAAACTCCACTGTTCGATGCCGTACTGCTCGAACGATGTAAGTTTGCCGTTCAATCCTCCGACGATCAAACGGTCGTTCCACACCAGCGGCGACGCGACGACGCCCCCCATATCGCGGATCCACCGTTCTTCGCCATCGTCCATTTTGTATGCGATGAGATTCTCTTTCCCCGATTCGGTCGCAATGATGATGTACTCATGGAACAGTGTCGGCGCCGCCTGCACAGGCGAGAATGTTTTCATGTACCCGAATCGTTTTCCCGTTTCAAGATTCACCGCATGCAGTTCTCCCTGCAGCGTCCCGACGAACATCGTATTTCCGACGATCGTCATCGGTGATTGAGCGAATCCTGCAGAAGCATCGTACTCCCATGCAACGGTGAGTGGAAATGTGAATGTCGAGGTGTCGGTGAATTGACGTTCGGGAGATTTTCCGTACATCGTCCAATCGGACGGCGATCTCTCCAACGGAGTTTTGAATTTGATGGCGGAGCAGCCGTGTGAAAAAAAATACCACCAAGACACAAAAACACAAAAAGTACCGGGTACGCTGTATATCCATTTTTCATTTCGTGTCTTAGTGACTTTGTGGTTATCTGAATAGATTTCAAAAATCCCATCCGAAGAAGAATTGGTAGAAGAGACCGGTTTGGAGTTCGTTAAAGTCATTCAGGATCCGCTTTCCGATATCGTAGCGCAGCACTAATGCACCGAACAGA
>JACPGG010000016.1:13224-46749 GCA_016182545.1 Ignavibacteriales bacterium
CCTCAATCCTGCACCGACGCTTCCAATGGTTGCACGGTACGTATTGTCCCACGCAGCACCGGAGTCGAAGAACAATGCGCCGCGGAACGATCCGAATCCGATCGCACCAAATGGAAACTTCACCGCCAGTTGATCGACGAACGGGAAACGGTATTCGTGACTCATGATCCACAATTTTTTCCCGCGGATCGACCAGCGGGGCCAGCCCCTCAGATCCCAGCTTCCCCCCATAAAGAACCGGCGCGCTTCTTCCCCCTCATTCATCATCAACGTAAAGCGGGAGGCAAGTGATGAACGTGTATCCAGCCGGTTATAGATGCGATAATCGCCGATGAGCGTGTAGTAACCGACATTGCCGTATTGTATGTCGGACGTATATGCGGCAGTGAATAAAAATCGTGAGCCGTCGATCGGGCCGGTCTGCATCCAGAGCGAATTATCATGGATGTACGACAATGAGTTGGAAAGGATCAGCGCTTTCCGCGGACGCAGACCGAAGAATACCTCTTTGTCGGAGTTGCTCAGGCTCGTTCCTGCTTCCACACGTTGGAATTTTGACAGCGGATAACTGAGCACAAAATATCCGCCGAACGAGCGTTCGTAAAAGAACAGATCGGGATCGGTCAGGTCGTAGCGCCGCCCGGAGAAATGGAATATTCCGGTCGCATAGTTCATCCTTTGACCGAGCGACACGCGGGTCACGGCGATGTTGAAACTTTCCAGGAATTCGTCCGACGACTGCGCGTTGTTATAGAGGAGGAAGTAATATTGGTCGTTCCCCAACAGATCGCTGATCGCCATCGCCGCGCCTCCTGATGTTCCGAAGACCGGATCGGTAGAGACCTGGCTTTGCGCAATGTCGAGCGAATATTCGCCGTCGTACCGGACGAATTGTACCGATGAATCACCGGCAACCGACTGCGGGGTCCACGATGCAACAGTGTGTGGAAATTCAAATGCACGTGCTACCGTTGTCGTATCGATGACCGTCGACGCTTCGGGAAGAAGATAAATTTTGAAGCTGTAATTCTCGAATCCCGCAAACAGCAGTTCATTATTGTCGGTCCAACGCGGATCGAACACGGCGTTGCTGAATCGCGTTACTTTTTTCATCGCGTACGGATCGGTCGATTTCAGATCGCCGGTTTTCACGGACCAGATATTCTGTGCGCCGTCATCATTGGATGTGAATGTCAGATATTCGCCGCCGGGTGAAAATGAGGGGGAATAAAAATTTTTGTCCCCGTACGTTACATACGAAATATTCTTTGACTGCACATCGATCCGGAACAGATTGTAGATCTGTTTCATGCCGTTCGGCGTACGATCGGAACTGAAGACTATATCTTTGCCGTCTGGACTCCATACCGGATCGCGGTCATCATACGAATCATTCGTTATGCGGATCAACTCCTCACGCGCCAAGTCATACACGTACACATCCATCCTTCCGGACTTATCGTTCGCGGCAAAGACAATTTTTTTTCCGTCCGCAGACCAATTGGGAGATGCAATGACGACGAGATGCCCGAATTGCAGCGTGCGGATGAGATTGTTATTCTTGACATCGTACACATGGATCGCATCCGATTCTCCCTTCTTGGTGACAAACGCCAGCATGCCGTCGGGGGAGATGTCGAGTTTGCTTTGAAAGGCATGGAACGCCTCGAACTCATCGCTCTTTTCTCCTGCGATCACCAACTCGGGCTCTTTCTCTTCGTCAGATTCAGCATCAAGATTTATTTTGTAGATCGACGCATAACCGGTCTAATTTGCAATATAGTACTCCTCGCGCGTCGCGCCGTTCTTGTAGAAGACCGGTTTCTGCGAGACGTAGCTGGTGAAATCGCTGCTTGAGAGAACCGGATAATATTTTTTCTTGAATGCGTACGTCCATTCTTCGTCGAACTCTTTGTAGTTCTTCCCGATCGTCGCTTTCATCACCTCGCTGAACGACGTATGCCGCCAGTAGTTCTCCATCAACATCAGCAATTTGTCCTCTCCGTACCGCCGTGCTATGTAATCGAGTATGTACTGCCCCTGTTTGTACATCAGGAACGTACCGTAGATCGTCTCCATGTTCTGCAGCGGCACAATGTAGTTGTTCAGCACGGCGTCGCGGATCAGCATTTCGGATTGGTCGTCCGGATCGGTCGACCATGATTCGGCAAGCCCTTCCGTGAACCAGAGCGGCGGCATCCTATCCTGCGGCAAGCGATGATCGACCAGTACCCGATTGATCTTGCTGTGCATGAAAACATGAGCCATCTCGTGGCGGATCACATGACGGAACCGTGACAGCGAACCATCTGCAGGAATAACGACGCGCCCTTTGAGAAATTCAAAGAAGCCGCCGACTCCTTCCGGAATGAATCCGCCGGTCGTATTGGTCTGCTGAAAATGGAGATGGGACGAATAAAAAACAAGAGGAACACGATTGTTGAGCGAGTGATTGAACTTGCTTTCGTGATCTTTGTATGCTTCCTCCGCAAAGAAAGCACCCTGTTGAGCAAGTTCTTTCATTTCGGGATAATAATAGATATCGAAATGTTCCGTGCGGAGAATCTGCCAGTCGAACTCAGTGTACTGCACTTTGTTATGCCCGAAGTAATAGAACTGCGCAGTGAGGAATTGAAACGAAACAACAAACAGCGATATGAATACCGAGCGAACCATACCGAAATATACTCGGAGAGCAGAGAGAAGTCAATGCGGGGTTGATGATTGTCAAGTCTAAAAAAACAATGGCGCGAACTCTCGTCGGCGCCTTTACCACAATGTTCTTTTATTCCAACGCACAACCAGATTGCCACGTCCCGACAAAAAACGTCGGGACTCGCAATGACACGTACTTTTCTTCTCCGCGCCTTTGCGTCTTTGCGGTGAATGTTTTACTTCACTTTCCCCAACTCCTCTTTTAAGAAATCGATCTTCTTCACCGGACTCGGATCGACACCGTTGAGCATAGCGAGATAAAAGCTGAGCCAGTCGGCAAGATAGAGAAGCGAGAACATCCTTGAGAGAAGTGATTTTCCTTCGGAATGGACTTCGGTAATCCCGTCCGCAAGGTCACCGATGATTCCTTTCGTTACATCCATCCTCAGTTGAATCCTCTTGTAATCGTCCTTGTCGCGAAGAATGATCACGTGCATCTTCTTCATCAGGTCTTTCAGCACTTCCCACCCGACGATCTCGTTGTGATTGAGTTCGGGAAAGACATGACCGAACGCGAGTGTCTTTGCATTCTCCGTGATCTGTCCGCGCCAGCGGGTGTTGACGGTATCGAACTTGTCTGCGGCTGAATAAATGAGCGGCAGTTTCCCATGAATTGTTTTCGCTAGATTGAGCGCAAGATTATCTGCTGTATCGTGATTGGAATACCGAACTGAAAGTTCATTTAATAACGCCAGCGTCTCCTTGATCTCTTTCTTCTGGTCCTTGATGAAGCCCAGTTTGCTCAGTGCAATCAGTGTCGGAAAGAACGAATATCCCAGCGCAGCACGCGGCGGGAATCCGCCGGGAATTTTGATGTACGGATGCTTGTGCTTTTTTGCCATCCGTTCCACCTCGCCGCCGGACGTGATGCAGAAAATCTTTGCCTTTCGCTTGATCGCATCTTTGTACGACGCGGTCGTCTCTTCCGTGTTGCCGGAATAACTCGAGATGATAACGAGAGAATTCTTCCCGACATAGTCCGGAAAATAATAATGCCGGTTGACGACCACCGGCACAGCACATTTGTCCGCAAGGTATGCGCGCAACAGATCCCCGCCGATCGCGGAGCCGCCGAGTCCGCTGACAACGATCTGTTCGATGTTCTTTGTTTCGATCTTGATCTTCGCGGTATTGCCGATGGCAACCGCCTCTGCCGCCTGTTTGGGAAAATTAAGGATGAGGTTGCGCATTCCTTTGGGATCGTATCGTTGAATCAGTTCAGTCATAATTTTTTGGAATTAATGGATGTTGTTTGTCAATAGTAATCTCTTGTTTGAGGTTTCACGATTCAAGCAGAATATCATATACTTGAAACCTGAATCTTGAAACGTGAAACCCTTGTTACTCCAGCAGCAGCTCCGGCACCATGGCATGCAGGTTCACACGGAGAAAATCAGCGATATCCTCTTCCGTCTTCATTTCCAGTACCCGTTGCGCGATCTCTTCCGATTCTCTAAAAGAGACCGAACGGATGATCTTTTTTATCTCCGGAAGCACAACGGGAGTGACGCTGAACTCATCGAGACCGAGCCCGAGCAGCAGAAGTGTCGCCGTCGGATCTCCCGCCATTTCGCCGCACATGCTCACCGGTTTGTTGTGCTGGTGTCCCGCTTTAATGATGTGATGGATTGTTTTTATCACGGCGGGATGGAATTCCTGATAAAGCGACGACACCGTTTCGTTGCCGCGGTCAACGGCGATCAAGTACTGAATGAGATCGTTCGTGCCGATGCTGAGAAAATCTACCTCCTGCGCAATATCGGATGCGATCACTGCGGCGGACGGCACTTCAATCATCACGCCGATCTTCACATTCTCGTCAAACGGAATATTCTTCCCGCGCAATTCCTGTTTCACCTGTTCGATCAGTTCTTTTGAACGACGGATCTCTTTGATGCCGGAGATCATCGGCAGCATGATCCACACCTCGCCATGCACACTCGCACGGAACATTGCCCGCAGCTGCGTTACAAAAAGTTCCGGTTTGTCGAGCAATATCCTGATTCCCCGCCATCCGAGGAACGGATTCTCTTCGGAATAATTTTCCGCCAGCACTTTGTCGCCGCCGATGTCGAGCGTCCGCATAACCACTTTGTACGGCTTCGCTTTTTCCACAATGGTTTTGTACTCGTTGAACTGCACCTGTTCGCTCGGATATGCATCCGACCGGAGAAAGATCCCTTCCGTTCTGTACAGACCGATCCCGTGCGCCCCTTGCTGACTGATGAATCTGAATTCCTGCGAGAACTCGATGTTGCCGGAGAGGCGGATCTCTTTTCCGTCTGTTGTCTGTGCAGAGAGATCGCGGATAAGTTCGAGCTTCGATTCAAATTGACGATGTTCCCGTTTACGCTTATTGCATCGCGCGATCGTCTCCCGCGTTGGATTGATGATGACGCTCCCCGCGTATCCGTCCACCAGCACCCAATCTTCCTGCTGAACATGCTTGGAGACATCTTTCAATCCGACCACCGACGGGATTTTCAGCGAGCGGGATAGAAGAGCGGCGTGCGATGTCGTTCCTCCCATATCGGTTGCGTAGGCAAGCACGTCATTCCTGCTGAAGAGAACGGTGTCCGCCGGCGTCAACATTTCAGAGATGACGACCGATTTCTTTTCGAATCGGGAGATGAGAAGATCTTGCTGAATATTCCTGATCAACCTGTTCTTCACATCCTCAACGTCATGGGCGCGCTCGCGCATGTATTCGTCGGGAGATTTCAACATCATCTGCTGATATTTCGATATCTCTTTATGGACGATCCATTCGGCGTTCTTCAATTCCTTCTGGATCCTCTTCTTGATCGAATCGAACAAAACGGTGTCGCTCAAGATCATGATCTGTGCTTCGAAGATCTTCGCTTTCTGATTGCCGACCTTTTCTTCCGTCAATTGGAGGATCTTTTCCAATTCCTTTTGAGAGCGGGTCTGTGCATGGCGCAAGCGGAGCAATTCTTGCTCAACGTCGTTCACGGTGATCGTTTTTTCCTCGATGCGCGGAATATGCTTGGTAAAGATATACGCCTTCCCCATCACAATGCCGGGGGATGCTGCGATACCGTGGAGTACTATTTCAGATTTTGGTTCCATTATAGTTGAAGATGGTCTCTATCTTGGAGGCGGAGACCACCTTAAATATTTCACACCTCGTCAAATCCCCGTTCAAATAACCCGATCACTTCGTTCGCCGCCGCTTCTTCGTCGTCCCCTTCAAAGCGCAGTTGCAGCGTCGATCCCTGTTCTGCGGCAAGCGTCATCACGCCGATGATGCTTTTCCCGTTGATTTCGAATCCGTCCTTAATAATATAGAATTCTGATTGAAATTTTGCCGCTGTCTTCACCAGCGCCGCCGCGGGACGCGTGTGAAGGCCTGCTCTGTTCTTGATCGTCACTTCTTTTTCAATCATACATGTGCGGCATGCCGGCGCTGTCGCCATTCAGCCGATCGCAAATTAAAATTGTCTGTTAAGCACCATGTCCGAGTACCAATATAACATCCCTCGCGTTTGCGTATCTCTCAGTTTCAAGAGTTGAAGGTTTGCCTGTTTAATATCCTTTTCGATCCATTGTTTCGCAGTCTCGATCACTCCAAGCCGTTCATATATCTCTTTGACTTTCGGAATGTGCTTCGATGTGATCCCTCTTTTATCAAAGATGGTCCTGAGCTGTCGTTTGTCCTTGCCTGTTGCACGTTCGTACGCCTGGATCAGCAGGAACGTCTTTTTCCCTTCCAGTATATCACCGCCGATCTTTTTCCCGAACTCCTTTTCATCGGCGACGATGTCAAGGAGATCGTCCTGGATCTGGAACGCCCGTCCGATGCTTTTGCCGTACGCACGCAACGCTTGAATCTCACGCTCCGTTCCGCCGCCGATCAACGCACCGATCTCGGAGGAAACGGAGAATAGTTTTCCTGTCTTCTTCGAGATCATGAGAAGATAATCATTGAGAGAGACATCATTCAATGATTCGAATTCTTTATCGAATGATTGCCCTTCGCATACTTCAACAACCCCTTCCGTGAAGACGTCGGCTACTTGTGCAATGGCGCGGGACTTTGTCCGGAGCAACTCTCTATATGCAAGCGCAACAAGTTCGTCGCCGACAAGGATCGCCGTATTTGCATCCCACCGGACATGCACGGTCGCTCTTCCTCGGCGCGATGGTGCATGGTCCATGATGTCATCGTGCACGAGTGTGAAGTTGTGCAGCACTTCGATGGCAACGGCGGCATTCAACGCCTGATTCATCGTTCCGCCGACAGCTTCGCACGCGAGCAGTATCAATAACGGACGAACTCTTTTCCCGCTTGCCGAGAGGACATACTTCATCGGATCGTACAACGACACCGGTTCACTTTTGCGGATAGATTGCGTCAACTTCAGATCTAAGATTGTTCTGTATTTCCGGTATTTCTTATCGAAGGACTTCATTTCATATTCTTTTGATTCGCTTGGTTGTCATTAAATCTTGTACAGATTTTGCCCCGAGCAGGAACATGATGCCGCGGAATTCCGTCTGCCATTGCGTGATCATTGACCGCAGTTCTTTTTTTTCGCCGTGCATGAGCGCTTTCAACATCGGTCGTGCGGATGCAACCATGTCGGCTCCGAGTGCAACCGACTTTGCTCCGTCGATCGCACGGGAAATTCCGCCGGATGCAATGACTTTCAGTGAAGGAAATTGCTGTTTCATTCCCGCAACTTCACGGACGGCGTCAGCGGTCGGGATTCCCCAATCCCAAAATGGATTCCACTGCTCACGTTCATTTTTTGATTCATCCCTTCTGAGAATTTCCACACCCGCCCAACTAGTTCCTCCCGCACCCGCTACATCTATATAAGTGACGCCGGCATTTATCAGCCGCAGCGCGACCTCGCCGGAAATTCCCGCACCGATCTCTTTTACAATGATCGGAATCGGCAGGTGCTTTACAAGCCTTTCGATCCCGCTTAACACACCCCTAAAATTCGTATTCCCTTCCGGCTGCAAAAACTCTTGCAGCGGATTTAAATGGACAGCAAACGCATCGGCATTGATCATCTCCGCTAATCTGAGTATCGGAGAAACATCATTCAGTTTTGCAACTTCCGGAGCGCCAATATTTCCAATTAACGGAATCGACGGTGCTGATTTTCTCGCAACGGAAAACGACGAATGGTACGTTGTGTCTTCCATCGCTTGTCTTTGACTGCCGACTCCCATCGCAAGGTGAAACTCCTCACACACTTCCGCCAATTCCCGGTTGATCTTTTCCGCTTCCTTATATCCTCCCGTCATGCAGGAAACCATCAGAGGAAGCGATAACTCTTTGCCGAGAAATTTTGTGCGCGTATCGACGTCGGAAAGATTTATTTCCGGCAGAGCGTTGTGAACAAACTCCCACTTCTCGAGTCCGTTGGTCTTTTCGCGAAACGTAACATTCTTGTTCACTGTCAGCAGCACGTGATCCCGCTTCCTGGATGACGTCGTCCGTTTCACTTTTTTGTTCATTGAAAAAAGTATATTGAAATAATGACCGACAAGCAAGAATGACATTGCACCTATCCGATTGCGCGAAGCAATCGGATAGATTGAGGAATTTAACGGGCGGTTTTGGTTTTGAAGTACTCTATCGGTCGCAGCGCTGCCACCGCGCTAACAATTCCCTTGAAGACAATCTCACCGAAAATAATAGACGCAATTTCCCACTGTGTGAACACGCCTGCGAATGCGATCGTATTAAAGAGTAAACTGTCCAATGGAATACTGACGGCGTTGCTTTTTAATACACGCAATCCCCATGTATTATTGATGTAGTACTGGTAGATCTCAGTGTCTGCCGTTTCAGCAAGTATGATAGCAATAAATGAAGCCAGGATGATCCTCCATTCAACGGCGCCGAGGATCGTAACGGCAAGATTCAGCAACGCAGCCACACCGATCATCACGTACACATTTTTCCGTCCGAGTTTATTATGGACTCGATCCCGCTGCGTGAATGTAATGCCGAAGATGAACGTCGCCACCGATACTTGCCCGAACACCGGAAAATGGATAAACCACGTCGCCGTATAATTGGCGGCGAGCGTTGCGGCGATATAAATGATTGCATTGATCATGTTGTATTGCTATCCCGCACGTTTTTAACGGGAATCCGGACAAAATAATTTTAGTTTTTTAAGTTTCCGTTTATTTCTTATATTGAATCATAACTTCAACGGGAAGTAGCTCAGCCCGGCTAGAGCGCTTGCTTTGGGAGCAAGAAGTCGCAGGTTCGAATCCTGTCTTCCCGACAAAAGAAAATCCTCGCACACAGCTGCGGGGATTTTTTTTTATCCGACTTCAACACCGCAAATATAAACATTAGTCCAATCTCTCCAAAACAAAACTTTTCTGTCTGATTGCAAACAGAATTCGGATAAAATGGTAGGAATACAAGCGAAAAACATTTCTGCATGTATTGCTGGGGGAGAGAAATTGCATTACCTTTTCAACGCTCACTTGTCAGACAACTACGTTGCAAAGGCACCTCTATGAAAAAACCTCTCAAGATTTATAACGTCCCGTCCATCACATCGCTGCAGGATATGGTCATCCAAACATCACAACGATATGGGGATAAACTCGCGCTGGAAGATTTGAACGACACGCCGATCCCGCGCGTAACATATTCTGCAATGATGAAGCAGATATTGAAATTCGGTACGGCATTGCGGAATCTCGGCATCAAAGAGCGGAGCCATATCGCCGTCATCGGCGAGAACCGCGTCCAATGGGCGCTCAGTTATCTGACGATGACGTGCTTCAATTACGTTGTCGTACCAATCGATAGAAATTTAAGCCAGAACGAGATCCTGAATGTCATCCACGAGTCGGATGCGGAGGCGGTCATCTTTTCGGCGCAGTACGAACAGATCTTCACCGAATCGCATTCTTCACTCCGCAAAGTGAGTCATTATATTTCGATGGATTCGATCGCGCGGAACGGAAAATTCTTTTCCATGTCCGAATTGGTGCTGAACGCGCGCGGCTGCACGGTGGAAGAATTGCCGAAGGTCGATCCGAAAGAAATGAGCGTTATCATTTTCACATCCGGTACGCTGGGACGAGCAAAAGGAGTGATGCTCTCGCAATGGAATATCGCCTCGAACCTGATGGCGATGCTGAGCGTCTTCCCGATGTACCCGGCAGACCGTTTCCTTTCCGTCCTGCCGATGCACCACACGTACGAATGCAATTGCGGTTTACTCTGTCCTCTCTTTGCAGGTTCATCGATCCATTTTGCCCGTTCGCTGAAAACAGTCGTCGATGACTTGCAGCGGGTGAAGGCAACCATCCTGCTCGGCGTACCGCTGCTGTATGACAAGATGTTCAAACGGATCCATAAAGGGATACAGGAAAAGAGGACCGTCGCAAAGATTTTGAATCCGCTCATCAAGGTGACCGACGTGCTGCAGACAGTCGGGTGGAAAGGCGCGAAGAAATCGATCTTCAAAGAATTGCATCACAAATTCGGCGGATCGATCCGCTACTTTATTGCCGGCGGCGCTGCGCCCGATCCGCTGGTTGCAAAAGGACTGCGGGATCTCGGATTCAATTTCATTCAAGGATATGGATTGACGGAAACATCTCCCATTCTTGCATTGAATTCCCCGACGAATTTAAAAGATGATGCCGCCGGCATACCGCTCCCCGGTACGGAATTGAAAATCAATGCGCCGGACAATGACGGGATCGGCGAGGTCTTTGCAAAAGGACCGAACGTGATGCTCGGGTATTACAAGAATCCTTCTGCAACGACAGACGTGATGGAAAACGGATGGTTCAAGACAGGCGACCTTGGATATTTCGACGAAGAGGGATTCCTTCACATCAGCGGACGGAAGAAGAACGTGATCATTTCAAAGTCTGGGAAGAATGTCTTTCCGGAAGAGATCGAAGATGTGTTGAACAGAAGCCCGTTCATTCTCGAATCGCTCGTCTATGGCGGGGATGATCCGAAACTGGATGAGATCATCGCCGCGCAGATCGTCGTCGATGCGGAAGCGGTCATAGAACTCTCCGAGCGGACCGGAAGAGAGATCACGAAAGAATTTCTGCACCAGATCATTGCCGACGAGGTAGCAAAGACGAACAAGCAGCTGAGCGGTTACAAACAGATCCGCAAGTTCGTCATCCGCGACCAGGAATTTCAGAAGACGACCACGCAAAAGATCAAGCGCTTTGCGAATCTCGCTCCCCAGCCGGTGGAAGAATAATAATCCCCCATTGTGCGCGTCATTGCGAGCCGTTCTTTGGCGAAGCAATCTCCTGAAAGATGGGGAGATTGCTTCGTCGTCGCTTCGCTCCTCCTCGCAATGACAAAATGTATTTGGATTTACCCGCGGTACTTTCTGTACTTCTCCATCTTCTCTTTCAATTTAGTTTTTTGTTCTTTGGTCAGCGAATTATGGAACTGTGCGTACTTTGCAACGGCAAATTCGCGGAGTTCCTTTATTTTCGCTTCGCGCTGAGCAAACATCGCATTCAATTCCGTTTCGTCGATCGTTTCTTTATCAAGTACTGAATAGAGATCATTCATCACGCCGGAGCGGAGTTCTTTCACCTCGTTGTGTTTGACGAGCACTTCCTCTTTGATCGCGTTGAGCGTCTTTTGCTGTTCCGCAGTGAGATCGAGTTCGTCGGTGATCTTTTCGACGATCCATTCCGCCCGCTTTTCATGATGCTTCGCTCTATCTTCATCATTGTGCGAACGGCAGCCGAAATACGCCGTGCTGATGAGAACCAACACGACTCCCATAGCGATATACTTCTTCATACAACCTCCGTAAATTTGTTTGTGAAGTTCTGAGTTTTCGCATAATGACCTTTGTAATTACAACATCACAGTTTCGTCATTCCTGCGAAAGCGGGAATCCATGTTTTACGATGTACAATCGTTTACAGATTCCCGATAAAGGCATTCGGGAATGACATGACTCTTCATCACGCAATGTCAGAATATTTTGTGAAGCGGGGTTACTTGGATGGACGGATGGATGAGAAGGATATTTTAAAACAACATGTGCGACTCACCTCAAAGGTGAGTCGCACATTAATTACATCTCTTTTATTTACTACTGCTTCTTCCCTTCGATCGATGCGATCTCATTCAGCAAGTCGCGCTTCGTGAATCCGGACTTGCGCATCAGACTGACAACGAATCCCTGCAGCTGCTCGCGCGTTTCATCGTCGATCTCCATCGATGTCATGATCATGACGGGAATTGTGTATGTTGCAGGATTGTGCTTCAATTGATACGCCACGTTGAATCCCGACAGCTCCGGCATCACCAGATCGAGAATGATAAGATCGGGTTTTTCCTTTTCAGCAAGCACCAATCCCTCTTTGCCGTTCTGCGCTTTCAGAACGACGCATCCTTCAGATTCGAGGATGACCTGTATAAGGTCGGTCACCGATTTGTCGTCGTCGATGACGAGGATCTTCGCCGATTTCCGTGCCTGCGTCTCTTCCACTTTCTTGATCGCAGCGAGCAGATCGTTCTTCTGCACCGGCTTCACGAAATATTCCACGGCGCCCAGTCCGAACCCGACATTCCGTTCATCCACCATTGAAATGATGATGACCGGAATATCCTTGCAGAGAGGATGGTCTTTCAACTCGCGCAGCACCTGCCAGCCGTCCTTCACCGGCAGAAGAATATCAAGCGTAATGACGTCGGGCTTCCACAATTTTGCTTTTTCCATTGCCTCAACGCCGTTCGCTGCAATTTCCGTTACGTATCCCGCTTCGGTCAGATAGGTATGCAGTAATGTGCGTGCATGCGGTTTATCTTCAACGATGAGTACCCGTTTCTGCCGTCCGCCGTCGGTTGCATCGGAGATTCTTTTCAGCACTGTCTCCGCTTCATTCTCCACCTGCACAAGGATCGGCAGGCGCGCGATGAATGTACTTCCTTCGCCGAATTCGCTCACGACAAAGAGAGAGCCGCCGTGAAGTTCAACGATCTTTTTTGTGATGGCGAGACCGAGTCCCGTTCCTTCTGTTTTCTTTGCGCCGTCGGCTGTCTGCTGGAACGGCTGGAAGAGCGATTGGATCTCATCCTTCTTGATGCCGACGCCGAAATCCTGAATGGAGATCTCGATTTCGTTCTTCATTCGTTTTGCGTTCAGGATCACTTTCCCTTCGGGGTGGCTGAACTTCAACGCGTTGGTCGCGAGATTGATCAGCACCTGTTTCAACCGCACGCCGTCGGCGATCACTTCATCCAATTCGTCATCGACATGCGTCTCGACTTGTATCTTCTTGCTGTCGATCAGCGGCTGCGCTGTTTGTTTCACCGATTCGAACAATTGGCGGATACTGGTGGGAGCATAATGCAATTCCAATTTTCCCGCTTCGATCTTCGACAGATCGAGAATATCGTTGATCAGATGCAGCAGGTGCGTGCCGCTCGATTTGATCGCCGTGTTGTATTCCATCAACTTCTCGCGATCCATTTTCTCTATATCCTCGTTGATAAGATCGGAGAATCCGATGATGGAATTGAGCGGTGCACGCAGCTCGTGACTGAAGAAAGCGAGGAACCGTTTCAGTTTGTCGTGCGCCTCCTGCGTTTGCGCGCGCTGGATCTCGAGATCGACATTCTTCACCCGCAGTTCGTCGATCAATCCGCGGCGGCTGATGCCGACGGCGACTTCGCTGGCGACGAGCGACAGGAACGCCGCTTCATGTTCTGAGATCTCTTTCCCTTGATTCAACAGCACTTCCAGCACGCCGAGACGTTCACGTTCCACACGAAGCGGAAGCGTAAGTAGAGTTACGGCAGAAGTGGAAACCACTTTTTCGGGTGCAAAAGCAAACAGCACGCTGCGCGAAATATCCGTTGTGACGATCTTGCTGCCGGTCTGGAACGATTCAACGCTTGCAAAATTCGTATTGCTGGCGACAGATACAGCGTATAAATTCCGTTGCAATTCCGTCAGCGGTAATTCCGGAGCGAGTAGGATCAACTGTTCGTCGTGAGGTCTGTGAAAATAGAGCAGGACATTTTGCTGCGGCAGTGCATAATTGTTGGCGATGATATACACCACTTCGGCGCAAAGATCTTCCAGTTGCGTGGCTGAATTGATCGCGTGAGAGATACGGAGCAGCATTTCGCGCTGACGTTCCTGACGCTTTTGTTCGGTGATATCCTGCAGGAACACAGAGAGTCCATCGACATTCGGGTAGATGCGGAAGTCGAACCATTTCTCCATGACGTCGTCGCGGTACCGGTTGACGAACGATTGGAACGTTTTCGTCTCGAATGCGCGGCGGTATTTTTCTCCCAATTCCGATTTTTCGAGATTGGGGAAAACCTCGAACACGCTTTTCCCGATCACCTCCTCACGCTTCAACCGCGTCCCTTCCGCCGCCGCTTTGTTCCAGTACGTGAATTTGAAATCTTTGTCGAGCGCAAAAAATCCGCCGCTGATGCTTTCGAGGATTGCTTCGGGATTGAGAGAGTTATAGGTCATTGTGTGCCGGATTGATGGTAAGGATAATGACAAAATTTCACGATTGCATGATTATCAAGATTGAACGTGTGGCGCCACTATGAAAATAATTCAAGATTCGCGCATGAAACGTGAGACGTGAAACGATATTATTTTTTTCTTTTCAAATGCGGAGGAACAAATCCGCGATACGTGTCGAACTGCGAATCATAAAAGACCAGATTGAAATTCATGTCGCGCAGCGTGCCCCCTGAAGGATATAAATAAAATTCCGAGATCGTGTCGGTTTTCGTCTTCGAAAGCAATCCGTCCATGGTTGTGTAGAATCTGACAGTATAAAATCCCTGCGTAAACGGCGCTGTCTCCAATTGCATGTGCAGATGCGCTTCGCTGAACAGCAACAGATCGTCGCTCATGCCTATGCAAGCCCCAATTGAGAAAGCGTATCCGGACGGATGATCATCAACAGATGCGATTGCTGGATGATCAAGTATTGCTTCCCTTCAAATTCGATTTCGATTGCATTATCGCGAAGAAACAACGCATAGTCTCCCTCTTCGGCTTGCAGCGGAATATATTTCACCGGATCTCTCGGGGTTGTCGACCATGATTCCTGCTCCATGAAGTTCGGGTTCACCACCGGATACCCCGGACCGATCTTCACGATGTATCCCGCCTGCACTTTTTCTTTTTCCTTCACGCCGGGAGGAAGATAGAGCCCGTGCGGCGTCTTTTCCTGATCTCTGTCCGGTTCGATCAATACTCGGTCGCCGACAAGGATCACTTTTTTCTTTGATGAGATTGGCATTGCACGTTCCTTCCACCGCAAATATACAAAGAAAAAGAATTTATACCACAATTGATTGCATCTCTCCCGGTCGAAAAGTATATTGACAAAAATTTTCAGAATGGATTACGCATTTTTGTCGTTGTTTGCTTTCTTTGGACTGTATACCGTCCTGTTTTACGGACGCCGTTCTCTGGAACACAATCCCTCGCATTCATTCCTGCTTCGCATCATTCTCACCTGTAGTGCATGGTGTACCGTTATTGCGGCAACAACGTATGTCACCTCATTGACAACCATGACGATCGGGCTGTTCATGGGTGATCCGAACGTCGGGTATGAATTTGTCATTCACCTGGTTGTTCTCATAGTGATCGTTCGGGTGTATGTCTACTATGACGACAGTCTCGCTCTCAGCGAAATGAAAAATTTCTTCCGTGAAGCATTGCTCTTCGGAAATTATTTTCGGAAGAGGGATCACGAAATCCGTGAAGAGATCGACCGTCACGAAGTGCGCCGTATCTATCGCGAGGTGACGAACAAGGAATTGACGTCTGAAGTAACCGCCACCCCATTCGATCACTATGCTCCCCCTCTTTCAAAAGACCGTGTACCGGAACAAAAGATATCTCGCCGGATACACGCTGAAAATATTCGTGGGCTTATTTTAGGAGAACGAATAGACGTGACCGAAGCGTTCCATCTGGAATTGATGGGAAACAAAGCGCACGCATACCTGCCGCTGATCAACGATATAGTCATCGACGGTAAAAATTTCTCTCTGATGTTCAGCCTTATTCTCCCGCTGGAACAGCGGATACGGTGGGACGAACCGAACGCACGTCAGCGTACCATCGAACGGATATACGAATTGCTCGTGATACTTACATCGCTTCCGTGGTTCACTGCGTATGACCGCTTCGTCCGGGTGATCAACGTTACTTTGTATCAGACCGAATTGAATGACGAGGTGCGGGAGGAATTGAAAGAAGAGTTGAGATGTGAAATTCCGCTGTCAAAACTGAGAGCACGCGGAACAATGATAACGCCGGCATCGGAAGTTGAGAAGATGGCGAAAATAACTTTCCTCAAATAACTGGCAGTGAGATTGCCGCTCTCGCCTACAATTACTCCATCACCTGCACCTGCATTTGAATCCCTATTTTCTTTAAGAATTCATTCGGCAATTCTCCGCCGGCGAAGATGAAAACAAAGTCATTGGGGATTTCTGAAACTCCGTATGGGGTCTGGAGCATAACTTTCTCCTCCATAATTTCTTTCACTTCCGAGTTGAATTCGACAATGATCTTTTTCCGCGAAACAAAATCGTCGATGTGTGCTTTGTTCCGTTCTTTGATGCGGGAGAATTCATTTTTTCTGTACGACAAGGACACCGTATTCCCTTTCTGCGACGCCAACCCGATCGCCGCTTCAATCGCAGAATCTCCGCCGCCGACAACAAGTACGTGCGAGTTCTGGTATGACGCAGCATCGATCAACCGGTATGTCACTTTTGACAACTGCTCTCCCGCCACTCCCAATTTTCTCGGCGTGCCGCGCCGGCCGAGCGCGAGTACGACATACTTTGCTTTCCACTCCCCTGATGCCGACTGAATGACAAATTGATTTTCATCGTGCTGAATATTTTCTACTTTCACGCCCGTATGAATTTTGATCCCGGTCTTTTTTATGACCGCCTGCCACAATTCCAGCAGCGCTTCTTTTCGGGTCTCAATCAGTTTTACTTTTCCCCAGAGGGGCAGTTCAACGGGTGACGTCATGACGATCTTTGCGCGGGGATATTGAAGAACCGTTCCGCCAATATCGTTCTGTTCGAGGATAACGTAGCGGAGATTATTTTCGAGCGCGGTCAGTCCCGCCGCAAATCCTGCAGGACCTGCACCGATGATGGCAACATCATATGTGTCGTCATCGGTGGAGTGCGGCAACGATGTAATGTGCCGGACAACGTTCGTTCCCTGCGTGATGGCATTCTTGATCAATCCCAGTCCGCCAAGTTCGCCGACGATGTACATTCCTTTTACACTCGATTCATACCGCTCATCGATCATCGGCAGGTCTGCGCTTCTGCCCGGCTTTGCCATCAATAAGTTGATCGCGCCGACAGGACACGCTTCGGCGCACAATCCGTGCCCGACACATTTTGCGCCGTGGATGAGAGTCGCTTTCCCTTCGATGATGCCGAGAACGTCACCTTCCGGGCATGCACGCACACACGCCGCGCAGCCGATGCATTGTAATGCATCGATCTGCGGATGCATTGCGGACGCTTCGTGAAGTCCGGAAATTTTCAGCTGTTGGAATTTCTCCCGCGCTTTCCCTTCTTTCTTTCTGAGACGGCGAACGTACGGCACTACTGTTGCCGCAACGAGCACAAGAGTAATGAATATGGTGATGAGTGTTTCGTTCATGGTATCAGAAAATAATACGTCGAGATTTCAACAAGATGCCAGACATCGTGGTAATGGGTTTCACACAATCTGCAAATTCACCAAATTTCCAATAAGAAGATGTCTGACATCTTCCTATTATTAAAATCGTATTCCCATTTCCACAAACAAGCGGTAGCTGTTCATCATCGAATCATTGACCCTGTCGGCATTCAATGCCGCATAAAGCATCTTCGTGATGCGATAATTTCCACTCACCGTGTATGTGTGAGTTATATAGGATGATGCATTCGACAGAATCGTGTATGAATAATAATCATACCGCACTGTCAATGACAAACGGTAGAAGAAAGTACGGTCAAGATCAACGGTAACGTTCGTCCCGTCCGAATAGACGCCGACAATATCTGCATATCGGACGCTCGCTCCGATCTCCGTTCCGAAAAGGTCGGCACTCCGCACCGTACCGCTCAGTGTGCGGGCATCGCGTGCATCCCCTTTCTTCGTCCGGTACGAAAGATTGCCCGAGAGTGAAATGAAATAGGGTAATCGCACAGTTGCACCGGCACGATATCCTTGCATTAGATGTTTGTCGAACAATGTGTCGGGGATCGATTTCATGCTTTCAAAAAGATACACACTCCGCGAACCGTCGTAGCCGACATTACCCGACAACCACGAGTACGGATAATAATTGACCGAAAGATACGTGTTCGAGAGTGTGAACGATCGTTTCCTGATTCCATTATCGATATCGTTCAGTTCCAGTTCTGTGCTTTCGTAGATGGAGAGGTCCGATCCGAGCGACAAAAAATTTTGAAGGTAGATAAACTCGCGATCCAGTTTCCCTTTTGCAAGTTGCTGCCCGTACGCAAATGTCCCGTCATAGTGTTTGACGAACTCCGAATTGTATTGATAGTTGACGAACAATGCTCCCTTGTTATCATTGCTGTTCACTTCGTACGAAAGATCATCCACCTTCGCACCGACCATTACGCCGGTCGTAACGTTTCCGGCCTGATAAAAGAATTGACCCCCGTCGAATGTGCCGAGCCCGCCGACGTAGCGCGAGGTCATTCTTCCCATCCCGTACCCGAATGCCGATGCGGGGTCGTCATGATGCAGCACAAATTCGTATAGACGATTCTTCAACCGTGTTGCGCCGCCGTAGCGTGAATAATTTTGAGAGAGATCGTAATAATTTCTGCTGTACATCGTAACTGCCATTGCCGTGCCGAACAGGCGCTGCACATCCATCCGAAACACGACCGACGGCTGACTCAGATTGAATCGTGAATCGTTCGTTGTAACGCCGGAATACTGAAGTCCCACTCTTCCGGAGATGATGTTTTCCGTAGCCGGTGATTCCGATTTTTTCATCTGCACCGGCGTTTGAATCGGAGCAGCAGTTGCAGATTTCAGTGTATCAATAGCAGCAGACGAAATAGTTTCCGGGAGAATCTTTTCAATCGACCCTGCATCACCAACCGAGATGGATTGAACCTGCGAAATAATTTGCGCGGCACTTGACCGTTTTGAAACTGCGGTAATAACGACCTTCCCTATGACCGATCCGTTTCGTTCAACATTGAGCGTATCACCGGCGGCAATTCCGTTTTCTCTTCCTGCATCAAAATAAATAACCGATGCTGCGACGTACGATACAGAACAACGGATTATTTGTTTCTGCTGGGCAAACAGACCAACCGATGTCAATAAAAGCAGAACGATCTTTTTGAAAACCGAATTCAATTAATCTCCTTCCCCCCTCGGATGGCAGCGATAACAAGCACTGCTTTCGTACACATATCCTGTTTTGTTCTTATGCTTGTCATCCATTTCCGTTTTGTTGTGTTCATGGCAGGTGATGCATGAGAAGACTTTGTAGTTCGACGTATTCGTGTGACAATCCTGACAGGTCGTCCAGCGTCCAGGGCGGTGTTTGCTGCCGCTGCTGATCGGGAAGAAAGGTGTGTGATCGAACGTCGATGGTTTCCAAGCGGTCGTCGTGTGGCATGTCATACACGCGGTTGGATAATGCGCCGTTGCATGCGCCGGATTGACCGACGAATTATAATCCTGTTGATGACACGCATAGCAATCGGATGATGTGCCGGTGAATTTTCCACCGGCATGACACCGGCTGCACTCTGCGGTAAGATGTGCACCGGTCAGTTTGAAATTCGTTTTGTTGTGATCGAATGTTGCAGGCGACCATGCCGACGTCGTATGACACGTTGAACAATTATGGTCGAAATTTCCCGATAGATGGTTCGGATCGGTCACACCAGCAAAATCGGTTTGATGGCACGAGTAGCAATCGCTCGCCGTTCCTTTATACTGCCCGTTCTTGTGGCAGAAAAGACAATCGGTGGTAAGGTGAGCGCCGGTCAGCGGGAAGTTCGTCGTACTGTGATTGAACGTAGAAGGTTTCCATGCAACGGTCGAATGGCATGACGTGCAGCCATGCGAGAATTGCGAGAGCGCATGATTCGGTGCAACAGATTTAGTGAAATCATCTTGATGGCAGGAGTAGCAATCGCTCGCAGTTCCTTTATACTGTCCGTTCACATGGCAGGACTGGCATTCCTCGGTGATGTGAGCGCCGGTCAATTTAAAATTAGTTTTGCTGTGATCGAACGTCGCGGGTTTCCACGCGGTGAGTGTGTGGCAATCCATGCAGATCTGCGAGAATTGTCCCGTGACATGATTCGGGTTGACTGTCTTTGCAAATTGGGCTTGATGGCACGGATAACATTCCGTCGGCAATCCTTTGAATTGTCCGTTGGTGTGGCACGAGGAACACTCCGCTGTTTTGTGCGCGCCGACCAATTGAAAATTCGTCCTGCCGTGATCGAATGTTGACGGCGTCCAGCTGACCGATGTATGGCACGTTGAGCAGTCATGATTGAACTGTGCGATAGCGTGATTGGGACTCACAGTCTTAACATACTGCGCTTGATGGCAACTGTAGCAATCAGCGGCTGTGCCACGGAACTGCCCGTTCTTATGACATGACGAACATTCCATCGTTGCGTGAACGCCGACGAGCATAAAATTCGTCCTGCTGTGATTGAATGTCGACGGAACCCAACTGTTCATCGTATGACACGTCAGGCAGTCGCGCGAAAATTGTGCGGCGGAGTGGTTCGGTATTTTCGTCTGTGCATACTCTTTTTGATGACAGGCAAAACAATCGCTCGACAGTCCGGCAAAACGATTATTGGTGTGACACGATGCGCAATCGACCGACAGATGAGCGCCGGTCAATTGGAAATTTGTTTTCGCATGCTGGAAGATCGACGGCTTCCATCCTGTCATCGTATGACAGGAGAGACATTCGTGCGAAAATTTTCCGAGCTGATGGTTCGGAGTGAGCGCTTTTGAAAAATCGTCCTGATGGCACGAAAAACATTCCGTCGGTGTGCCGGTGAATCTCTTTGTTGCATGACACTGAATGCATGGAACATTCGCATGCATCCCCTGCAGCGAAAAACCGGTCACCGTATGATTGAACTTCATCGGCGTAATAAGTTCTTTCCACGATTCGGTGGAGTGGCAGTCGCTGCATACATTCTTCAACGGTCCGTGCGGCGACGTTTGTGCGGAAAGCATGTTCACAAAAAACATGCACATGACGCTTGCTTGTACGATCCCCGTTATTGAGTCGGATGACAATCTACGCATGTTGTTCCCAGTGGTTTATAGATGATCGTGAGTTGCTGTTTCATGACTCCTTGTGTATGACATTGGTTGCACGGTACGGCTGCGTGTTTTCCGGTCAGTGCAAATCTCGATCGGATGTTATGATCGAATTGCGCAGGTCGCCAACTCTTGTCGGAGTGGCATGGTTCACACACAGTAATTCCTTTTACAGCAAATTGACCTGCGTGTTGATCGGCGTGACAGGCATTGCATTCTTTCTTGATCCCGCTGTATTGCACCGCGCCGTTGTTCATCTTATGACATTGTGAACATTGGATCACGGCATGTTTTCCATGCAAAGGAAAATTTGTTTTCTCATGGGAGAATAATAACTCCTGCCACGATGAAGTGTTGTGACATGTCTCGCACCCGTTTGTCATCCTTGAAGCAAACTGTCCTTTGTGAATATCGGCGTGACATGTTGTGCATGTCGGCATTTCGCTCCAATGAAAGATCTTTGTACTCTTTGCCTTCACTTTTCCGTCGACATGACATTTCATGCAGGGAACGGCACCATGCGCTCCCTTCAATGCAAACCGGGATCTCTGATGCTCGGCAATTGAATATGCCGCCGGCACAAACCCGTTCTCGGTGTGGCACGATTCGCAGCCTCCTTTGTCGGCACGATGGTCAAACTGTTTTGCGTGCGCATCGGCGTGGCAGTTCCGGCATTCTTTGAATTGTGTAATGTTGAAGCCGATCTCTCCGGCGATATTTTTTTCTTTTTTATTTTTTGCATGACACTGTTCGCATTTCAAGGCAGAGTGCTTTCCCTTCAACGGAAACTGCGTCAGTGCATGATCGAATTGCTTCCCTTTGATCTGCTGCCATGTGGTCGGCGTGTGGCATTGTGAACATTCCTGTTTGAATTTTCTTTTATGCGGATCGGCATGACACGACGAGCAGGATCCGAATTCCATGTTGACAAATTGAATCGCAGCACCGTCAGCCCATGTCTTCTTGTGACACTGCAGGCATTGTACCGTCGCATGCGCACCGATCAATTGAAAGCGCGCTTTGTTGTGCGAGAACTTTGCCGCATGTTTCCACTCCTTTGTACCGTGACATTGATCGCACGACGCAGTGAACTGTTCTTTGTGTTCATCAGTATGACATGTGCTGCATTGTTTTGACAGACCAAGCATTGTTGTCGTTTTTCGTTCCGCTGACAGTGCACGGATATCTTTTGCAACAATCTTCGCACTCGTGTGGCATTCTTCACATTTCAATGAAGCATGCTTGTTATCCAGAGTAAACCCGACCTGTGCATGATTAAATGTCGACCTGTCAAAATGGATGATCGAAAAATTCCTGCCGTGATGTTCTTTGTGACATTCGACGCACTGTTTCGATGCAACGGTCGCATGATATCCTGTCTTGTGATCGATGCGCGACCGGATCTCTCCGTGACACGTCAGGCAGTTCTCGTTCGAGAGCGCTTTGCCGATCGTATGGCATTGTGTGCAATTGTCGATCCCTTCCAGATTTTTGTGCGCATTCGACAATTCGCCCGGAGAGATCTGTGCTGTCACATAACCGGACAGGACAAAGAACAGCGCCGCACTGCGCCTGACTATGCGGCTCATTTCTTCCTCACTTGTGCAAGGTATTCCCCCGCTTGTCGTGCTTCTTCCGTTTCCGGTGAACGCTTGATCAAGCGACTCCACACACGTGCTGCATCGGTCATTTTATTTTGCGCGGCAAAAATTGATCCTTGATTCAACAACGCGCGGCGATGATCCGGATGGTATTTCAGTATCCGTTCGGTTACTTTCATTGCGCTGTCATACTGATGGATCTGGAAATAGCAGACTGAAAGATCGAGCAAGAGCGAATCGTTCTTTGGTTCCAGATGTATTCCTCGTTCAAAATAAACGATCGCCTCTTCCGTTTTATGAGCATCCATCAGCCATTGCGCGAGTGTTTTCAATGTCTGGATATCATTCGGGTCGCTCGCCAGTCTCTTCTTCAGCATATCGACATGATCGACAAACGAGCGGTTCACATTTTCTTTCGACGGCGTGTCTGCTGTTTCGGGTGGATGAAGTTCATTTGATATCGCAACAGGTTCCAACTTCCGCAGTCCGGATCTGAAAAAAAGGACAACGACGACGCTCGCGACGATCAAAACCGGAATCAGGAGTTTCTTCATGATCTGTCTTTCAAAAGATCCATGTATACCCGAACGCAATTGCCACGCCGACATGAATGACGAGGATAGCAAACATTATAATGGTGAACGGAAGATGGATCACGTGCCAATAGTGGAAAATATTCTTCAACTCTTCAAGAAAGCGTATCCGCTGCAGCAATTGAATCCGCTCGTTCGCCATCTTTGCGATCATATGAACGGCATGACGATCCACTTTTTTTGTATGAAGATGCCGGATGATCGAGTGCACACGCGCACTCCGCGTCATGTCGCTGACAAGAAAGAACATGAGCAACGCGAGTATCGACCGCCGTTCAAGTGCCGGTTTCGCCAATGCGTCCAACTTCCGGATATCGACGTCATCCAATCCGTATTCATCGATCAGTGCTCTATGAAGATGTTCACTCTGTGTATCCAATTCTTTAATGGAAAGTTCATCGCCATGAATTCCCTTGGGAATCTGCACGTATAAGTACCGCCCGACGATACCGCTTGCCACAACGGCAGTCATGCTCCAAAAGCTGACTGCAACCAATCCGCCGAACTTGAACGTTGTGTGGTACAAAACTAATGCCGGTCCAAGCAGGCAGAGAAAAATATGGAACTCTAAAAAATATTTTATCTTCCCTACCTGTGAGAGTGCTCGAATGCGTTTGCGGGATGAGTACATCGTAACGCCGAAAATGATCATCGCCGTGCCGATGATGCCGTAACCGTGAGTTTCAATTCCGGACGGTTTCAATTCTTCATAACGATCATGGAAGGGGCGTTCTTCTAGCGGCAGAATATAGTAATCAAAATTTCGTGCCAGGATAAACAGCGTTGCTGATAATCCGATGAACAGTAAAAAAAAGACAAACAACTGATGTGCAAATTGTTTCATGAAAGACAACGTAATGGATGCAAAAAAATTATTATTGTTTATGGTACTCAAATTCAGGTGTGATTGAAATATTCTGTCTCACAAAACTTAATACAAACAAGAGTGAACGGTCTGATATCGTCAGGAGTATTTGGTGCACCGTATTAACGGTTGCCGATGAAACGATATTTGTGTAAATTAGAAACCAGCAACCGGCGCGTTCGTCTAACGGTTAGGACGGAGCCCTCTCAAGGCTTAAATACGGGTTCGATTCCCGTACGCGCTACTGCAAAAGGTCGAATCATTTTATTCGACCTTTTCTTTTTATCACCGCTTTTTCATTTTCTTCAAAATCTTCCCACTCTTCCTGAAAACAAGAATATGATGTCCGCTATTGGCTATTTTTGTGGAAAATATCGCTGTTTGCAAGTTTATTTGGTGGTACAGGTTTTGCCCAATACTGTTATGGAATAGAGGCTATCGATTGTTCACGCACTGACAATTAAAGGGATCAATCCCATGAACGGACCTTTGATACAAAAAACAAACAGAAAATTCTGGCTCTCAATTGTCGTATCAATGAGCCTGCTAATTGCCGCGGGGGGATATTGGTTTTATGTGGGCGAGGAGGAAGAGATCCGCAGTGAGAAATACAACGAACTCTCTTCCATCGCATTGATCAAAACTGAACAGATCGCTCACTGGCGCGCAGACCGTTATACTGATGCCCTCTTCCATTCACAAAGTCCCCTCTTTAATCAAGCGGTCGAGAACTTACTACGGAATCCTTCAAGCAGGACTCTGCGATCGCAGATGATCACCCGGCTATACATTACAAAGAAGAATCATAATTATGAAAACGTAATACTTGTATCGCCGACCGGGACTGTTATCGTCTCGGTCGATTCTTCAACGACTGAAATCGAAGACGAATCAATGCGCGAAGTAATAAATGCCATCAACAAGAAATCAATTTGCGTTTGCGATTTTGTATACGATTCCGCAAACGGTTCAATCTATATGGATATCATTGTTCCTCTTGGTACCAATCCGCAACACCCTATAGCAGCAGTTATCCTGCGGATCGACCCTGAACATGATCTCTTTCCTCTTATCGAATGGTGGCCGTTAGTGAGTAAATCGAATGAAACATTGATTGTACGCAAAGAGGGCGACAGCGTAGAATTTCTCAATACAACTCAATTCCAAAAAAAGAACAGATCGCTCTTTCGGGTTTCGTTGTCCGATACAACACTTCCAGCGGTAAAGGCAGTCCTCGGGTACGAAGGTGAATTTGAAGGTGTAGACTATCGGGGAGTTCCTGTCCTTTCGAGTGTTCATCGCATTCCCGATTCACCGTGGTACCTGATCGCAAAAGTGAACAGTGATGAGGTTTTTGAAGAGTTACGTTATCGCGGAACAATGACAATCATATTATTTTCTCTGTTGATCATCGCAGCAGCATCCTCCGTCGGTTTCTTTTTATACTACAGGCAGCGAAATTTGTTCAGGGACCGCTACCATGCCGAAGCGGAACTTCGTGAAGCACAGGAAGAATTCCGCACCACATTGTACAGTATCGGCGACGCAGTGATCACAACAGATGTCCACGGGCGGATCCGTCACATGAATACGATCGCAGAACAATTGACAGGGTGGAAAGAATCCCAGGCGAGCGGTAAACCGGTGGATGATGTATTCAAGATCCACGATGAAGAAACCGGTGCACCGGCGTTGAATCCCGTTCATCGTGTCTTACGCGAAGGAACCATCGTAGGACTCGCAAATCATGCCGTCCTCGTTTCAAAGGATGGTACTCTTCATCCGATCGCAGACAGCGGCGCGCCGATTTTTGATTCGTCGACAAAAAAGGTCATCGGCGTTGTCTTGGTCTTTAGAGATCAAGAAGAAGAGCGAAATGCGCAGCGGGCACTCCGCGAAAGTGAGGAAAAATTCAAGCAGTTGTTCGAAGCGGAATCCGATGCGATTCTCCTTGTCGAAAATTCGACGGGAAGAATTCTTGAGGCAAATGAAGCGGCATGTTTGTTGTACCAATTTTCCCGCGAAGAACTCTTGACCAAGAAGAACTCTGATCTCTCTGCTGAACCGGAACTGACCCGGCAAGTAACGCAAACGACAAAACCGGTGAGAGAAAATGTCGTTTTCATACCGTTACGGCACCATCGAAAAAAAGATGGTACGGTATTTCCAGTTGAAATAACCGGAAGATTTTTCCTCTTGCACAACAAATCGGTCCACATCGCCGCGATCCGCGATATATCGCGACGGATGAAAGCGGAAGAATCACTCGGCAAGAGTGAATCGTTCCTTCGTGTCTCTCAGCGTTTGGCAAAAATCGGATCATATGAACTCACTCTGGCAACCGGCAGATGGACAAGTACGGAAACACTCGATGAGATCTTCGGCATTACGGAAACCTATGCCAAAACGGTCGAAGGGTGGCGGCAACTCATCCATCCGGATGACCGCGATATGATGACGAGATATTTAAATGAAGACGTCATCGGCACGCGCGGTGAATTTTACAAAGAGTATAGGATTATAAGAGTATCGGACGATCCGTGCAAAACTCTCGGCCTTGAGGGACGCGCCGCCCACAAGTGCACCATCAATATTTGGTTTCGCCATGAGAAACGGTACACCGGTACGGATGATCGGTGTCATTCAGGACATTACCGAACGCAAGCGGACAGAATTGACCATGAAGCGAAGTGAAGAAAGTTACCGCGGATTGTTCAACAGCGTCAAGGATGCGATCTATATTCAAGACACCGACGGGAAATTCCTTGATGTCAACGAGGGGGCAGTCGAGATGTACGGTTATCCCAGAGACATGTTTATCGGGAGAACTCCGGAATTCCTTAGTGCGCCGGACAAAAATAATCTCGACCGGATTGCAGGTTTGATCCGAAAAGCGTTTGACGGTATTCCGCAGCAGTTTGAATTTTGGGGCAAGCGCGCCAACGGCGAAATTTTTCCAAAGGAAGTGCGATTGTACAAAGGGTCTTACTTCGGCGAAGACGCCGTTATTGCCGTTGCCCAGGATATTTCCAATCGCAAGAATGCGGATGAAATCCTGCGAGCAAGCGAAGAACGATACAGGAAACTGATCGACACCTCCCCCGATGCCATTGCGATCACCGACATGAATGGCAACGTCTTGTTCATGTCCGGCAAATCGATCGAACTCTTCGGCGGCTCCAACGATAAATCATACATCGGAAACAATGTCCTGCAATGGATCGCGCCGCAGCACAGGGAAAAAGCGCTCAAAGGCATCGGCGATATCTTTCGTGGGATCGCAAACCCTGATAACCAGTACAGACTGGTGCGCGAAGACGGTTCGGAATTCTTCGGTGAAATCAATGCTGCCCCGCTGCTGGATGCTGCTGGTAAACCGGAAGGAATGGTGGCGCTGATCAGAGACATCACATACAGAAAACAGTCGGAAGAATTCCTCCGAAAATTTTCGCTGGTGGTAGATCAGAGTCCTGCGTCGGTGGTGATCACGGATAAGAACGGTGTGATTGAGTACGTGAATAAAAAATTTACTGCCGTAACCGGGTACACCCACGGGGATGCGATCGGTCAAAATCCAAGAATCCTGCAATCGGGATTTACTCCGCGGGAAGTGTACAAAGAAATGTGGGACAATCTTTCTAAAGGACACGAATGGCGGGGGGAACTGCTGAACAAGAAAAAGAACGGCGATCTCTTCTGGGAAGATGTCGAGATCACGCCGTTGATCGATGAAAGCGGTGCAACGGTGAATTACGTCGCACTGAAAGAAGACATAACGACCAAAAAAATCTCTACGGAAGCGTTGGAACGGCGGGAAGCGCTGGAGAAAGAACTTGTCAATCTCTCGACGAGCTTTGTCAACCTCCAGCAATCGAATTATAATTCCGTTTTTAATTTTGTATTGGAGCGGGTCGGAAAATTCACACATGCAGACCGCGCCTACATTTTCCGCTACGACGAGAAGCATCATACAATGTCAAACACGCACGAATGGGTCGCCGACGGTATTTCTGCAGAGATAGAGAATTCACAGAACCTTTCCATCGCAGACCTTCCGAAGTGGATGGATTTGATGAACAGACATGAAAACATCCATGTTCCGTCTGTTGAACAATTGCCGGATTCCTGGAGCGCCGAGAAAAAGATCTTCGGCGAGCAGCAGATAAAATCGCTCGTTGCGGTACCGCTTCTGTACTCAAGCCAGTTGCTGGGATTCATCGGATTCGATTCGGTCAAGACACTGCGTACATGGGAGAATGAGGAGATCAGGCTCCTTCATATCCTTGCCGATCTTTTTGCAGGAACGATCAAACGGTTGAGAACCGAGGAAGAAAAGGAAAACCTGGAACAGCAGGTGCGCCAGATACAGAAACTGGAAAGTATCGGCACGCTGGCAAGCGGCATCGCGCATGATTTCAACAACATTCTCGGCATCATCATGGCACACGTCTCTGTTCTCGAGCGCCTGAAAAATGATGACGGAAAATTTTCGAACAGCACCGAGACGATCCTGCGGACCATCAACCGCGGCGCCGCGCTGGTAAAACAGATTTTAACATTCGCGCGGAAAACGAGCACCAATCTCGAATACGTGAACGTCAATAAAGCAATCACCGAAATCCAGAAGATGCTTTCCGAAACGTTCCCGAAATCGATCTCCCTGTCGCTGAAACTGGAAAAAGCGATCCCCATACTGATGGTCGATGGAACTCAATTCAATCAATCGATACTCAATCTGTGTGTCAATGCGAAAGATGCGATGAACGATCACGGTTCGCTTGTCATCTCTACCCGGCTGGGGAAAAAATATTTGAACCGTTCTTCACAACAAAGGAGAAGGGAAAAGGAACCGGACTCGGATTATCGGTCGTGTTCGGAGTGATGCAAAACCATAGCGGGTTTGTCGATGTGGAGAGCGAATCGGGCAAAGGATCCACTTTCACATTATACTATCCTCTTCCGATCGGTGTTACGCATCAAGTGGACACGGCGGTAAAATTTCAAGGGGAGGTTCGCGGCGGGACCGAGACCATCCTTTTTGTCGAAGATGAAGAAATGCTGACAGAGGTGGCCGTTATGATGTTGAAGCAAAACGGTTATACAGTGATTACGGCAAAAAACGGAGAAGAAGGGTACGAACGTTATGCGAAGAACCGTGACACGATCGACCTCATCATCAGCGACGTCGGCATGCCGATCATGTCGGGTGAAAAAATGTATGAACTCATCAAACGGCTTGCGCCGTCGGTCAAGATCATCTTTGCAACAGGGTACATAGAACCATCAGTAAAAGACCAGCTGCTGAAAAAGGGTGCGGAACAATTTATCCAAAAGCCGTACGAGGCGCCGGAGTTCTTACGAAAAGTGAGGGATGTGCTGGATAAAGAAAGGAATTGAATGAAGAGTAGGACGGACTACTGCACCTTTACCACAACCACCGTTTGGTCGTCATACTGCGTATAATCGCCGACAAAATTCTCGATCGATTGCAGTATCATCTCCTGAATTTCATTCGCCGAGCGGTGGACATTCGAGACGAGCACCTCATGCAGCCGCTCATCGCCGTAATCTCCCGATGAGTTGCGCGCATCGGTAACACCGTCGGTGGCAAAGAGAAAGACATCTCCCGATCCGTAGCCGATCTTTTTCTCTTCCATTTCATCGACGAACACGCCGGCATCGTTCAATCCGAGCCCCAATCCTTTCGGGATCACTTTGTGGACTGTTTTTCGTTTGGCATCATAGTGCCATAACGGCAAATGCCCGGCACGGGCAACAACCATCGAATTATTTTTGTTATCGAATTCGGCGCCGAGCACCGTTACGAACGACCGTTTTTCCAGGTCCTGGCAGAGCAACTTATTCGCCCGCGTAAACAGATCGCGCGGGGAGAGATCGAACCCATGCAGCGAGCGGAGAATTCCCTGCACTTTGGACATATAGAGCGCCGCCGATGTTCCTTTTCCGCTGAAATCGCCGATCACAATCGTCAATTTTGCGTTTTCGTTCTGTAAATAGTCGTAAAAATCGCCGCCGACCTCCATTGCAGGAATGGATGTTCCGGCGATATCGAGTCCCACTATGTTCGGTGTCGACTGCGGCAGCGAGTCCAGTTGAATGCGGCGGGCAATATCAAGCTCGTGTTTCATCCTCTCCTTTTCCGCCAGCTCCTCGTACAAAAATGCGTTCTCGATTGCCACCGACGCCTGCTTCGCAGCGGTCGACAGGAATGAAAGATCTTCCTGCTGGAATGTCGTTTCCGCCTGTTTCTCACCCACAAGGATCGCACCGATCAACCTCTCTTTCGACCTGATCGGAATAAGGTACTGGAAGCCCTCCCGATGAAACTCTTCTTTGATCTGCGGCGGAAGGTACTGGATGCGGATCTCGTTGTGGAATTGTTTGATCGCGGGGATGAGTACCGACTCGTGACTGACGCAGAAGTTCTTCCATTGTTCGCCGTTAAATCCGAACGCAGCCTCGCACGTGCAGCAGCTTTCGTCTCGAAAGAAGACGACGCCAGCGAGCTTCAACCGCATCAGTTCGCTTAATTTTTGTACGAATCGTTTCGAGAGGTCTTCCATCGACAACGTGGTTGCAAGGATCTCCCCGAGGTCCTGCTGTGCTTTCCTGTAATCGTACTGCATGCGGAAATATTTCTTGTCGATGAAGCGCTGTCCGGTCAATCTCACTTTCATGAAAACGAACGTTACGCCGATCGCAAGCAGCATCAGCAGCACACGTTCCGACGAGACACGCTCCGATGCCAATTCCGGAGAATCGCTGACTTCAATCGATGCACCGGTGAAGACGATGTTCGTGTTCGGAAAATCGATCTGCGGAAGCATGAAAAAGATCCATACCAACAGGTAAAAGACAATGATCGACCAGACCGCCGTTAACAGACTGTATTGTGTATTGCGGCGGACCCTGAATTTGATATCGAGCAGACGGTACCTGCCGATGGTGTACAGATACGACAATGGGATCACCAGCAGCAGTATCCCGTAGAATCCAGACCCAAAGATGCCCAGCTGATTTTGAAAAAAGATAAGAGTCACAATACTGACCGCACCGACCGTGGCTGACGACCATTGGATCACTTTGTTGAGACGGCGGTATTCATCCGATGCAAATTTTCTGTGCTTGAGGAGGATATACAATCCGAACAGCGGCAATATCAAGAAGGGGTACGGATTATTAAGCCAGAGAGAGAGAGCCGCGGAAATTGCCGATGAAGTATAATATCCCCGTACAATCCATTTTCTCGACGTGAGTTCCGGTCGCTCGATGGGGAAATAATGGAATGCATGGAAGAGAAATGCAATTCCGATCACATATCCGCCCCCCATCAGAATATCACGGGAGATCGTGAATATATTCGGTATAAAATCTCGCCGTACGGCAACTACCGTCATAAAATATCCGATCCACAGAAAACCGAGACCGATCAATCGTGCGCCAAGGATATTGGGACGCGAAAACGCAATAAAAAATCCGATTGCCATAAAAACGAATCCGCTCAAGCAAAAGATCAGAATCGAAATCGGTATACCGAACGTTGCAAGAACAAGATTCACTTCCATGATCCTGTTATTCCGCAGGATGTCGTACTTTAATGATTTGCCGATCTGCCCGAGACGCATGATCCTGTCCGCATCGACCGCACTATTGAACTCTTCGTTATTGATACGAATAATGAGGTCGCCTACTTTTAGTCCCGCACGATCAGAAGCGCCTCCCTGCGTCACATCGGCAATGAAGACGTACTTGGGAAGGAGCGCAAAGAGATCTTGCGTTATCTTCGAACGATCCAGTTTGAATGTCAATTCGTAATTGAGGGAGGGCCGCAGCACTTCGATCCGTACCTCGTTCGACGGGCTGTCGTAGATCGATTCGTACGCATCTTTGATCGTATTGATATCTCCGCCATTGATCGTCAAGATCAGATCGCCTGTCATCAACGAATCAAAATATGTTTGCACGGACTGCGGCTGTGTACCGATGGAAGGGCGCTTCCCGATGATTTCGCCGTAAAAATTCTTTGCCGCCATCAATTTTGCATCCACATCGCGGAAAATATTCTCGTCGGTGGGAAGACTGATAAAGCGGTAAAATGTAATCCAGGAAAAGATGAACAGCACCGCTGCAAACAATGCGATCAGCGTTCGGTACACCTGTATGTGACGCAGATTGAAGATCATGAAAAGTTCTCGTGCGAAGGTCGTAGTATTCTTACGACGTATAATTGCGTTAGTTACGAGACCAAACTATAAAGTTTTTGGCTAAAAATAAACTCCTCCTTTACAATCTACTGTGAATTCTGTATTTTCCTGAGGGAATTAATCGGAGTAAATACCATGAAAAAACGCATTACGCTCATTACTGTATTCATTGCAATTGCATTTTCCCTTACGCCGTCCCAGGATGCGGATTATTATGAAATTCAGGAACATGGTCCCGGGCGCTGGTTAACCTTCACTACTCAGCTCAGCGTACAGCACAAATTGACCACGCCGGGCATTCTTGAATACGGGTTGGTATTCAATCCGGATTTTGAAATACGCCAGGGAAGGGATCCGTTGTTTGTCTTTAAGTTTGAAGAGGAAGGGACGTTCAACCCTGCACTGAAACCACAACTGCCCGCGAACACTCATATGCAATTCATCGTAGACGGGAAACCGACCGCGGAACTTGCCGTCAAGAAGACATCATTCAGGAACGAGAACGATCTTCGGCATGTACTGAAATTTTATGTTGTCGCAAACAGGCAGATCGTGGAAAATATGATCGCCGCCCGTTCGGTGCGCGGACTGTTGTACTACCGCCAACTGCAGGGAACCGATGTGCAAAAAAACGATGTGAAGTCGTTCACGCTGGATCCGAAATCGATCCGTACACTTGCACGGTTGATGTCGATAGCGCGATAAACGTCACTCGTTTGTCGTCTGAAGATCGATGATCTGCCGGATTTTTTGTTCGTATTCCTGCGCAACAATATTCGCCGGCTCGAAGTGATAGATGCGCCGCACTTCCTCCAGCGCCCTTTTATATTCCTTCTTTTCCAACATCTCATCGGTCCGTTGAAAATAGAGATTCTTCATTTTTTCCTGTTCCAGCGTCTGCTGGTCGGGCGCAACATATTGTTCGTTCCGTTTGATCGTCCGCCGGTCGTTGTCAACCAGCGCACGCTCGACGAATACACTGATCAATTGACGGATATCTGCAGGACGGTCGCTCGGTGAACCTCCCGGCGGAGAAATCGAAATGAGATGTTCAAGGGCGGAGACATAGAGATTGTGCAGGTCGATGATCTTTGCTTCGCGGATGATACGCAATGCATCAGCGTAGGAGTTCTGGAGGATTTTTTG
>JACPGG010000085.1 GCA_016182545.1 Ignavibacteriales bacterium
ACGCCGCTGCCGCCGTAGGTGGGATAACAAGTAATTCCGATATTCATATCATTCATTCCTTTAATCTGAAGAAAATTACAGATAATCGTTTGAAGAAACAAACGAATATGAGTTGATTACAAATGTAAAAAGACTTACTTTTTGAACAGCCTCACAACCATTTGAAAGGATGTGTCATGAAAAAAAGTTCCATGCTTTTTCTTGTGGTGTTCTCGGTAACAGTACTCTTCGCTCAACAACGCCCAGCAACACGTCCGACGCAGACTGTAAAACCAGCAGATCAAACTCAACAGCCATCGGGGAAATGGTTCGGAGTAGTTTTCAGTGATGTGTCGTACATCGTTCAAGAACCGAAACCCGCACCGAACTCCAGTTCAGGAACATCGGGGAGAAATTCATTCGACCTGACTCGGGTTCAAATAGGATACGATCATACATTTAACAAGGAATTTTCTGCCCGGGTTGTTTATGATCCCCATGCAGCCGTTCTTCATGAAGGGAATATTCAATGGTCGAACATTTTTCCGATGCATACATTCGTAATGGGAAAGATGCAGACAGCCGCTGAACAGACCGCTGAAAAAGTTTTTGGATATCGATCGTTAGGTCCGATGCTTTTCACACGCAAGGGATATGCTCCTGAATTTGACTTGGGAGTTTCTTTGTCCGGTAAACTGGATCCGCAGGGGATGATGTACTATTCGCTCGGTGTTGCAAACGGAACCGGATCAAGTGTCGATTCCGATAAAATTAAAAAGTTCTCGTTCAATTTTGGTTTGGCACCGGATCGAGCCAGCGCATTGGAAGTGTATGCTGATTATGAAAACTTTTCGCTCGGTCGAAGTGTCATCAATGGAAAAATGATCTATGGGGTCTATTCACGGTCATTTGCGCTGGGTGTTGAGGGGTTTTATAGGATGCAACGAAAATTTGCAGGGACAAAGGACATAACGCCCGCAGGTGGATCGGTATTCACTTGGTTTGAACTAACCAGAGGTTTACGGAGTGTCGTTCGCATTGACGGGTTAGATCAAGATTTGAATAATGACGGACCTTCTGCCTCCAATCTCGCAAATCCTGCTAGTTACCGGGAAGTATATGTTAATGTTGGACTTGATTACACCCCGATTTCCGAGGTCCATTTTATTCCGAATGTTGTATACAGCAAACAATTGGAAAAAGGGAGTTCGCCGGTCATAGCAGATTATATTGCAGCGCGGTTGACAGCTGCAGTATACTTTAAGTGATGAATGAAATTTATCATTCAATTCATTCATCGGTCACTGCTCAGATAAAAGTTGAAGGATCACGATTTATTGCAAATGCAGTTCCGGTTGTTACCGAAGCAGAAGCAGATGAGCATCTTGAGGGGATAAGAAAAAAATATTTTGATGCAACCCACCATTGTTTTGCCTATGTCATCGGAGCCGAACGGTCGATAGTTCGATACTCCGATGACGGCGAACCTTCCCGGACCGCTGGGGTGAAGATATATTCTGCTATCCAATCAAAAAATCTTTCCGATATTCTTGTCACGGTTACCCGATATTTTGGCGGCACAAAACTTGGCGTCGGGGGACTTGGCAGAGCATATTATGAAGCCGCGTTCCACGGGATTGAGTCTGCCGATATTATCACCAAAGCAGCAATGACGATTATCGAAATCAGATTTGGATTCAATGATACAAATGCCGTCATGAACACAATTCATTCTGCCAAATATAAAATTATCGATACACAGTACTCCGATACAAAGTCCATCCTCCGTCTCCTTGTTCCACAGTTGAATACTGACAAATTTATTTCGATCCTTACTGATGCAACGCATGCCCGTGCGGAAATCAGCACAGCCGGCAGACAGATTGTTACGATATGAATGAAATAATACTTTTTAGTGTCGGAGTCTTTGTAGGAATGTTCGGAACCATTATCGGTGTCGGCGGGGGATTCATTGTCGTTCCGTTGCTGACCATTTTCTACCAGTTTTCTCCTCAATATGCCGTTGGTACCTCTATGGTCATTGTGGCGTTGAATGCAATATCGGGGACAGTGTCATACGTTCGTCAACACAGGATCGATTATCGTACTGGAATTCTTTTTGCTTCCGCTACACTGCCCGGATCATTTATGGGTGCGTATCTTCTGCAATTGATTTCAAAGCCGGTGTTCGACATCAGCTTTGGAATTTTCCTTATCGTTATTGTACTCTATTTGGGATTTCGCCGGCAGTTACCATCGGAACCGGTCACAATGTCGACGTATCAAACGCCGCACTTCAGCAAACCGCTAGGATTTGTGATAAGTTTTTTTGTCGGTTTTGTCGCCAGCATGGCGGGGATCGGCGGCGGTGTCGTCCATGTTCCTGCGATGATCTATTTGTTTCATTTTGTTCCTTTCATTGCGATTCCCACATCACATTTTATTCTTGCGATCTCCGCGACGTTCGCTGCCGCAAGTCATGCATACATCGGAGAGGTTGCGTGGACGTTCATTCCATATTTGGGAGCTGGTGCGATCATCGGCGCACAAATAGGCGGGCAATTGTCGCATAAAATCAAAAGCTATTGGATCATTTGTGGATTACTGTTCGTGATGGCTTTGGTTGCAATTCGATTGATCGTCAGGAATTTCTGAATCACCAGCGTCGGAATTTTAACTCTGAAGAAAAACATCCGGCATGTTTTATTTACTCCCGCCTAATTTTTTGTATATTCCATGACAAAACTTTTTACGCTTCAGGATCACTACATGAATTTAACGTTCTCGCCGGAACAGCATATGCTCCGGGATATGGCTCGCGATTTCACGAACAGTGAGATCCGTCCGATTGCATCACAGATAGACAAGAATGAAGGGGTACCCAGCGAACTGTTGAGAAAGATCGCCGAAGTGGGATTATTCGGCACTTCAATTCCGGAAGAATATGGTGGCGGTGGGTTCGGGAAGGTTGGATTTTGCATTGCACAGGAAGAAGTGTCGCACGCGTGCGGATCAACGGCAGCTACGATCGGTGCTCATCAATCGATCGGAGCAAATGCCATTCTGATCGGTGGCTGTGAAGAGATTAAGAAAAAATATCTTCCAAAACTTGCATCGGGTGAAATGCTTGCAGCGTTTGCATTAACGGAATCGGAAGCAGGTTCCGACTCCTTTAATCTTCAAACCCGTGCCGAAAAAAAAGGTGATAAGTGGATCGTAAACGGTTCTAAAGTCTGGATAACGAACGGTGCGATTGCGGATGTATATTCGGTTTTTGCGAGAACGGAAAAAGGGATCACTGGATTCGTCATTGAGAAGAATTTTCCGGGTGTCAGTGTGGGACCGAATGAAAAGAAACTCGGGATCAAGGGGAGCGTGACAAATACCCTTACATTCGAAGATGTTGAAGTGCCGGAAGAGAACATGATCGGTGCTGATGGCAGAGGGTTTTTGATCGCAATGGAAACATTAAATTCCGGCAGGATCGGTTTGGGTGCATGCTGCCTCGGTGCGGCTAAAGAGCTGTTGGAACTATCGACTGTTTACTCGAAACAACGGAAACAGTTCGATGAAACAATATCAAAGTTTCAAGCTGTGCAATTTATGCTCGCAGATATTGCAACGGCGGTTTACACCATGCAGGATATGGTGTACCGTGCGGCATTCAAGATCGATGCAAAAGAAGATGTTACACTCGACGCTGCTATCGTCAAGTTATACTGCTCGGAAACTGTTTCGGATGTCGCAGATAAAGCATTACAGATTCACGGCGGGATGGGATTTTCTGCAGAACTTCCGTTGGAGAGATTTTACCGCGACGCACGCATCTTGAAAATTTTCGAAGGGACGAATGAGATCCAGAAATTAATTATCGGTAGACAGGTATTGAAGCAGAACGGGAAGTGGATTTCATGAGGACAAAAAATTTGGAGTTTCCGGTTTCACGTTTCAAGTTTCTACCATCAAATTAATATCCACGATCCTGAGACATGAGACAAATAAATTTATCATAACTTTTTAATATTTATAAGAAACAGATGATACGTTACTACACAGCAGGTGAATCACACGGACAAGCTCTTGTCGGAATTGTTGAAGGAGTTCCCGCCGGGCTTTCTATTTCATCAGAATATATCAACCATCAACTTTGGCGCAGGCAACAAGGATACGGTCGCGGCGGACGGATGCGGATTGAGACCGACAAGGTGGAAATTCTTTCGGGCGTTCGTTTCGGAAAGACGCTCGGCTCTCCGATCGCATTGATGGTGAGAAATAAAGATTGGCAAAACTGGACAGAGAGAATGTCGGTTGAAGGAAGCGGAAAGGGAATTGAAAAAATTACTTTGCCCCGTCCGGGACATGCAGATTTTGTCGGTTCCATAAAATATAATTTTGATGATATTCGTAATGTCATCGATCGTGCAAGCGCTCGTGAAACTGCAATGCGGGTAGCGTGCTGCACGATAGCAAAAAGATTTCTTCACGAATTCGGAATTCACGTTGGCAGCCATGTTCTTTCAATTGGTTCTGCCGAATTAGAGAATCGTTCAACCGTCGACAAACTCATAAAAAAATTCTCTAACGAGATCTCAAAATTATCCGATCTGGCTGATAGTTCTGAAGTCAGAATTCTCGATACAATGACTGAGTCAAGGGCGATCGCCGCAATAAAATCGTGCAAGAAAAAAGGGGATACGCTTGGAGGAATATTCGAAGTGCTTGTGTCGGGTATCCCAATCGGTTTGGGGAGTTATGTTCATTATGACCGGAAACTTGACGGACAACTTGCACAAGCGGTGATGTCCATCCATGCAGTCAAAGGTGTAGAGATTGGTGATGGATTTGAAAATGCCCGCCGTTTCGGTTCTGAAGTGCATGATGAAATTGTCTCTAAAAATGGAAAGATCACCCGTCCCACAAATCGAGCCGGCGGACTGGAAGGTGGCGTGACCAATGGTGAACTGTTAGTCATTCGCGGAGCAATGAAACCGATATCTACTCTCGCAAATCCATTGAGAACAGTCGATATCATCAGCAAAAAGACAACCCAATCTCGCTATGAACGATCGGATGTTTGTGCTGTTCCTGCATGTTCGGTCATTGGAGAATCAGTGGTTTCTCCTGTAATTGCGAACGCATTTTTAGAGAAGTATGGTGGGGATTCAGTCTCAGAGATCAAAAAGCGATACAAAATCTCATCCTAGCGGAAGGGTTGTGGACCGATAAATCATCCCATTTTTTCCGATTCTGCATTTGAAATTCACCCCCCACATTGTTATATTTCCTTCATAAATCAGCGGTCAAAGGTAGGCACCCAAAGTATTTCTAGAGGGTATAAGGAAAACGTATTCAGTTCATTGAAGTTCAATCATCATAAAAAGCCCTTTCATTTTTAGAATAAAACAGCAGAGGGAGGATATACGCCTTCAGTTCGCTCTTTCAATCAAAAAGCATTCATGGGCGGCTCAACAGCAAAGTGCTCGTTCTTAATCAGAATTACGAGCCGCTAAGCGTTTGTAACGTTAAGAAAGCGATCATTTTGCTCTTTTTGGGGAAAGCAGAAATGATTGAAACAAGCAACGGGAAAACAATCCGGTCCGTCTCGATGACGATACCATTTCCGAGCGTCGTACGTCTGTCTGTTTTTGTTCGTGTTCCCTACAAAAAGATCATTCTCTCTCGAAAAAATATTTTGCGCCGTGACGGGCACCGCTGCCAGTATTGCGGACGCGGCGATGTTCCTTTAACGGTTGACCACGTCCAGCCGAAGTCGCGTGGCGGTGAGGATACATGGGAAAATCTTGTTGCCGCATGCGTAAAATGTAACAACAAGAAGGGAGACCGTCTCCCCGATGAAGTGAATATGCCGTTGGTACGAAATCCCATGAAACCGAATCATGTGACGTTCATTCGCCATTTTGTCGGAAATCTGGACGATCGTTGGAAACCGTATCTGTTTTTACATTGATACAATAAATATTATACATTCTCAGATTTCTTTCATGACAATTCAAGAAATTCAAAAAAGAGTGAGACCGATCTTGTTAAAACACAAGGTCACTCAGGCCGCATTGTTTGGATCAATTGTGCGAAATGAAACAAACCCAACCAGTGATGTTGATATTCTTGTTGAGTTTGGCAATCCAATTTCACTTCTGAATTATGTCGGAATAAAATTGGAGCTTGAGGAACAGTTGGGAAGGAAGGTTGATTTAGTCGAGTATAAGGCGATAAAACCTGCGTTAAGGAAAAATATTTTAAGCGACAACATTCGAATTGTATGAGCCGTGATGTTGCAACGTATTTGGATGATATACTGGAGAGTATAGGGAAGATTCTTCAATACAGTCAATCGATCAGTGAGAAAGATTTTTACGAAAATACAGAAAAAACAAGATGCGATCATCCGGCGGTTGGAGATTATTGGAGAAGCCGTGAAGAAAATTCCGACTGATGTCCGTCAACAATATCCCACAATTCCGTGGAAAGAAATTTCCGGGATGCGCGACATTGTGGTTCATGAATACTTTGAAGTCTCCCTCGAAATTGTATGGAGAACAGTTGTCAACGAACTACCCAAGATCAGAACGCAAATAGAATTTATCAGGAAGAACTTGAAATAGTGGGACAAAAAAAACGAATTCTCTCCGGCATGCGTCCGACCGGAAAATTACACATCGGTCACCTCGTCGGGGCACTGGAAAATTGGGTTTCACTTCAAAACGAATACGACAATTTTCATCTCATTGCGGATTATCATGCCCTAACGACGAATCTTGATACGAGCGAGCTGTATCAGAATTCCATCGATATGGTGATCGATTGGCTGGCTGCGGGAATTGATCCGGAAAAAAGTCCGATCTTCCGCCAGTCACAGATCAAGGAGCATGCGGAATTGCAACTTATCTTTTCGATGCTTGTAACGACATCGCGGCTGGAAAGAAATCCGACATTGAAAGATCAGGTGCGCGATCTGAATATGGAATCACTCGTGTTCGGACATCTTGGATATCCTGTGTTGCAAGCGGCAGATATCCTTTTGTACAAAGGTGACGTTGTTCCTGTCGGCGAAGATCAGGTTCCGCACATCGAGATCACGCGCGAGATCGCGCGTCGATTCAATAATCAATGGGGAGAAGTATTTCCCGAACCGGAACCGAAGTTGACCAAGTTTGCCCGTCTTGCCGGACTCGACGGCAACCAGAAGATGAGCAAATCGATCGGCAATACGATTTTGCTTTCGGATTCACCGGATGAAATTCAAAAGAAGATGCGTACAGCAGTGACCGATCCGCAGAAAGTACGGCGGAACGATCCGGGCAGACCTGATATTTGTGTCGTCTTTTCATATCACAAAAAATTCAATGCGAACGAGGCACCGGAGGTGTGGACTGCAAAAAGAATTGTGCAACAAAGATCGCCGATGTACTGGCACCGATGAGAGAGAAACGCGCCCGCTATGAACAAGATATGGGTTCCGTAAAAGATATTCTTACGGATGGAGAGAAGAAGGCGCATACGGAAGCGCAAAAGACGATGCAGCAAGTTCGTGATGTAATGAAGATAGGATAAATGGAATAGTAGCAATCCGATTGCTTCAAGCAAGCGAATTGCATTTAAAGAATATGTATCGCGTAAAACTGACAGACTTTGAAGGACCGCTTGATCTCCTTCTCTTTTTTATAAAAAGAGATGAGTTGGATATCTACGATATACCGATAGCGAAGATCACGAAAGAGTTCTTAGAATACCTTCAGTACTTGCAGGAACTGGATCTCGACATCGCAGGAGAATTTATCGTCACTGCGGCGGAGTTGATGCAGATAAAAGCACAAATGCTGCTGCCGCGTCCCGACGGCGAAGGAGAGGAAGAGTTCGATCCGCGCGCCCAGCTTGTCCGGCGACTGTTGGAGTACAAACGGTGGAAAGAAATGGCGGAAGAGTTGGAGAAGATGCAGCTGCATCAGCGTCAGCTGGCATACAGGGGAAATTTTGAGCATGATCCGAAGATCGTCGAAACGAACGGAGACGATGACCTGATCAAAGATGTCACCTTATTCGATCTGATCGCCGCGTTCCAGTTTGCAGTGAACAAGATGCCGCGCAAGCATGTGCATGAGATCAATAAATTGAATGTCACTGTCGATGAACAGACAGAGTTCATTTTGAATCTGTTCAAGTACAAAGACGAAGTGTCGTTCCAGGAGATAGCTCTTGCGATGACGGAAAAGATCCGTGTGGTGGTCACGTTCCTTGCATTGTTGGAAATGATGAAATCGAAAATAATTGCGATCAGTCAATTTGAAGCGTACGGCGATATCACTATTGTGAAATTACCAACGGAGGAATTTGCATGAGCGAAGCACAGGTGGAAGTACTTCCGGTCGAAATAGATGTCCCGGTGGAGGTGAAGAATATCATTGAAACGCTCATCTTTGCATGCGATGAGCCGATGACGGTCAGGATGATCCGCGGAATAGTTGACGAAGCGAATAAAGAGCGGTTGCCGCATGAACAATTGACCGTGAATGCTGAGATCATCCGCAAAGCGGTGGGCGATCTGAATCGAGGGTATGCCAGACTTGGGAGCGGATTCCGTATTGTTGAAATTGCAGGCGGATTCATCTACGCAACCCAGGAGCAATTTGCAACATGGGTTGGGAAGTTAGCGAAAGAAAAAGCGCGCCGTCGTTTGTCACCAACGGCGGTAGAGACACTCGCCATCATAGCGTACAAACAACCGATCACGAAAGTTGAAGTTGAATTTATCCGCGGTGTGAATGTCGATTACATCATCAACGCTCTTCTCGAAAAGGATCTCATCCACATCACCGGCAGGCAAAATACACCCGGTCGCCCGCTGCTGTACGGAACAACACAGAAATTCCTTGAACATTTCGGTCTGAACGAACTGACAGATCTTCCGAAGCCGAGGGAGATCGCTGAACTGATCAACGAAACAGAGTTGGAAGTTGACAGGCGTCTGCTGGCGGAGCAGCAGGAACTTGAATTCCGTGAAGGGCTTGAAAATAAACTTGAAGGGCATGAAGGTGCTGCGAAAAAAGAAAAAGTGACGAAACAGCCGAAAGTGAAGATTCCTGAAGAGATAGCAACCGAGCGAATTGAAAAAGATCGGGAGAAAGTGACCACAACACAGGAATCAGACGTCAGCGTGATCAATGAATCCCCAAGTGAAGAACAAAGTGTTGTAGGGATAATTGAAGAGCAGCAAACTGAAGTTAATGTACAGACGACCGTAGAACAAGATGTTCTCTTGGACAATGAAATATCGAATAGTGAAACTGAATTTCAAAGTGAAACGGTAAGTGAGCAAGAAAATTTGTATAACGGAATACAAACTGAAAATGTACCGGAGAGATCTACTGAAATTTTTGGAGAAGAAGGAGCTGAATTATCAATAAACCATGGCAGAATAAACGAAATAAACCATCCGGACCAAAGCAGCAACAAGGCACCGAGAGATACAAGAAACGAGAACGAGCAAGAGTCAAACCGTCAGTCCGACCCGCAGTCCGGGTGGAGCACGTGGAAAAACAAGGTCAAGACGTTCTTCAAGAAGTTGTTCGGTTAAACCGATTTCTTGCGATGGCGGGGGTTGCGTCCCGCCGTGCCGCTGAAGAACTGATCGTCGCCGGTGAAGTGAAAGTGAACGGCAACGTCGTGACCGATCTTGCGACAAAAGTCCACACGATCAACGATACCGTCACCGTCAATGGCAAACGTGCGTCGGTCGCTTACAATCTCATCTATATCCTTCTGCACAAACCAAAAGATTACATCACAACGGTGCGTGATGAAAAAGGGCGACGCACTGTCATGCAATTGGTGAACGTGCGCGAGCGTATTTATCCCGTTGGAAGATTGGATCGAAACACGTCCGGAGTTCTGCTGCTCACCAATGACGGGGATCTTGCGAATAAGTTGATGCATCCTTCAAGTGAAGTAATCAAATCGTATCATGTTACACTGGACAAATCACTGGATGAAGCGCACGCACAAAAACTTGTGAACGGTGTGTACCTTGAAGACGGGAAAACCGCACCGTGCGAACTGGACATCATTCCCGGAACAAAAGCAAAGAACGTTGTGCTCCATATTCATGAAGGGAAAAATAGGCAGGTACGCAGGATGTTTGAATCGCTCGGATATGAAATTGAAAAACTTCACCGCACGGAATATGCGGGATTGACATTAAGCGGTCTCGGAAGAGGTCGCTGGAGATTTTTGAATGAGAAAGAAGTGAAAGGATTGAGGAGGGTGGCGGGATTACTAACGAACTGATATTGCTTTATATCATAAACTACACACCAACATGAAATTTGAACGTTCATCCGGAATCCTTTTGCACCCAACATCACTTCCCGGTCCGTACGGTTCCGGAGATCTCGGCGCCCCGGCTTACCACTTTATCGATTGGCTTGTTGTTGCCGGACAAAAATTGTGGCAGATGCTTCCGCTCGGTCCGGTGGGAATGGGAGACTCACCGTACATGTGTCTTTCTGCGTTTGCTGGGGAAGCGCTTTTAATCGACCTGCAGGAATTGGTAACGAAGGGATGGCTTCCACAAAACGAACTGCAGAATTTACCGAACTTCTCTCCGTCGAAAGTTCACTTCGGTAATGTGAAAACTTTTCGTATGTCGAAACTGCGGATTGCAGCCGAGAATTTTTTTGCGAAGAATGACAAAAAAGAGATGGAAGATTTTCAGTCATTCTGCAAAAAGCAAAAGTCGTGGCTGGAAGATTATGCGCTCTTCATGGCTCTCATCGGCAAATACAACGGTGCGGAGTGGAGCACATGGGACGAAGAATTGGTCAAACGAAAACCGGCTGCCCTTAAGAATGCTCACACTGAACTTGCGAACGAGGTCCGGTTTTGGGAATTCACACAATGGTGCTTCTTCCGCCAATGGCACGCGTTGAAGAAATACGCAAATGATAGAAACGTTAAGATCATCGGCGACATCCCGATCTTCATCGCCTATCAAAGTTCCGATACGTGGGCAAACCAGCACCTGTTCCATCTAGACAAAAACCTGAAACCGAGAGTCGTTGCAGGAGTTCCGCCGGATTATTTCAGTGCGACGGGGCAGCGGTGGGGAAATCCGCTGTACGACTGGAAAGCGATGCACGAAGAGAATTATTCGTGGTGGATCGAACGGATCCGGACAACACTGGAATTGGTCGATCTTGTCCGGATAGATCACTTCCGCGGCTTTGCAGGATACTGGGAAATTCCTGCGGAAGAAAAAACCGCCGTCAAGGGAAAATGGGTGAAGGGTCCCGGCGCAAAATTATTCGATGCAATCGAAAAGAAACTGGGTAAATTGCCGATCATTGCGGAAGATCTCGGCGAGATCACCCCCGATGTCATCGAATTGCGCGACCGGTTCCAACTTCCCGGCATGAGAATTTTGCAATTCGCATTCGCGGGCGATACAAAAAATAATTTCCTTCCGCACAATTATATTTCAAATACCGTTGTCTATTCCGGCACGCATGACAACGACACAACCATTGGCTGGTTCAAATCCGGTACGGAGCG
>JACPGG010000086.1:0-16937 GCA_016182545.1 Ignavibacteriales bacterium
ACCCGATTCAAAATTTTTCGGTAGAGGCGGATGGACGTGGTATTCCGGTTCAGCGGCATGGCTGTTCAGGGTTGGACTTGAATGGATATTGGGGATCAGACCAACGGCAGACGGATTAATGATCGATCCATGCATCCCTGCGTCATGGAACGGATTTACAGTGAAACGGACATTTCGCGGGGCGATATATAATATTGAAGTCAGAAATCCGGATCACGTTCAGTGCGGATTGACAGAATTGTGGGTGGATGGAGAGAGGCACTGCATGACCAAGGGTCCCCGTAATAAAACAGTTCCGGTATTCCCGCCGAGTACTGCCCACATGGTTGTCGCGATAATGGGATGATTGTGGATGGACTCCACCTTCAATGTGGAGCCCATCTTATCTTTTCCCTAAATTAAAATTTACAGGTGTGAACTTATGAAACAAAAAATCATCATATCGTTTCTTAGCATCTCTCTTGCTTCTGCTCAGATCTCCACCGAAGCACTGCTCGATACGATTCAGCACACTGCGTTTAATTTTTTCTGGAACGAAGCCAATCCTGCCAACGGACTCATCAGAGATCGTCAAAATGTAACCACACCGAAAGATGCGCCGTGCAGCATAGCGTCGGTCGGATTCGGATTGACTGCGATCTGTATCGGCATCGATCACGGATGGGTGAGTCGTGCAGCGGCACGTGACAGAGTCTTGACAACATTGAAAACATTTTGGTATGCACCACAAGGGACCGGCAATGGCTACGCGGGAATGTACGGATTATTCTACCACTTTCTCGACATGAACACGGCGACTCGTGCGTGGGACAGTGAGCTATCCACTATTGATACTGCGCTACTGCTTGCCGGGATCGTTGACGTGAAACAGTACTTCACAACATCCGATTCGGTTGAAACATTGATCCGACAATATTCTGACTCTATTTACTATCGAATGAATTGGGACTTGATGCGCAATTTCAATCCGGGGATTATGCTGGGATGGATGCCCGGGACAGGCTTCGGCGGATACGGACAATGGGTTGGCTACAACGAAGCGATGATCATGTATATTTTGGCGCTCGGATCACCGACGTATCCGGTTGATTACACGGGATGGCAAAAATGGACTGACGGGTACAACGAGAACTATAAATTTCAATACGGATATCTCTATGTCAACTTTCCGCCGTTGTTTGGTCATCAGTATTCTCACTGCTGGATCGATTTCCGCGGCATTGCGGATGTGTGGATGAAGGATCACAATCTTGATTACTTTGAGAATTCGCGCCGTGCCACACTGGCGCAGCGTGCCTACAGTATCGCAAATCCCAAAGGTCATAAAGGATACAGCGATTCATTGTGGGGAATAACCGCCAGCGATGTGCCGGGCGGATACGCAGCACACGGCGCGCCGCCGGAACAGAACGATGACGGAACCATTGTTCCGACCGCGCCGATCAGTTCCATTCCGTTCGCGCCGGAAGTTGTCATTCCAGTGATTAAGAATATGTGGAACAACTACAATGCGCAGTTGTGGTCGAAGTACGGATTCCGTGATGCCTTCAATCTGAATCAGAATTGGTGGGGTCCCGATGTCATCGGCATCGATCAGGGACCGATCATCATCATGATTGAGAATTACCGTAATCAGTCGGTGTGGAATCGATTTATGAAGAATCCCGACGTGCAGCGCGGACTCGCTGCTGCAAAATTCGGTCCGATCACAAGTGTGGAAAAAGAAAAATCGCTGCCGAAAGATTTTTCCATGCTGCAGAACTATCCCAATCCGTTTAATCCTTCGACCCTCATATCGTACCAGTTACCGAAAAATTCTTTTGTCGAACTAAAGGTATACGACCTGCTCGGTAAAGAAATTGCAACGCTTGTGCATGCCGATCAATCGGCAGGACGGTACGATATTCCGTTCAGAGCAGATGCCTACGATCTTCCTTCAGGAGTTTATTTGTATAAGATATCGGCAAATCTTATTCTAGTCATACTTGTCAGCGCTCTCGGTTCCTCGCTAAGAGGTCAACCACAAAAATTGTGGGATCCGTTTCTCGATACCGTTCAACAGCGCACCGTGCAGTGGTTCCTCGATGTCACGCCGGAAGAAACAGGACTCACTCCCGACAGATTTCCCACGCTCACTTTCTCCAGCGTTGCGGCGATCGGATTTTCATTGACGTCGTACGGTGTTGCTGTCGAGCGCAACTATATCGCACGTGCCGATGCAGTCAATAGGACGTTGACAACGCTGCGATACTTGTGGAAGGGAAAGCAGGGAGACGCGCCGAAAGGAATGATCGGGCATCGTGGATTCTTTTATCACTTTTTGAATTTTGATGACGGATCCCGCTTCAAAGATGTTGAACTTTCTACCATCGATACGGCATTGTTGATCGCCGGCGTTCTCTTCGCTCAGTCGTACTTTGATCGGAACACTGCCGATGAACAAGAGATCCGCGCACTTGCTGATTCACTCTATCGCCGCATCGACTGGAAATGGGCGATGGATGGCAGGAAAGGTGTTGCAATGGGATGGAAACCAGAAGAAGGATTTCACAAATGGATCTGGACCGGATACAACGAAGCGATGATCCTCTATATTCTCGCCCTCGGTTCGCCGACCTATCCGGTTCCGGAAAGTGTGTGGGAGACATGGACGGAACCGTACAAATGGGAAACGTATTACGGACAGGAGCACCTCAACTTTATGCCCCTGTTTGGACATCAGTACTCGCATGTGTGGATCGATTTCCGTGGTATCAAAGACGAATACATGAGAAAGAAGGGAATTGATTATTTTGAGAATTCTCGCCGGGCAACGTATGTTCATCAGGAGTATGCAAAACAAAACCCGAATAAGTGGATCGATTACTCCGAATCGATTTGGGGAATGACAGCATGTGACGGACCAAACGATACATCATTTGTCGTCAACGGTATCAAACGAAATTTCCGGTCGTACTCCGCGCGCGGCACCGGCGCCGATGAGCATGTTGACGACGGCACGCTGGCTCCGACTGCAGTTGGCGGCTCGGTTCCTTTCGCACCCGAAATCTGTATTCCTGCGTTGAAAGCAATGAAGAACAAATACGGCAGTAAACTATGGACGAAGTACGGTTTTGTCGATGCATTCAATCCGACATTCATCACCCCGCAAACGCCGCATGGCTGGTTCGACCATGATTATCTTGGCATCGATCAAGGACCGATTGCATTGATGATAGAAAATTACCGCACCGGACTTGTGTGGGAAGTGATGAAGAAGAATCCGTACATCATCAAAGGACTGCAGCATGCCGGATTCACCGGCGGATGGCTGGATACCCTTTCAAAGAAAAAGTAAAGACTGTTTCAAGTTTTAAGGTTCAGGTTTCCATGCTTCCTGCCTGAAACATGAAACCTACCCGCTGCAGGCGGACATGAATCCTGTAACCAAAAGAAACTCCTGTGACCGACTTTCAATTCTCAATAGATCCGAATACGTCCCGCAACATCTTCTCGCTGAACGGCACCTGGGAAATTTCCGGCGGTGAGGAAAATATCATTCCGAAGGAATTCGCTTCGACAGTTCCCGTTCCTGCCGTTGTCGATATGGCGAGTCCGGCATATGACTGGCAAAAATTCGACTTCCATTGGTACCGCACTTCATTCTCGATCGAGAATATTTTCGACGATAAATTTCTCTTTCTAAAAATTTCACAAAGCATGTTCGGCACCGAAGTATGGCTGAACGAACATCACCTCGGCGGTTCGATCAGTTGCTACACATCGCACGAATATTTGTTGAACAAATATTTGCACCACGACAAACCGAATGAATTGATCGTCCGCGTCGGTGCGAAACATACGCTTCCTCCCGAAAGCGCGGTCGGCAGGGATCAGGAAAAGGAAATTTATACGCCGGGGATTTGGGGCGATGTGTCGCTTGTATGTACCGGCTATGCAAGAGTGAAATTGATCCAGGTAATTCCGCATATTGACAATGCGACGGCGGAAGTAAGAGTGTGGATTGAAAATCTATCATCGGACCGGAGATCGCTTTCTATATCGACAAGAATCATTGAAAAGAAATCCCACGAAGCGGTTTCAGAAATTCATACTGTGAGTATTGAGATTGCCCAGCGATCGACAGACCAGATTGTATTTCGCATTCCGATCCGAGATATGAAGTTATGGTCGCACGAAACGCCGTTTTTGTACGAAGCAGAAGTCCGTGTTGCACGCCCTTCCCCAACCCCGCGCCCACCCCTAGTCCCCTCCCAAGGGGAGGGGACTATCGCACAAAGGTTTGGATATCAAACTGCAGACCCAAAACTCTATCCGTTGTTGGAAGAATTTGCTAAAGAGCATCGTAAAAATCCCACTAAAGCAGAGTCGGTAATGTGGGACCATCTTAAGTCAAAGTCGCTCGAGGAATTTAAATTTAGAAGACAGCATATCATTGGACGATATATTGCAGATTTTGTTTGTCTGTCGAAACATCTTGTCGTGGAAATCGATGGTCTCATTCATCAGCTACCGGAGAATAAAGAGGCGGATGAGGTGAGGACACAATGGCTGAATGAAAACGGGTATCGTGTCATTCGTTTTACCAATGAAGAGGTTTTAAAAAATCTCCCTTTCGTATTAAGCAAAATATCAGATGCTTTAAAAGCCCCCTCCTTCGGAGGGGGTTTGAGGGAGGCGTGTGAGGATCTGTGTGTTGTTTCTTTCGGCATGCGCGAATTCAAAATTGCCGGCTCAGATTTTTATTTGAATGGAAAAAAGATCCTCCTCCGTGGCGGCAACATTGCATTTCACAGATTCCTGTCCGACACCCAGCGGCAACTGCTGCCGTGGAATGAAGAATGGATTAAGAAAGCACTGATTGATATTCCCAAAGAACACAACTTTAATTTTTTCCGGAACCATCTCGGACAGATGTACAACAAATGGTACGACATCGCCGATGAATACGGCATGCTGATCCAGAATGAATGGCAGTTCTGGTGCGTGACAGGATCGAACGCTCAAATAAAAAAAGAATCGCTGAATGAATCGACTGACGATGCGGTGCAGCATGAGATCGTTCCCGAAATGAAGAAACTCGATCCGAACCGTCCGTGGGAATCGGTCGACTTTCTCGAGGAGCATCCGTACATCTATTCGCTCGGCATGGTACTGAACAACCGCAAATTCGGCTTTGCCCGTTCGCTTGATGAGATCGAACATCTGCCGGTTCCATCAATGGTGAATGAATTCTTATGGTGGTGGTTCAACGACAAATGGGAACCGACCGTACTGACAACGATGATCGTCAAACGATGGATGGGGAGGGACTATTCAGAGGAAGATGTCATCGCGCATCAATCATTCCTTGCACAGGAACTGATCGAACTGTTCAGAAGGATACGCGTCAAGGCGATCCAGCCGTTTGTCTACATCAGCAATAACGACGGACCGACCGCGCATTGGTTTCTCGGCAACATCAAAGATCTGCAGCCAAAGCCGGTACTGAAAGCAATCAAGAACGCATTCGCACCGTTCGGCGTCAGCATAGAATTGTGGGACAGTCATTTTTTCGTGAACGAGCAACGCTCTGTCCGATTTTTTGTTTTCAATGATTCCAATGAAACGCGTCGCGGAACATTGTTCGTTGGATTAAAGACGTCCGATGGAAAATGGGTCTCGAAGAAAGAGGTGAAAGTTGAAGTTCATCCCGTACGTGATGATGTCATTAGTGAAGCAATAATCTTTCCGTCATATACCGGGCAGTACAATGTCGTTGCAGAATTGAACGAGTATTCATCGGTTGTTGCGACGAGTTCAAAGATCGCGCATGTTTTTGACCGACCTGTGAAGTCAGGATCGAAGAAAACTATTGTCGTACTGGATCCATCACACGAAATTGATTCATATCTGACTGAAATGAATATTCCCAATTCAGACTTCAGAGTCGGGAAGTTTACTGATTCTTCGGCGATTATTGTTCACGGGAATGTTCTTGGAAACCGGCAATATCTGCAGCAAATCGAACCGATCACAAAATTTGTAAAGGCAGGCGGAACTATGGTGTTGATTGAACCTGAATTCCGCTTGGTCGGCAGTGTCGTACACAAAGTCGTCGACGGAGTTGATCTGAAAATTTCCCACCGCGCCGACCTTGATAAAGGGGGATATGATTCGTACGTTTTTGCCGACGATCATGCGCACCCGTTGTGGAAGAATGTCGGGAAAGAGCATTTGAAGTTCTTCAATGGTGCGTATGGCGGAGAGATCGTTTCGCAATACGATGTTGATTTTTCTATTCCGTCAAAGCGGCTTGCGAGCTGCGGAATGGATTTAAATATTACCGCTGCATCCGAGATCGAATACGGAAAAGGGAAGATCGTTCTGTATCGACTGCAGCTGCGCGGCAGATTGATCCGCTCGACCGAGTCGGATTCACTCTTTGCGAGAAGGGTCGACCCGGTAGCACAACAATTATTGCTCAATATAACTGAATACTCAGCATAAGGAACATCATGAAATATATTTTACTATCTATTCTCATTATTTCATTCCTGTTGTTGAGCGGCTGTTCTGCATCGAAAGAATGGATACTTGCCAACGGCCAACATCCGCACAGTTTTGAAAAAGAAATTGTGAAGAAAGCAGGATTGCAATTCCTCCTGTATCTTCCCAAAAATTACGGAGAACCCGGTACGCGGTATCCTCTCTTGATGTTTCTGCATGGTTCCGGGGAGCGGGGAAACGATCTCAACAAACTGAAAGTGCACAGCATTCCGAAGATCGTCGATATGAAAGATGATTTTCCGTTCATTGTCGTCTCGCCGCAATGTCCGGAAGGAGAACGATGGGATGCTGAAGAGCTGAATCTGCTGCTCGATGATGTGATCGCACGATTGCAGATCGACACGACGCGGGTCTATCTCACCGGATTAAGCATGGGGGGATACGGAACGTGGAAATTCGCGGCTGCGTATCCTGAACGGTTTGCGGCGATTGCACCTGTCTGCGGCGGCGGGACGATCGAAGATACATGGCGGCTGCGCGAGATGCCCGTGTGGGCGTTTCACGGAGCAAAGGACGATCTTGTCTTACCGATTGAGAGCGAACGGATGATCGAATCACTGAAACGGATGGGAAACACGAAAGTAAAATACACATTGTATCCTGACGCCAATCATAATTCGTGGGATGCCACGTATGCAAATCCGGAATTGTATGAATGGTTCCTTCAACACAAAAAATAATTAGGGTTCTATGAGAAAAGAGATCATAAAAATATTTGCGGTTGCATTCTTTGCGCACGGACTTCTCACTGCACAATCGCCCACACAATTATTGTCGCCGCACACGGAAGCGAAGATCGATTCGATCATCAAACTGATGACGATCGACGAAAAACTGGGACAGTTGAATCAGATCGGCGGAACCTGGTACGACACAAAGACCGAACGGCTCAATGAAGAACAGACGGCTCTCTTAAAAGCGGGGAGCATCGGTTCATTCCTCGGCATTAATGGCGCGGCTGAAACGGGAAGGATCCAACGTATTGCGATGGAAGAAACTCGCATGAAGATCCCCGTGATGTTCGGTGCGGATATTATTCACGGATTCCGTACGATCACGCCGATTCCATTGGCGGAAGCGAGTTCATGGAATCCGGAATTGGTCGAGCGCTCTGCACGCATCGCGGCAATCGAAGGTGCGGCTGCAGGGGTCCATTGGAATTACGCACCGATGGTTGACATTGCACGCGATCCGCGGTGGGGACGAATTGCGGAAGGATCGGGTGAAGATGTGTTTCTCGGTTCGGCGATGGCTGCGGCACGTGTCAAAGGTTTTCAAGGAAAAAATCTTCTGGAGTACGGTTCTCTGTTAGCGTGTGCAAAACATTTTGCAGCATACGGCGGCGCAGAAGCAGGACGCGATTACAACACCGTTGACATGTCGGAACGATCACTGCGCGAAATATATTTTCCGCCGTACAAGGCGGCGATCGATGCCGGTGCATGGACACTGATGAGTGCGTTCAACGAGATCGGCGGCGTGCCGAGTTCGGGAAGTCACTGGCTTATGACCGACCTGTTGAGGAAAGAATGGGGATTCAAAGGCTTGGTCGTGAGCGATTACACTGCGATCATGGAATTGTTGAATCACAGGATCGCGAAAGACAGCACCGAAGCGGGTATCGTCGGACTCTCTGCGGGTGTTGACATAGACATGGTGAGCAGGATCTATATTTACAAACTTGCCGAGGCGGTTCGTTCTGGAAAATTATCTGAAGAGATCGTCAACGAAGCGGTGAGAAGAGTGCTGCGTGTGAAATTCGCGTACGGACTCTTTAATGATCCGTACCGCAATGCGAAACCTGAAAAAGAAAAAGAACTGCTGCTTCACAAAGATCACCGCGCCGTAGCTCGTGAGATTGCACGGCAATCGATCGTGCTGCTGAAAAATGAAAAGAGTATTCTCCCGCTCAGCACATCCACCAAGAAGATCGCACTGATCGGACCGCTGGCAGGGAAAGAACATCGCCGCGATCTTGCCGGTGCATGGGCATGGGTCCAAAATCCCGATGATGTTGTCTCGGTCATCGAAGGGATAGCATCAAAACTTTCTTCGCAGACGAAAGTTTTGTACGACAAAGGATGCGAGATCGAGTCCGATTCCGGCTCCCGTATTTCGCAGGCTGTGAAATTGGCGAAGCAGTCGGATGTCGTGATCGCAGTCCTGGGAGAGTCGCAGCATGTGAGCGGCGAGGCGGCGAGCAAAACGGATCTGGATCTGCCGTTCATGCAAAAGGAATTACTGAAAGCATTGCACAAAACGGGCAAACCGATCGTGCTCGTTGTGATGAACGGACGACCGCTGACACTGCAATGGGAAGCGGATAATATTCCTGCGATCGTTGAAGCATGGCATCTTGGTGTTGAGACCGGCAATGCATTGGCGGACGTACTGTTCGGCGATTACAATCCAAGCGGTAAATTACCGGTGACGTTTCCACGCAGCGTCGGACAAATTCCGATCTACTACAATCACAAAAGCACCGGCAGACCGATGGTCGAGAAAGATAAATACACGTCGCGCTATCTCGATTCGCCGAATTCTCCCCTCTATCCGTTTGGATTCGGTTTATCGTACACGACATTTTCATATTCGAACGTGAAAGTATCTTCTTCGAGCATCAAGAAAGATCAAAAAATCAACGTATCGGTGGATATTGGAAACTCGGGAAAGAGAAGCGGCGAAGAAGTTGTCCAATTGTACATTCGCGATGATGTCGCGACGGTCACTCGTCCTGTGAAGGAACTGAAAGGATTCAAGAAAATTTCTTTGAATACAGGAGAAAAGAAAACCGTTGAGTTTACGTTGATGCCGGACGACCTCTCGTTCTACAATCTTGACATGAAGAAGGTCGTTGAGCCGGGAACGTTCACCGTTTTTGTCGGCGGGAATTCCGCCGATTACATTGAAACGAAGTTTGAGGTTGTGGAATAATTTTTAAACACATAGACACATAGAGCACAAAGGAATAGAATTATGTGACCTGTTGTGACTATCTGTTTCATACTTTTTACCATTGAAAAATAAATTCCTGAATATAGTTTTCATCCTTGTATCGGTCGCAGCCATTCGGTGCGACCATTCAACCGATACCGTTACCGTCATCAAATTCTGGGGATTGGGAAATGAAGGTGAGATGGTGGTACCGCTGATAAAGGAATTCGAGCGCCGCAATCCGACCATTAAAGTTGAGATGCAGCAAATACCCTGGACGGCAGCTCACGAAAAATTGCTGACTGCGTACGCGGGCGAATCGACGCCTGATGTCGGTCAACTGGGAAATACCTGGCTTCCCGAATTTTCTGTTCTCAATTCTCTCGAACCGCTCGATCCTTTTGCCAGGAACTCGTCAATGGTTGATGTGAACGATATATTCCCCGGTGTGTTGAAAACAAATATCATCGATTCAGTGCTGAGCGGAATCCCGTGGTATGTCGATACGCGGGTGGTGTATTATCGAAAAGACATTCTGCAACGAGCCGGCTACGATGAATTTCCTGCAACATGGTCGGAAGTTTTGAAGGCTTCAGAGACCATTCAACGACAGGCAAAAGCAAAAAATAAAATCTGTTATCCGTTCTTCCTCCCGACCAATGAGTGGGTCCCTGCGATCGCGTTAGGAATGCAGTTCGGCGGGAATTTTCTGAAGAGCAAGAACTCCCAGGGAAATTTCAGCGGAGAGCAATTCACAAAAGCGTTCACGCTGCTGGATGAATTTTATCGCAAGCAATACTCCCCGTCGGGAATGCAGTTGATCACGAATCTGTACAATGCATTTTCCGACGGACTCATTGCAATGTACATCACCGGACCATGGAACATTGGTGAGTTTACCCGGCGCATTCCTGCTCATCTTCAGAATGAATGGATGACCGCGCCGCTTCCCACAATGGATTCACTCTCTCCCGGCACGTCACTTCCGCTTGGTACCAGTCTCGTTATATTCAAAAACAGCAAACACAAAGAAGCGGCGTGGAAGTTGATCGAGTTTTTGACATCGGTCGAACAGTCGATCGAGTTCTATAAAATTACCGGAAATCTTCCGCCGAGACAATCAGCGTGGCAAGACTCCTCGCTCGCAAGCAATACGTACATCAAAGCATTCTACCGGCAACTGCAACGCGTCGATCCGCTGCCGCAGATCCCGGAATGGGAACAGATCGTGATTCGTTTGCAAATCTATGTTGAATATATCGCCACAGGAACGATGACGGTCGATCAGGCAGTGAAACAATTCGACACCGAAGTGGATGTGATGCTGGAAAAAAGAAGGTGGTTGGTGGAGAGAGAGAACTAAGTTTCAGGTCTCACGTTTCATGAGTACTTCATGCCTGAAACATGAAACTTGAAACACAACACTTCACGCAAACAATAATGACTACTTCTTCCCGCACTACCGCCGCATGGATATTCCTCTCTCCTGCACTAGCAGTGATCGGGATATTTTTCGTCCTTCCGGTGCTTGCTGCGTTTACGTTGAGCTTTACGGACTTTGATATCTACGCGCTTGGGAATTGGGATTATATCCGCTTTGTCGGATTCCAAAATTATATTCGCATTGTCGAAACCCCTCTCTTTTGGAAAGCACTGAAGAATACATTCTATTTCGTCCTCGTCGGGGGACCGCTTTCTGTTGCTGTGTCGCTCGGAACGGCGTTAATGTTGAATTCAAAACTGGCAAAATTCAAATCGTTGTACCGCACGATCTATTTTCTGCCTGTCGTTTCAAGTCTCATTGCCGTTGCGATCATCTGGCGGTATCTCTACCACCCGGCGCACGGCATATTGAATTACCTCCTTTCGCAAATCGGAATTGCGCCGATCGATTGGCTCGGCGATCCCGATATCGCGATGCCGGCGATCATCATCATGGCTGTGTGGAAGAACTTCGGATACAACATGCTCATCTTCATCGCCGGACTGCAGAATATTCCGGACGATCTGTACGAAGCGGCGCATCTGGACGGCGCAAGCTGGTGGCAGCAGTTCAAAGAGATCACGATACCGATGCTGAAGCCGACCACCGTCTTTGTTGTAATGATAACGATCATCGGATATTTCCAATTATTCGCCGAGCCGTACGTGATGACACAGGGTGGTCCGTTGAATTCGACGACGAGTATCGTGTTGTTGATGTATGAACAGGGATTCCGCTGGTGGAGCATGGGCTATGCCGCTGCGATCGCGTTTGTGCTGTTTGCAATCATTTTGTTTTTCACCGTTATCCAGATGGTTCTCCAGAGAAGCGTACGGCATTGATGCAACCAAGTCATCGGATGACTTCTCTTCAAAAAATTGATGAATAAAAAAAAGACTCAAATACTTCTCAACATCGGTCTGTTGATGATTGGATTAACAACGCTTGCACCCGTATTATGGATGGTGTCGGCATCGTTGATGTCTTCAGGTGAAGCGGGAACATTCCCGCCGCCGATGCTTCCGAAGCTCCCGACGTTCGAACATTATCTTGCATTGACCGAGCGGCTGAATATGGGGAGATATTTTCTCAACAGCTTCATCATCGCCGGTGCGGTGACACTCATCTCCACATTGCTGAACTCAATGGCAGGATTCGCCTTTGCAAAGTATCATTTCAAGGGGCGTGATAAAATGTTCAATGCTCTGCTTGCCGGTTTGGTTGTTCCCGCGCAGGTAACAATGCTGCCGCTCTTTTTGATGCTGAAGACGATGGGATTCGTCAATACATACGTTGGCGCCATCATTCCGGGCATGGCGAGCATCTTCGGGATCTTTCTCATCCGTCAGTTTGTAATGGCGATCCCCGACAGTCTGATCGAAGCGGCGCGTATTGACGGAGGAAGCGAATTCAGAATTTACCGCACTGTTATTCTTCCTCTCTGCCGTCCCATCCTGTTTACTCTCGCACTCTTTACATTTATGGGGACATGGAATGACTTCATGTGGCCCTTGATCATCATGACAGATCAATCCAATTATACGCTGCAAGTGGGACTTGCCAGTCTTATGGGAGAGCATACGCTCGATCTTGAATTGATGATGGCAGGTTCCGTCATAACGATCATCCCTGTCCTTGCTCTCTTCCTGCTGTTCCAGCGTCATTACGTTCGAGGTATTATGGTCGGCGGAGTGAAGGAGTAAGTTTTTACTGTATAGTTCGGCGTTTATTATTCTTTGTTCAGTGTTCGATATTCGAAGTGAACACAGAATATCGAACAAGGAACCTCGATTGAAGAAATATTTTTCAGAATGGAGTGGTCAATGATCCGAAAAACATTCTTACTGTTACTTCTTACATCTTTTCTTCTTTCTCAATCCTTCCGCACATCGCGAGTAATTGATGACTGTGGCGACGCAAAATTGTGGAGCGCGTTCCAATCCACCGGTGTCGAGGTAAAGCACGCGATTGAAAATTCTGCCATCCGATTCGATATCATGTTCCCGAAAGGATCGGGATACGGCGGCGTGTTCAGGAATTTCAATACATCGCTGCCGGAGAATTATGAGATCTCATTCATGATGAAAGCGACCGTTCCCGTGAATAATTTCGAGGTGAAAGCGAGCGATGATAGTGCGGGGAGTACAATCTGGTGGGTAAATAACAAGAGTTACACATATCCGACCGACTGGAAACGGATCGTCATCAAAAAGCGGCATCTCGGTTTCGCCTGGGGACCGAACTACGCGCCGTATCCGTCAAAACTATCGCGGCTGGAGATCGTCGTGACTGCGGGGACAGGCGGGAAAGGGAGCGTTTGGATCGACGACGTAACGTTGACGACATTGCCGACTGCGCCGAAAGAAATTCCGCAGCCGTCGGCTTCCGCATCATCCATTGTGAAAGGGAAAGGTGACGTCGCAAACGTTCTTCCCGGACGCAGGGGAATGTGGATCAGCAGATCGAAGAAGAATGAATGGATCGAACTCGATCTGAAATATGAAAAAGAATTCGGCGCGATCAATCTTGTGTGGGACCAATCGTTGAAAGGATTGACGTACGACATTCAAACGTCGTTTGATAAAAAGAAATACGAGACAATATCTTCCATCTCCAACGGAAAATCGGGAAACGTCTTTCACTTCCTTCCCGAATCAGAAGCGCGGTATGTTCGGCTGGTATTGAAAGAGAACGCAACCCGGCTGCCGTTCAAACTTGAGGAATTCACCGTCATCGCCAGCGAATCGCTTTCGACACCGAATCATTTCTTTGAACGAATTGCGTCGTCGTCGCCAATCGGACTCTATCCGCGCTACTTCCTGAAACAGCAGCCGTACTGGACTGTCGTCGGTGTCCCATCCGATACGCGCGAAGCGTTGTTTAATGAAGACGGCGTATTTGAAGTCGATAAGCAAAGGTTTTCTATTGAGCCGTTTATCGTTCTCAGCAACAAGGTTATGCATTGGGAAAACGGAAAGAACGAGCAATCCCTCGATGAAAATTATCTTCCCATTCCGACCGTGACACGTACCTATGAAAATATTGCGCTACGCACGACGCTGCTCGCAACCGGTGAAGCAGGTCGATCATCTGTGATAGCACGATATGTTGTAAAGAACATTTCTGTGCAAGACCAAAAAGGGGCGCTCTATCTTGCTCTCCGTCCGTTCCAGGTGAATCCCACATCGCAATGGCTCAATTACGACGGCGGATTTGCAAAAACCAATAAAATTGCCATTGACGGAAATCGAGCAACGGTTGATGATAAAACGGTGATCGTCTCCGGAACACCTTCTGCGTTTGGTGCGACTGCAATCGAACAGGGGGACATCACTGATTTCATCGTACAGAACACAGTTCCTCAACCAAAAAGTGTCGGACAGCCGCACGGAATGACATCCGGCGCGTTTCAATACTCCTTCGATTTGAAAGCGGGTGATTCGCTTGTTGTCATTGCTGCTGTTCCATTTACACGGGAGGGAAATCTATGGACGGACAAAATTCCTACCTCAGAAGAATTCCAAAAGACATTCGAAGAAGTACGATCGTTCTGGAAGAAAACATTGAACACGGTTGAATTCAATGTTCCGTCCGATGCGCAGCGGCTTGTGAATATCATTCGTTCCAATCTTGCCTACATCCTCATCAACAAAGACAAATTCGGATTTCAGCCCGGCTCCCGTTCGTACGAACGCTCGTGGATCCGCGACGGCTCGATGACCTCCGATGCGCTGCTGAAACTCGGCATCACCGAAGAGCCGAAGAAATATCTTGAATGGTACGCTCCGTACCAGTACGAAAGCGGCTCTGTTCCATGTGTCGTCGATACACGCGGTCCCGATCCTGTTCCTGAACACGACAGTCACGGTCAGTTGATCTTTGCCTGCATGGAGTATTTCCGTTTCACGAAAGACACTGCATTTCTCGGTGCGCGGTGGGATAATATCGTTGCTGCGGTGAATTTCATCCAGTCACTCCGCGCGCAGCGGATGACGCCGGAATTCCGCGACGGGAACGACGAGAAGCGGGCGTTCTACGGATTGGTGACCGAATCAATCAGCCATGAAGGATACTCCGACAAGGCAATGCATTCGTACTGGGACAACTTTTTTGTACTGAAAGGATTGAAAGATGCATCTGCCACCGCTGCCGTACTTGGCAAACAGAAAGAAGCACGCGAGTACGACTCTCTTGCAAAAGCATTCCGTACCGATCTATACAATTCTATTGCACTCGCAATGAAGAACAGGAAGATCGATTACATTCCCGGGTGCGTTGAAAAAGGGGATTTCGATGCAACATCGACTTCTATAGCACTCTTCCCGAACGGAGAGATGAAATTCGTGCCGCAACCCGCGTACGATGCAACGTTCGACAAATATTTCGATTGGTTCGTGCAGCGTGCAGAGAACAAACTTCAGTGGGATGCCTACACACCGTACGAGATCCGGAATGTCGGTACATTCATCTACCTCGGACAAAAAGAACGGGCGCACTATTTACTCGATTATTTTCTAAAAGATCAGCGACCGCAGAGATGGAATCATTGGGCGGAAGTAGTGGCGAACGGATACCGCACCATGCGTTTCATCGGCGATATGCCGCATACGTGGGTCGGTTCGGATTACATCAACGCCATCCGCGCAATGTTCGTGTACGAAATTGATGATGAACATTCCATCGTTGTCGGTGCAGGATTGAAAGAGGAGTGGCTGAGAGAAGGACTTTCGGTGAAGAAACTGCCGACGCACTACGGGGAACTCTCGTATTCGGTTGCTGCTTCATCCGATGGCAGCGTCTCGATGCGGATCGAAGGGACGGTTGATGCAAAGAAAACTCCGCTCCTGATTCCCGTAACGCTCCGCGCGAAGCAATTACAGCGAGTGAGCGTAAATGGAGTTTCTGTTACGCCGGAGAATGGATTTATTATGGTGCAGCAGTTGCCGGCGAGTGTGGAGTTGAGATATTAGTTGTAGCCGAGGTTGACGATCTCGATTACTATGATGGTAAACATTCTTCTTGTTTGCCGAGATTATCTTCCACTCACCCTTTTATCTTCCCGTTCACTTATTGATCGGTAAATATGTCAACTTTATACAACCGACAGAAGATCTTTCTTCCAAGAGTAGCAACGTACTTACCTCATATTTTCCCGCCTTGTTCTCCAACGAAACTCTCCGTACATTGCAACGATAGTAGAAGTCAGACATCTTGTTGATTTTTCCGGGAACTCTGAACGATTATTACACCCATGAAAACATTGATCGATCTTTTGACGCTGGTTCTCCCAGTGTTGTACGGAGGACTCGTTTGGCTGTACGCGAAGAATTTTTTCACCGACGCGCCGCTTCACAGAAACGTGCAGTCGTTTTTCGTTATCCCCGCAGCACTTCTTCATGCCTTTTACCTTGCACTCCGCACCGAAGCGTTCGACCACGTGCCGATCACAACGATCTACGAGATCATGACCCTCATCTCGTTTGCTATTTTTGTCGTCTATATCATTATCGAATACATGATCAACGTAAAAGGGACCGGCTTCTTCATCATAACGCTGTCGTTTATTTTTCAGCTCATCTCATCCCTCTTTATCGAAGACCTGCTGGAAGTGAAACCGGTCTTGCGCAGCAAACTGCTCGGCACGCACGTTTCATCCGCGCTCATCGGGTATGTCGGGTTGGCGCTTGCAGCGGTGTACGGATTCTTGTACATCATGTTATATCGTAATATCAAGGCAAAGCGATTCAACGCATTCTATACCAAATTACCAAATTTGGAAATTCTTGAGCAAATGACCGCTATTTCCATCGCAATTGGCTTCGTCTTTCTTGGCATAGCGATTGCGGTTGGTATGATATGGCTTCCCCGTGCGTTTGAACAATTTTCGTATTTCGACCCCAAATTGGTGATTACGGTATGCATCTGGATAATTTACGGCATCGGTCTTTTGGCAAAGAGATATTCGGGATTG
>JACPGG010000086.1:16948-43260 GCA_016182545.1 Ignavibacteriales bacterium
TGATTTTAGCGATTGCTGGATTCGTTGTTTCATTTTTTTCCCTGACAGTGGGAAATTTGTATTTCAGCAATTTTCATAATTTTTATTGATTTACGGCGCTTCCATGGATCTTTTTGTTGTCGGAATAAATCATCGAACTGCTTCGTTGGATATCCGTGAGAAAGCGTGGCTTTCCACTGAAGAAAAACGCCGCGCGCTTCATCATTTTAAAGAAAAATTTTTCAGCGAATGTTTTGTCATCTCAACATGCAACCGGACCGAACTGTACGGCGTTATTGATAAGACACTTTCTCAGCCGACCGATATCGCTTCTTATTATCGGGAAATACAAGATGTTTTTGTCGGATTTAAGAATTCGGATTCATTCCTCAAGCATGAACATCTCTATTCGCTCTCCGCAGTCTCTGCGGTCAAACATCTGTTTCGTGTTGCGGCGGGGATCGATTCGATGGTCGTGGGCGACGTTCAAATTCTCGGACAGATCAAAGATGATTTCCAGCTTGCGATCGAAGAACAAACTGTCGGAACGTTAATGCATAAATTTTTGCAGGCAGCGTTGCACGTCGGCAAGAGAGTGAGAACCGAAACATCGTTGATGGAAGGGGCGGTCTCGGTCAGTTACGCTGCGGTGGAGATGGCGTCAAAAATTTTTGACGACCTAAGTACGCGCAAAGCGCTGCTGGTCGGCGCAGGAGAAACGGGAGAGTTGACTGCAAAACATTTGACCGGACGCGGCATCGGAGAATTATTTATCACCAATCGCACGCGAGAGAAAGCGGAAGAACTCGCATCGACGCTCGAAGGAAATGTAGTCGATTTTGAATCGTTCCATTCAATCATTCCGACTGTCGATATCATTATCTCGTCGGTCAATTCAAAGGAATACATTCTCACTGCATCGCAGATAAGGTCTGCGCTTAAACAGCGTCATCATTCTCCGCTCTTCATTTTTGATATCGGTGTGCCGCGCAACATCGATCCGACAGCAAACGATATCGACAATGTGTTCCTGAACGATATGGATTCTCTTTCCAATGTCATTGCGCAGAATATTCATAAGCGCCATGCCGAACTGCCGAAGGTAAATGAAATCGTTCTTGAAGAAATGCGGAATTTCCATCAATGGTATAAATCGCTTCAGGTCGGTCCCACAAGCATATCAACCGATTTTCGGGCAATGATCAGGAGTTAGTTGACCTTGTCACCAAGCGGATCGTCAACAAACTGCTTCATCATCCCACCGTAACGCTCCGTAACGGACATGATGAGACCGAAAGTCAGAAAAAATCGCGGCTCGAACTGGTCAGAAGCCTGTTCGGATTGAACAAATCAAAGCATTCAGAGGAACGGAAGTGATACAATCCAATAAAATCGTTATCGGAACGCGGGGCAGCGATCTCGCCTTGTGGCAGGCGAAATGGGTGAAGCTGGAACTGCAGCAGCGCTATTCGTGGATCGAGATTGATACTGTTATTATCAAAACCACCGGCGACAAAATTCTCGACTCGCCGCTGTCAAAAATCGGCGATAAAGGATTGTTCACGAAAGAGATTGAAAAAGCGCTGCTCTACAATGAGATCGACCTCGCAGTACACAGTTTAAAAGATGTACCGACACAACTGACACCGGGATTGATTCTCGGTGCGATTTCCGAGCGCGAAGATGTACGTGATGTATTCATCGCTCATCCTGCAAAAAAATATTCATCGTTCAGTGATGTGCCGAAGAGTGGAAAAATTGCGACCGGAAGTCTGCGGAGAAAATGCCAATTGCTTCAGCATCGTCCCGATTTGACGATCATCGACATCCGAGGTAATCTTAAAACACGCAGAGAAAAACTGGAACAGAGCGATTGGGACGGAATGCTGCTTGCAAAAGCAGGCGTTACGCGGTTGGGATGGGCTCAGATGATCACCGAAATCTTTACACCGACATTCATCCTTCCCGCTGTCGGACAAGGAGCGCTTGGAATTGAAATTCGTGAAGATGACGCCGATCTGCAAAAACTGATTGTGCCTCTTTCTCACAAAGAAACGGAACAGGCGACGACAGGCGAACGCGCGCTGCTTCGCCATCTTGAGGGAGGATGCCAGATACCGATCGGCACATTCGGAAGAATTGAGAACGGGAAGTTTATGCTCGACGCCATGGTCGGATCGCTGGACGGAAAAAGAATTGTGCGCGGCTCCATCAACGGGTCTCCCGAAGAATCTGCAGTGCTCGGTATCTCGCTTGCCGAAGAGCTGCTCTCCCGCGGCGCAAAAGAAATTTTGGAAGAAATACGGAAAAATTTACGGTGAACAGCGCCGGAAGCACGCAACAGTTGCCGTTGTCAGGCAAAACGATTGTCGTTACACGGCGCAAAGAGCAAGCGAAAGAATTTTCCGATCTGTTGAAGCAAAAAGATGCAGCCGTTCTCCTCTTTCCTGCGGTAGAGATCGTTGAGCCGGATTCGTGGAATGATTGTGATTCCGCATTGGAACAACTCAATCATTATTCCGGAATAATTTTTACCAGTTCAAATGCGACGGAATACTTCTTTCAGCGCGTCAACTATCGAAAGAAATCTGAGCGAATAAAAAATCTCGCTTTCTACGCAGTCGGCGAAACAACGGAAAGCACGATCAAAAAATTCGGTTTTCAAACAGAACGACTACCGGATACATTTTCCGCAGAAGAACTGGCGCACACAATTGCGCGAACCAATGTTGGCGGTAAACGATTTTTGTTCCCGAAGGGGAATCTCGCAAAAAATAACGTTGTAACAATTTTGGCGAAGCACGGCGCAGAGGTTGATGATGTTGTAGTATACAACACGCAGGAACCTTTGCTCAATGAAGAACGGTGGCGTCGTTTGGAAGAAATTGAAAATCATGCGGATATGATAACATTCTTCAGCCCTTCAAGCGTTGTTCATTTCATCCATCAGGCGGAAAGAATTGCGCGAATAAAAAATGTTGCGGTGATTGGCGAAACGACAGCCGAAACCGCGCGAAAAGAAAATCTGAATGTCGTTCTTGTGGCGCCGCGCTCAACCGCGGCGGCATTTGCAGATGCGATTGGAGAATTTTATTCAAATAAATAGTTCTCGCGAAAAGGTTCATTGCGAGCGAGTGCTGTTTACGAGTGAAGCAATCTCCTTCATCCTCGGTGAGATTGCTTCGACAAAAAACGTCTCGCAATAACAACTTGAAAAAATAAGCAAAAAAACCAAATGATGAAGGCGACTACCATTTGAAAAATGATTTGCTACTCCGCGCCGCACGCAGGCAGCCCGTGGAACGAACTCCTGTCTGGTTCATGCGTCAAGCAGGAAGATATTTGCCTGAATATCGTGCAGTCCGAGCAAAAGCAGATTTTCTGACATTATGCAAGACACCCGAACTCGCTGCCGAAGTTACTGTTCAACCTGTCGAGTTAGTTGGCGTTGATGCTGCAATTATTTTTTCCGACATCCTCGTGATTCCTGAAGCGATGGGAATGGAATTAATTGTTGAAGAAGGAAAAGGGGGACCCCGATTTCCTAAGCCGATTCGATCTGTTGATGATATCAATACACTGCGCGCCATCGACCCGAATACTGAACTGCGTTACGTGATGGATGCGATCCGCGTATCGAAGCAACGATTGCACGACGAAGTTCCGCTGATCGGATTTTCCGGGTCGCCGTGGACACTTGCGACATACATGGTGGAAGGGAAGGGCTCGAAAAATTTCCGGCATGTGAAGGAAATGATTTTCTCTCACCCAGAGCAGGCGCATAGATTGTTGAAACGTCTTGCGCAATCGGTGGCTGATTATCTTTCCGCACAAATCGATGCCGGTGCAGACATCGTGCAGGTTTTCGATACGTGGGGTGGAATTCTTGCGCAGGAAGAATTTGAAGAATTTTCTCTCAGTTATATTCAACAGATCGTTGAACAGGTGAAGAAGAAAAATGTGCCGGTGATCGTCTTCTGCAAAGACTGCGGTCACTCGCTCAAAAAAATAGCGGAAATAGGCGTAGACGTCGTCAGTTTGGATTGGACGTCGGAAATTGGGAAAGCGCGAAATGCGATTGGAAAAAAAGTCGCCTTGCAAGGAAATCTCGATCCGACAATGCTCTTTTCAACTCCCGAGCGGATTGAGCACGGTGTAAAATCGATCCTACAAAAATACGGCAACGGTTCCGGGCATATTTTCAATCTCGGACACGGCATTCTTCCCGAAACGCCGGTTGAAAATGTGAAAGCATTCATCAACGCTGTAAAAACGTTCAGCGTGCAGTATCACGTGAAAGAGAAATGAAGCGATGAAACAATTTGAATCCATCGATGTCGGGCTGCTGAAAAAATATTCCGGTCAGGGACCACGCTACACCAGTTACCCGACTACGCCGGTCTTCTCTTCATCCTTCGGACCGAAGGAATACAATGATGAGATTGTTGCGACAAATTCAAACGAAAGCAACGCCGATCTTTCGCTCTATTTCCATTTCCCGTACTGCGATACGCTCTGTTACTTTTGCGGCTGCACAATGCTGGTAACGCACGACCACAACAACATCGTGAATTACAATAAGTTTCTAAAAAGGGAAATTGAACTCGTTGCGCCGCTGATTTCCCCGAATCGCAAAGTATCGCAATTGCATTGGGGAGGCGGAACGCCGTCGTACCAGGAGCCGGATGAGATCCGGAACATCGGTTCATTCATCAAAGACCATTTCCGTTTTGATACCGACATCGAAGCGAGCGTCGAGATCGATCCTCGCGGATTGACACACGAACACATGAAAGCACTGCGTGAAAGTGGATTCAATCGCGTCAGTATGGGAGTGCAGGATTTTAACGAAAAAGTACAGGAAGCAGTCAACCGCATTCAGCCGGAATCGATCACGCGCGATGCAGTGAACTGGAGCCGCGACCTCGGTTTTTCCAGCGTCAATCTCGATCTTATCTATGGGCTGCCGTACCAAACATTGAAGACATTCGAAGAGACTGTCGATAAAGTGATAGATATTTCTCCCGACAGGATTGCGGTCTTCAATTATGCACACGTGCCGTGGTTAAAGCCGCACCAAAAAGTGATCAAAACGGAAACGCTGCCGACTGTTGAAGAGAAACTGGAAATCTTCAAGATGACGATTGAAAAACTTGTTGACGCGGGCTACTGGAATATCGGCATGGATCATTTTGCAAAAGCGACCGACGAAATGACGATAGCGCAAAAAAACAAAACGATGTACCGAAACTTCCAGGGATATTCGACAAAAGCGGGATGCGATCTGTACGGGTTCGGCATGTCCGCTATCGGACATTTTCAGAATACGTATCACCAGAACATCAAGACGGTGAATGAGTACTGTAAGACAATCGGCGCCGGAAATTTTGCCACAACCGTCGGCTACAGAATGACGGCGGACGGCGATGGAGATGAAACACAACATTGATTTTCGCGACTACTTTGCACCGTCGTTCGACAAATTGCAGACATTTGTTGACGATGGTTTAGTTTCAATAGAGTCAAATAAGATAATCGTGCATGGTCTCGGCAGGTTGGTTATCAGAAACATCGCTATGGCGTTCGATGCGTACATCGATCAGATGATGAAAGAGAAACCGATCTTCTCAAAAACTGTGTAATGTAATTACAACCTTGCGAAGGTTATGATATTTCCATCCAAACCTTCGCAAGGTTCAAGTAAACAAACAGAATGAATTCACGCAACGAAAAAATTGCAGTCGTACTTCTTCAGCTCGGCGGACCTGACAATCTTGAAGCGGTTGAACCGTTCCTGTACAATTTGTTCTGCGATCCCGACATCATCGACATTCCCGGTGCATTCTTATTCCGAAAGAAACTCGCACGGATGATTTCCACACGCCGCGCACCGAAAGTGCAGGAGTTGTATAAACGGATTGGCAGCCGTTCTCCGATTTTAAAACAAACGCAACTCCAGGCGAATCATCTGTTGGAAATGCTGCGGGGAAAGGGCTACAATGTTGACGTCCATATCGCAATGCGGTACTGGCATCCGCTGACCGACATTGCGGTGAAAAAAATTATCGCAACAAAACCCGACCGGATCGTTTTACTCCCTCTCTATCCGCATTATTGCAAGGCAACGACGGGTTCGAGCGTGAACGAATGGAATCGCGTTGCCAAACAATTGAAGATGCCTGCCATCCCGACAACGGTGATCGAACACTACTACGACCATCCGCTGTATATCGAGGCGATGGTAAGGCGAATACGCTGCGCGCTCAATCGTGTGCCGAAAAATGAACTGTCGAAAATTCAGATCGTCTTCAGTGCACACGGCACGCCGATGAAACTGGTGCGGGACGGCGATCCCTACTCCCACCACATTCGCAAGACGTACGAACGTGTTGTTGAACAGGGACAATTCGGATTGCCGCACACGTTGTGCTTTCAAAGCAAAGTCGGTCCGCAGAAATGGCTGACTCCGTCGCTTGTTGAGACCATCGACAGGTTAGGACATGAAGGAGCGACGCATCTTCTTGTTGTGCCGATCGCGTTCGTAACCGATCATATCGAAACGCTCTCCGAAATCAACATTGAAGCGCGCGATGAAGCGATGAAGTTAGGAGTGAAATATTACGATATGATGCCGGCGCTATTGACGGAAGAATCATTCATCGAATGTTTATCCGATCTTGTCGAGAAAAAAAATTCAGTTCATCAATGACCTCTTCGCACATTACAATTATCGGCGGCGGAATCTCGGGACTTGCAACGGCATGGTGGCTGAAGAAAAAAGGATTGTCTGTTACTCTGTTTGAGCAGGATGCTGAAGTCGGCGGAACGATGAAGACGGTCAGGAAAGATGGCTGGCTGATCGAAACGGGACCGAACAGCGCATTGGAAACGACGCCGCTCTTCAAAACATTGTTTGCTGATCTTGGTATTGAGAATGAACTTGTCTATGCAAACCCTGCGGGAAAAAATCGCTACATTCTGCGCAATGGCACATTACATCCTCTGCCGATGTCACCGGGAAAATTTTTGAAATCGAAACTCTGGTCTCTTCCCGCAAAACTGCGATTATTAAAAGAGCCGTTCGTCGGCAGGGCTCAACGCGAAGAATCAATCGCTGAATTTGTCGTGCGACGTCTCGGCAGAGAATTTTTGGATTATGCAATCAATCCATTCGTTGCGGGGATCTTTGCAGGGTCCCCGGAAAAGTTAAGCGTCCGCGCAGCGTTTCCGAAGTTGTATGCTCTGGAAGAAAAATACGGCGGATTGATCCGCGGACAGATTAAAGGAGCGCGCGAGCGGAAGAAAAGAAGAGAAGTAGCAAAAGATCGGGCGCAGATGTTTTCATTTAAGAATGGAATGCAGACTTTTCCCTGCGCATTGAGCAGAGCGCTTGGCGACGCTGTGCGAACATCGTGCGCTGTGGAACGTATCGGATATAATGAAAATGAGAAATCGTACACGGTTCAGTATTCGATGGACGGTGCAGGGCGGGCGCATGAGACAAACGCGATCATCTTTGCAGTTCCAGCATCGGCTGCGGGGCGATTCGTGGCTTCATTCGACGATTCTCTTGCAAACATTATTCAAGATATTTACTATCCTCCCGTTACAGAAGTGTTTGTCGGTTATAAAAAAGAACAGGTGAAACAGACGATGGATGGATTCGGTTTTTTGATTCCCGAAAAAGAAAAAAGAAAAATCCTCGGCGCGATCTGGTCATCGACATTGTTTGAAGATCGCGCGCCGGAAGGAAGCGTTGCGATTACTGCATTTGTCGGCGGCTCGCGACAGCCGGAGAATGCGTTGAAAAATGACAATGAATTGCTTTCGATGGTGCGGGACGAATTACAGGAACTGATGCAGATCAACGGCGGACCGGTCTTTACGAGCATTACCCGATGGGAAAAAGCGATCCCGCAATATCATCTCGGGCATTTACAGATTGTCGAACAGATGTCGAAATTTGAAGCGGAGCATCCGGGATTGTTCCTGTCGGGAAATTACCGCGGCGGCATCAGTGTCAGCGACTGTATCACTCAGTCGGAAAAAGTAAGCGATCACGTCACGAAATATCTCGAGTCACAAAAAATATCATGAGGTCACTATGTCTGTTACAATAGAAGCAAGCCAGCGTCTTCGCCGGTTGAGAATGAAATCCGCATTCCGCGATATGGTGCGCGAAACGGAGTTGTCGCCGAAGGATTTTATTTATCCGTTGTTCGTGGTGCCGGGAAAAAAATTCAAGAAGGAAGTCTCTTCGATGCCGGGCGTATTCCAGCAATCGGTTGACGAATTGGTCAAAGACTGCACGGAAACATATTCGATGGGTATTCCCGCCGTCATTCTGTTCGGCATTCCAGAACACAAAGACGAAGTCGGCAGCGGCGCGTACGATGAGAATGGCATCGTCCAGCAGGCAGTGCGCGCGTTGAAGAAGGAAGTTCCCGAACTTATCGTCATCACCGACGTCTGCCTGTGCGAGTACACATCGCACGGACATTGCGGCATTGTACAAGGAGACGAGATTGTGAACGACGCGTCGGTTGAATTGCTGACGAAGGAGGCGCTCACGCATGCGCAGGCGGGCGCGGATATTATCGCACCGTCCGATATGTTCGACGGACGTATCGGCGCGATCCGGAACGTGCTGGATCAAAATAATTTCCACAACATTCCGATCATGTCGTACGCCGCAAAGTATGCGTCGGGTTTCTACGGTCCGTTCCGCGATGCGGCGGAGAGTACGCCGAAATTCGGCGACCGCCGTTCGCACCAAATGGATCCCGCAAACAGCGACGAAGCGATCCGCGAAGTGGAAGAAGACCTGATCGAAGGAGCCGATATCGTGATGGTGAAGCCCGCGCTTCCGTATCTCGATATCATCCGCAGGGTAAAAGACACATTCGCCGTGCCGACCGCGGCGTACAATGTGAGCGGAGAATATTCGATGATCAAGGCGGCGGGACGAAACGGATGGATCGATGAAGAGCGTGTCATGATGGAAACGCTGACCGGCATCAAACGCGCCGGTGCGGATTTGATTCTTACCTACTTTGCAAAAGATGCTGCAAAGGTGTTGGCGAGAAAATAAATTTTTTTCCGTGTTCTAGCTCTTGTTGAAAATGTCAGACATCTTGCCTATTAACAGAACAAAAGTTGGAAATATTGGTGAATTCAATTAACACGATGTCTGACATTACTTGGCGTTTAGACTTTTTCAGTCAGAACACCTATTGATTCATTGTCATTCCCGCATGTTGTTAGCGGGAATCTATTTTTTGGATGCCCGATTAAAGCGTTCGGTCTACGACCTCGTAGAGGGCATGACGCATACTCTTAAATGGAATAATTCATGAACACAAAAATCTCAGATTCATTATTTCAACGCGCGCAGCAGCGTATTCCCGGCGGAGTGAACTCTCCCGTGCGTGCATTCAAATCTGTCGGGCGAAATCCGGTCTTCATTAAAAAAGCGCAGGGTGCGAAACTGTGGGATGTTGACGGGAACGAATACATCGACTACGTCGGCTCGTGGGGACCGATGATCCTCGGTCATGCGCATCCTGCGATTCTCGATGCGATCAGCAAAGCAGCGGTTGACGGAACAAGTTTCGGCGCGGCAACGGACCGCGAGGTGGAGATGGCGGAATTGATCTGTACCATCATGCCGTCCATTCAAATGGTTCGCATGGTGAACTCCGGCACCGAAGCGACAATGAGTGCGATCCGTCTTGCACGCGCATATACCGGAAAAGAAAAGATCATCAAGTTTGAAGGATGCTACCACGGACATGCCGATTCATTTCTGATCAAAGCGGGGTCGGGTGCTATGACACTCGGCGTGCCGGACAGTCCGGGTGTTCCCGCGTCGATTGCAGGCGCAACATTGACGGCGCGATTCAACGATCTTTCGTCGGTTGAAAAATTGTTTGCCGAATTTCCCGGACAGGTGGCGGGCATTATCGTTGAACCCGTCGTCGGCAACATGGGATGCATTCCTCCGCACAAAGGATTTCTGGAAGGATTGCGAAAACTTTGTACGCTGCACAACGCATTGTTCGTCATCGATGAAGTGATGACGGGATTTCGCGTTGCACTCGGCGGAGCGCAGCAACTATACGGCGTTACGCCGGATATTACAACGCTGGGAAAAATTATCGGCGGCGGATTGCCGGTCGGTGCGTATGGGGGAAAGAAAGAAATCATGCAAATGGTCGCGCCGAATGGACCGATGTATCAGGCAGGAACGCTCTCGGGAAATCCGCTGGCGATGGAGGCGGGACTTACAATGCTGACGATGCTGAAACACGATCCTTCGATTTATACGATGCTCGAAACACGCTCGGCAGGATTAGAATCGGGAATCGCGGATATCGCACAACGATTTCAATTGCCGCTGAAGCAGAACAGAGTCGGTTCGATGTTCACACTCTTTTTCACCACCGAAACAGTAAAAGATTACGACACAGCAAAAACATCGGACACGAAGTTGTTCGGGAAATATTTCAACGAGATGCTGAACCGCGGCATCTACCTTGCGCCGTCGCAATTTGAGGCGGCATTCATGTCCGCGGTACATACGGAATGCGACATTGATAAAACATTGACAGCGGCTGAAGAATCGTTGAAGCGGGTGTTTGGGAAGTGACCTTGCTGTTCTGCGACAGGTGAACTGTCGCAGAGAGTTTTGTCCGAGAGTTAAGCTCTCGGACAACTTAGATGGATGCCAGCCTGCCCGCCGCATAAACAACATGGTTTGGCAGGCGGGCGTACGCTGCATGACAGAACGGCTTTAATTTGTGTCCCCAACAAGATTCGAACTTGTGTCTGGAGCTTGAGAAACTCCCGTCCTAGGCCTCTAGACGATAGGGACTCACCAGTAGAAAAAAATATCGGCGGGGGAAAAAGACGAAGGGGAGCAGAAGCGGTCACAAAAAAACTAAAAAGATGTCTTGCCGTGCGAAGTCGAGGCATGACGATATTGAATTGTCGCATTTCAACTTCGCTCGATGTGATAAAATTTTATTTTTGAGATAAGTTTTAGTAGAATCTGCAATAATTGATTTATCCTTTATACTTCATCTTTCTTAAACAACTTCCATTTTATCCACCCTTTTATCTTCTCCGTCCACTCATCGATCAGCGAGTACGCCGTCGGCACGATGACGAGCGTGAGGAATGTGGAGATCGTCAATCCGAAAATGATTGCAACCGCAAGCGGGCGCCAGAATCCTGCGCTTTCCGATCCGGTGACAAAATGGAATCCTGTCCAGTTGAAATCATACCCGGTTCCCATCGGTATCAACGCAAGCACCGCGGCGGCAGCGGTTAAAATGACGGGACGCAAACGAACTCTTCCTGCTTCCACCAATGCATCGTCCAGCGACAATCCACCCTCGGCATGTTTATGCTTCACAAAGTCGAGCAGGATAATGCCGTTGCGCACTACGATTCCTGCAAGTGCAACAATGCCGACCCCTGTCATCATCACGCTGAGCGGTGTGCGCGTTACCAGCAAGCCGAACAACACACCGATCAACGACAATATTACCGAGAGCATGATGACGAATGGTACCTTCATCGAATTGAATTCCATTACCATGATCAGGAAAACGAGAAGAAGGGTGGTGATGAATGCTTTGCTGAGAAAATCCGACGCCTCTTGCTGATCTTTCTGCGATCCGGTCAGTTTCACGGCATAACCGTTCGGCAGTTCAATTCCGGCGATGAGCGCTTTCACATCGTTCAGCACTTCGGATTGCACGCGGTTCGATACATCGCCGCTGACGGTGATGACACGCTTCATATCTTTCCGGCGGATGTCGGTGACGGATGTTGTCCTGCGGATATCCGCAACGGACGTCAGCGGGATCGAGAGTAGCTGCCCGCGGCGGTTCATAAAATTGATCCTGAGATTTTCCAGATCGGCGGGAGCGGTGCGCTGATCTTCCTTCAATCGAACGCGGATCTTGTACTCATCCTCGCCGACACGGTACTTTGATGCTTCCACACCTGCGATCGCGGCACGGACGGTCGATGCGATCTGTCCCGTACTGGTCCAGAACAATCCCGCCTTCTCGCGGTCGACAATGATCTCCACTTCCGGACGCCCCGTGTTGTAATCGTCCTTTAAATCGACGAGTCCCGGCACATCTTTGATCTTTTCCCGTATCTGTTTGCTGATCGTCGCAAGCGTTCCGTAATCTTCGCCGGAGACTTCGATGCTCACCGGTGCACCGACGGGTGGACCCATTTGCTGTTTGTTCAACCGAAGATCGGCACCGGCAATACCGAGCGTCATTTTTCGCACCTCTTCCATCGTGATGAATGTACTTTGTGTGCGCAAATCCTGTTCGTAAAAATTGATGGAGATGATCCCTTTATTCGAAGTCCCGGCTCCGCCGAAATCGAAGACATTTTCCGATGTGCCGATACTCGAGACAATGAATTCGATATCCTTCCGTCCCGGTATCGACCGCAACCGCTCTTCGAGAATTTTGGAGATGTTGTTTGTCACCTCGAGCGACGCGCCGGCAGGACATTCGATGCTCACACTGATCTGCGCCGGTTCGGTGGTGGGGAAGAACTCGACTCCTTTGTTGAACATCCCGAAGAGCACGATGATCGTCAGCAGCAGAGCGAATGCCGCTCCCATCGTCTTCCATTTGTTCCGCAGCGTCCAGCGAAGTACCAAAACATAATTCTTCTGCATCCACGGGAAGAAATGTTCATCCACTTCGTGATAGAGGAACGTGAGCGGATTGTATTTTTTGTACCAGTGCGGATGTTCGAGATTGTATTTCGCTTTCTTGATCTCCTTCCTGTAATTGATCCATTCCGCCGCCTGCACAGGACTGATGACATACGCAACGAAGAGCGATGCGGTCAGCGTAACGATCAGCGTGATCGGCAGGAACTTCATGAACTCGCCGACGATGCCAGGCCAGAAAAGAAGCGGGATGAATGCCGAGAGGATCGTCACGGTCGACGTGAGGACGGGGATGAAGACTTCGCCCGCCGCTTTCTTTGCTGCAACGTTCGGTTCCTCGCCGTACTCCTGCTGATGGCGGTACGTGTTCTCGATGACGACAATCGCATCGTCCACCAGAATGCCGAGCACGAGCACGAGAGCGAAAAGGACGACCATGTTCAGCGTAATTCCCATCGCGCCGAGCACGATATACCCGGTGAACATGGAGAGAGGAATTGCCGTGGAGATCAGCAATGAATTCTTGAATCCGAAGAACATGAACAGAGAGAGGACGACAAGGAACATGCCGGTGAAGATACTATTCTCCAGTTCGTGCACCATCCGTTTGATGAAGCGGGATTGATCGTTGGAGACTTCCAGCGAAATCCCCGCAGGAAGGTTCGCCTGTTCGGCAGCGATGATCTCCTTCACTTCATCCGCGATGCGGACGAGATTTTCCCCCGCCCGTTTGCGCACGGCAAGCGAGACCACTTCATTTTCATTCAGCCGGGCGTACGTTGCGCGGTCTTCGAACGAGTAGTTGACTGTTGCGACATCTCGTAAATAGATCGGTTTGCCGTTCTGAATTTTCAGCACGATATCTTCCAGCGGCTTCACCTGCTTGAATTCTCCCGGCACGCGGACGGTGAGATTCTTTTCCTTTGTTTCGATCGTGCCGCCGGGGATGGAAAGATTCTCCGCGCGGATCGCACCGGACACATCGTCGAAGCTGACCTGATATGCGTTCATGCGGTAGACATCCACATTCACCTGTATCTCCGGCTGCAAACCTCCGGCAATATCCGCACGCAGCACGCCCGGTACCGATTCGATCTTATCCTGCAGTTCTTCGGCGATCTTTTTCAACCGCGCAAGTCCCACGTCGCCGACAGTGTTTACATACATGATGGGAAATTCGCTCAGGTTGATTTCCGAGACGATGGGATCGAGAATATCGGCGGGCAATTGCGACCGTGAAGAATTGACCTTGTCCCGCACGCGCCGCAGCGCTTCGTCGATATCGATGCCGGTATTGAATTCGATGACGATCGTTGACAATCCTTCTTTGGAGACCGACCGGATCTCTTTCACATCTTTCAATCCTTTCAACGCCCGCTCGAGCGGCTGCGAGATCAATCCCTCCATGTCCACGGGAGAGACGCCGATGTACGGCGTGGAGACGATGACGATGGGAATGGTGATGTCGGGCGTCGCTTCACGCGGCATCGCGATGTACGACGTGTATCCGAAGATGAGGATCATCACCATCAGCAGATAGACCGCCGTTTTATTATCGACTGCTATGTTCCATATTTTCATTTTCTTTTCTCCTAAACTGCAATCAGAAGTGTTGTCATTCCGAGTCCCGCTGTGCGGGACGAGGAATCTGAGAAAATGAGTTCACTCAGATTTCTCACTCGTCCCTTTGGGACTTCGTTCGAAATGACATTAATAAAATCGCTTTGTTTCTTTGTGACACCATCGATCTATTCCGTCACCACAACGGGCGAGCCGTTGATAAGTTTTTGGTACCCGGAAACGATCAGCCGTTCACCGATCTTCAAACCCGATACAACCTCGACCAGATTTCCCTGCCGTCCGCCGAGGGTGACGCGGCGTTCTTCCGCCATGCCGTTATTGTCCACATACACGACGTACCGATCACGGTCGACCAGTTGAATGATATTCTCGCTGACGAGGATCGCATCGCTCTTTTTCCTGCGGACCAGGTTCACTTTTGCAACCATTTCCGGTTTGATCTTCCCGTTCGGATTTGGCAGGATAATTTCGATGAGCATTGTGCGGTTCGCTGCCGAAACGGTCGAACCGACGAATGAGACTTTTCCGTTCAGTTCAACATCCGGCACCGCATCGAATGTGACCGATACCGGCGTGCCGACAACAATGGCGCCTGAATGCAGCTCGGAAATCTCTGCCTGTATCTTGATCGTGGATGTGTTCACCACACGTGCGATCGGCATGCCTGGTGCAGCCATTTCTCCTGCATTCGGCACTGTATTATCAACGACGCCGTCGATTGGGCTCCGGAGTTGCGTCCGTTCCCAGCGCGCTTTCATCAGATCGGCATTCGCTTTGGCGGCGTCGCGTCCGTACTGCATATTCTTGTACTGCAACTCGCTGATCCCTTGCTGTTCGTACACCGATCGCTGCTTCTCGACATTCAACTGCGCGATCCGGTATTGCGCTTCTGCCGCATCGTATCCCGCTTTGATCACTTCATCTTTCAGCGTGACGATGAGGTCGCCTTTCCTGACGCGATCCCCCTTTTTCTTCACCCATTCTTTGACGACGCCCCCTTCTTCGGGACTCATCATCACATCCTCGAATGCTTTCACTGTTCCGGCGACCTGAATGCCGTCGATCATGGAAGATGGTTTGATTTCCTGAACCGTAATGTTGACAGGTTGGATTTTTTGTGTGCTGCCTGCTTCCTCTTTCTTGCACGAAGAAACGCTGAGAAGAAAAGCAAAGGCGATGACTGCGGTTGATATTTTTTTCATTGATGGATTCCTTCTTGAATTCATAATTCCCTTTAGGTGTCATTCTGAACGAGTCCCGATGTTATTCATCGGGACGAAGTGAAGAATCTGGTTTGTGCGATGGGGGTATTGCCACCCTGCACACAGGCAGATTCTTCATCCCGCTAAAGCGGGATTCAGAATGACGCGGTAATTTTATTTTTCTCAATTTTTTATTCTTCCTCTTCGTTTACATACTCCGGCAATCGCCCGAGCATCGAATCAAGTTCAGTTGCAGCGACGAGGTAATCATAGATCGACTGCATGCGGTTCACTTTCGCTTGCGAGAGGGCGAGCTGCGCATCGTTCACTTCCAATTGTGTTGCCGCATTGGTGAGGAAGCGCGCCGTGACGATCTTGTAGCCCCGTTCTGCAGTTTCGACCGTCTTTTGCTGCGCATCAACCCGCTTGCGCGCCTGGCGGAGCGTGCCGACCACAGAACGGATTCCCATCTGCAGGTTCCGTTCGAGACTTCCTTTTTGCTCTTCCGTCTTTTGTTTCTCCAGCTGCGCCTGTTCAATGCGCGAGCTTGTCTGCAATCCCTGGAAAAGATTGAGTGAAAATGTCAATCCCACCTGCGACTGCTTGTAAAAGTCATTCGTCGAAATTTTGTAATCGTCCTTGATCGCCGTGTACGAATATGAACCGTACGCCGCGATGGTGGGAAGGAAATTCGCCTTTTCCGCATAGACCATTGCATCGTTTAGTTCAATTTGGTGCTTCACGATGTTGAGGTTCGGATTCGATTCCAGCACAGTTTCATTGGCAGTCATTACGATAGATTCGTCCACTTCCTGCAGTGTCAGACTTTCCGCAGGGACGAATTTCACCGAGTCCGCGATGCCGATGGTGTTGCGGAGATTGGTGACGGCAAGATCGAAACCGGTCTCTGTCTGGATGACGATGGGGCGGAGATTATCCACGCCGACCGTTGCGCGCAGTTCGTCGTACTCGGAGACGATTCCCTGCGAGCGTAACAATTGTACGTTCTTTAGATTTTCTTCCGCATTCTTCAGATTCGATTGCATCATCGTCAACGCTTCGCGCGCAAGCAACGCGCCGTAGTATGCCTTCCGCACTTTTGCAACAGTCTCGACTTTCTTTTGCAGGAAAATGTCTCGCGCCATTTTGGAATAGACATTCGCCGCGCCGACGCCGATGAAGACAGATCCGTTGAAGAGGATCTGCCGCACATTCAGCGCTGCATTGGCGGAATTGGTCGGCGTCATCGAAAATGGGAGTTCGATCAATTGCCCGGTCGGTTTCGGTACTTTTGCCGTGGAGTCCATCAGTTTCACCAACGGATAGTAGATCGCGTCCGGGAAATAACTCTTCGGTTTGGTGACGATATGATTGAAGTTACCGCTGAGATCGACCGACGGCATCGTGTATCCCCACGCTTCCATCACGCGCGCATCCGAACGGTCCACCTCCAGTCGTGCGGAGACGAGCTCGGGATTGTGCATCATCGCAAGCCGCACCGCATTCTCGACGGTGAGATTGTGAAGGGAATCGGTTTGGGCGGAGAGTGGGATGCATACAACCGATAACACCGCTGTCATTGTGATGAACCAGGGCACCCTTTTTTTGATGTCATTGCGAGCCGTCGTTTGGCGAAGCAATCTCCTTATTGTATCGGGGGATTGCTTCGGTCGTCCCGCATTCTGCGTGACTCCCTCGCAATGACAATATTCTTTTTGACCCGGGTGAAATATTATTATTTCTCTTTTCATCTGTTCCTCGTGTTCAATATTCTGTGCAATTCGTCTTTTCCTTTTTCGGTCAGTATCGATTCGATCAATAATTGTGTGGAGAGCCGGAGCGTATGCTTCAGGTCGATGTCCATCGTCTCCTTCCAGAGATCGTACTGCGCGTCGATCCGCATAAGCAGCGTGGTGGCGTTCGACCAGAGGACGATCGTTATTTCGACAGGGCTGAGGTCGCTCCGCACCATCTGCTGCACCGTCCCCTGCCGCAATTCTTCGATCACCATATTCCACAATTCCTGCGTGACGCTGTCGCACGAGCGGTGCATTTCTTCGGAGACCTGTTTGTGGAACTGCGGCGTCTCGAAGAAATGCATCATCCGAAAATAATTCTTGTGCTCTTCATAGAATTGCGTGTAGGTATCGCTGAGCTGCAGCAGCGTTGCGACGAACGACCCGTGCGAGCCGATAACGCGGCGCAGCATCCCGTGCAGCAGCGACAAGCCGCGCATCATGACGGCGAGGTAGAGATCTTCCTTGCTGTGATAGTAGAGATAGAGCGTTCCCTTGGCGAGTTCCGCCTGTTCGGCGATCTCGTCCATGGTTGAAAGAAGCAGACCTTTGTCGAAGAAGACTTTCTGTGCGGCGTCTATGATCGATTCTTTGCGGCTCTCTTTTTCTCTTTCTTTGCGTTCTGTGATACCCATTGCAGGAAAATGTTTACCGCAGAGTTCGCCGAGGTCGCTGAGGTTTTATAGGATATATTTCAAACACTTCTCTGCGTTCTTTGCGTGCTCTGCGGTGAAAAACGGTACGAATGACTTGCGGTCAGTGACTACATGCAAGTCTTGCGAGTATTTGGTTGGTAAGCAAGAATGAAATTGAAGAGAAAAAATTGTTATTCGGACAATTTGCTCTTGGGAAATAAATCAGAATCGAAGGAAAACGAATTTGACAGCAACAACTCTGCGTACAATTTTTTCACGGACAACATTATCCAATTTCATGGTCGCTTTTTTTCCAACACATCTGTTGGGACTGCTTACGCACATGTTGACGAAGAAGTTGCTGGGAAATTGTGAATATGTGCGGAATGATTTCAGTGATTAAAATTTAGAATGCTACTTCAGCCAAATTGCAATCCAATTTTTATTTTATACATCGATTCAATTCCGAAACCTCATTTCGCATTGTATCGAATGTCGGAGTTTCCAGGGATTGCTTCATCCTTGAAATCAATACCTTTGCATCAACATACGCAGAAGTATATGTCGTGCCCCTGCATTCCGGGTAAAACGGATTGACGGTGATTGCGGCGAGTTGAATTGGCTTTTGATATGAGATGGTGATGTTCTTTTCTATGAGATGTGAAAGGAGTTGGGCGGTTGTTTTTGGTTCTCCAGAAAGAAGCATGGTGATTGGATCGGCGAAAATTATTTCCTGCGGTCGTTCTGCATCGGGCAGAAGATGAATCCTTTCGACGAGTGTTCTAAGTCCGTTAGAAGTAATTAATCCATCTATATGTAATGGATATCCGCCGCGGCGGACATAACACATGATTTTATAATGCTGTAAAATTATTTCGGCTTCCGTCGCATCGATGATGGTTCCTGTGGAATTCCCCGCAGAGAAATCTGGATTCCCTGCCTGTCCGGCAGGCAGGTTCGCTTCGCTCAGAATGACATTGATGGGAGGTTTTTCTTGTTTGTTTGGAGGCCATCGCAAAAATTCCAAATCATTGTCATTGCGAGCCGTTGTTTGGCGAAGCAATCTCGTTTTTCGTGTGAACTCAGGAGATTGCTTCGGTCGCTGCGCTCCCTCGCAATGACCTTCTGCTTTTAAAATAGATTTTGTCCATTTCGTTCTGCCAATCCCGAAAAGCGATTCAATCGCCTTCATTTCATCAACAAGAGTCGCTATATCTGTCGTCCTCGCCGCGCCGGTGGTGAATATGATCTTGTCGACGATGGACATCGGGGCAATTCTATTAAGTGCACCATCGACAAAAATATTTTCGCACCCTAAATCTGCCATTTGCCGCACAACAGTTTCGAGTTCGCTCCGTTTATTTGGTCCTGCCAGCACGATCAATCCCGGTGTTTCGCAGCGGACGATCACGATCTCACCAAGTGCGGTGAATAATCCCGTTTTGTAAAGAACACTCCAGCCGTTCTCCGGCACACATTGCGACGATGTCGATGCAATCATTCCGCGATTTAGAAAGATTCTCGGCTTCGGCAGTAATGTAATGTTGTCAATCTCTTCGCCATCGTAACCGATGCTTGTGACGCCGGTTGTCATTCCGAACCCGTCTGAGTTGCGAGATCGGGCGGGCGAAGTGAGAAATCCGGATTGGGTTTCTTGTGCGGAAGCAGATTTCTCACCCCCTTCGGCGGCTCGAAATGACATTGATGGGGCATCGTTTGTACTCCGCGCGCCTGATTGGGCATAATGAAGCAGCGCATTGAGCGTGGTGGTCTTGCCGGTGTTCTTTGCGGTCCCTGCGATGCCGATTGTAGTAAGCATAATATTGAGAAATTCCAAATCTCAATTACCAAATTTCAAATAATTTTCAACAATCAAATTCCAAAAATGGGGTTACAACTGTTTTTGAAATTTGAGTAATGGGTTACATTCGCATTACGTCACCCCGAACTTGCCTGCCCTGAACTTGCTTTCAGGGTTTCGGGGGCTAAAAGAAGATGCTGAAACAAGCCTGTCCTGAAAAGTTTTTATTCAGGGTTCAGCATGACGATTTATTCTGTTTTGCAAATCATTAAAATCCAAAACAAACCACTACTGAAAATAGGAATTTGAGGTTTATTTGTGATTTGGAATTTGTTGTTCGGAATTTCTTACTGTTCCTTTTCCAAACTTCCCGGGATATGCGCCGTCCTCTTTGCTGCCGAGCGCGCCGGCGTTGATCGCTTCGGGAAGATTTGCATACGCGGCGACAGTTTCGAGTGCCGATTGAATTTTTCTGACAAAATCGTCGGTGAAGTTGTCTGCCGCGGCTGTCGGTTGGAACGATGCGTCCCCCATGAACCGGAATGCATCGGTCACTGCGCGGATGGAATCGATGCGTGACGCGATCGTGATCGGTCCGCGGGAGAATGCTTCGTCGGTCGACGCAATGGTGATTGCATCGACGCCCGTTGATGCCGCAAGTGCGGCATGGTACGATGTTGCATTTGCTGATTGCACACGTTCTTCCGTTTGCGTCATGAATGCGATCGGTTCGCCGGGCCATATCGGTGCATCGACGATGGAACGGAGTGCGCGGATCTTTGCCGCGTTGTAATCGACAAAATTCTGTTTCATCTGTCCGTGCAGGACGATATCCGGTCCGTAGCAGAAGAGAGGCTTCAAGATCGCTTTCGCCCCGAGTTTTTTCCCGAGCATCACATTGATCAGCAGACCTGCCAGAGATTTTGCCGCCGGCACACCGCTCAGTTCATCGTTCCCCGGAATATCGAATGCCATGTTGTGTTCGGCGGCGATCTTCATCGCGTACAATCCGTCGACGGTCAATCTCTCCGGATCTGTTCCCGCACCGAGCGAACCGTAGACAAGATTGATCTTTGTCATATCGGCTCCCGCTTTTGCGGCAAGGTAGATCATTTCCGGTGTGTTCAATCCCCGGTGCGCGCGGACGGTGAGCAGGGTTGAAGGATTCAAACAATCTCTCATCAATCGGATATTTTCTTCCGACGTGATCGTCCCGTCATTCTCATGCGTCAGCAGTCCGTGCAGCAGCCCTTCATATCTTGCTTCCCACGACGGATTGACGATGAGGAATCCGTTAACGCCGTACCGCTCGCAGATCTTTGCATGGACGATGTCCATCGTCGGGCAGCCGCTGCCGAGGAATTTGAAAATGAGGGGCTGGCGGGAATGGTGCCGGATGTTCTGCTGACGGAGCGGCTGTTTTTCACGGATCAACAAACGCACATTCTCCATCTCATCATCTGTAATATATCGGACTCCTTTCGGGAATATTTTTTTTGAATTCGCATCGGCAATGACCGGATCGCACAATGAGTTGTACCGGTCGGTCAATCTCTTTTTCTGCGATGGATCGGAAACGGCGGACAATTCCTCCTGAATTTTGCACCGTTCTATTCCGGAGGAAGATTTTCCCTCAGCCCAGTGCAAGGTTTTTTCTGCAATGGTATCGAGCAGTTCACCGATCCTTTTATGGCGGAACGAATAGAAATAGTGGCTTGCGATATCCGGCTTTGTCCGCTTATGGTTATCGGCGGTACCGTTCAATGGGCGATCTTCGATGTATGCGATCACCTCGTCGATCGACGAATGTTCGCCGAATCCTTTGTCGAAGCCGAGTTCCGCAGCTAGTTCGGGCGTGATCGGTTTCCCGCCGAGAACGACCTTTGTCGACTCGCGGACTCCCGCTGCATCGAGCAGATCGTTGAAGCGCGCAAGCAATTCCGCCACTCCGTATCCGAGCGTGCGGCTGACAAGAATGTAATCGTACTGTGTTGCCGCAGCTTTTTTGACGATCTCTTCCATCGAAAGATCGGGAGGGAGGAGCTCCGTGCAGTGTCCGCGCTCTGCAAGGGAATTTTTTATCAGTTTGATGCCGACATCGTGGACAGGATCGAACGGGACGCAGAGGATCTTTTTCATTGCGGATCGCTCTCCAGCCAGTGGTACTTTTGTGCCGGGCGATGAATGTACTTGCGCAGACGGACCCGGACGCCGTACCCGTCGAACTCTTCGAACATGATGTCGACATCGCCGAGGTTCATTTCTTTTCCGAGTTGCAGTGCGAGCGAATGTCCCTGATGCGCATCGCTGCACATCAGGTACGTTTCCACATCGACCGCGTCGATGACTTTATTGAGTGCTGACATAGATTTGCTGTATATTATTTTTTTTGACCCCACCCTAACCCTCCCCTTGACAGGGGAGGGAACATATTTTCTCCCCTGAAAGGGGGAGATACAGAGGGGGTAGAGGCTTATTGTTCGAACGTTCCTGCATGATTACAAACGATCTCGATCAGCATTACCAGCGCGCGGACGATCAGCTGCGCACGTTCGTGGATCAATTGTCCTTTGGAATCGCACGTGCCGAGTCCGGGAGAGATGAAGAAATTGGCGTCGTACGAGATCGTCGGGATGATCCCCATTGCAGTCATGCCATCCTGGAAGAGATGCGAGCCGGCGTACATATCTTCAATAGAGAAGATCGGAATGCCGAGTTTGCCGTTCTTCCAACTATCTTCATAGTTGATCTCCACCGCACCGCTGTTCCGGCTTCTGTATATCTTGAAGAAGGGACGAATACGGGAATCGATCTTTGCAAATTCTTTCACACAGATCTCGTACAATTCATCGACCGGTTTTGTTACTACGTCAGGATGATCGCGGAGTACTTTCAACGCCGCAACTTGTCCCGATAAACCTTCTTTTCCCGGATCGTGCGTGACGAATGCCGCTTTGCCGTACGATGCGGTTGTGCCGTACCGATTTCCATGCATGCCGAGAGCGCGGCGGATCGGAACCATCACATCTTCTTTTCCGATGATCAGTCCGCTGGTCGGCGAACCGGTCGCTTTGTCCATGCTGTAGATCATCACATCGGCACCGATCTTTTTGATGCTGTTGCCGACGATCGGGAGTCCCCACGCGTTGTCGATGATGTACGGGATGTTGTATTCCTTTGCGAGCGCTGCCAACCCTTTTTGCAGCAGCGGCGTGCCGTCGGAATCTTTTTCTCCGTATCCGTATCCCGGTGTATCATATCCAATCGAAGCAAAACCGGAAAGCATCGTCTCATGGCGCTTTGCCTGCTTCCCGAGCTCCGTCAATGATTCTTTTGCATTGATATTCTTCATCAGGGGGACGGGATAATATTTTATTCCGTGCACGGGATATTCGGCGCCTGCCATCGGAACAAACACGGTGTCGAAGTTTGCCTGACGTTTTCCGTAGAAGCCCAGTTCTCCGGCAGTGCTGCCGCGATCCGCAAGGATGTCCTTGTACTTCGGCGGGAACGGTCTGCCGTACGACGCTTGATGATGCGCGTGACGTTCCAACGGAGCAATATATCGCGAACGGTAATTGTCGCCGCGTCCCTGAAATGGCGGAGTCATCAAACATTCGAACGTGGTCCACAATCCTGCTTCGCATGTGTTCACGGGACATGCATCGTACTCATCGCCGTACGCATCCTTGATGATCTCACGTATCTGATCGACATAAACGGCAAGCGGAACAACTTTCTTTCCTTCAGTTGCCATTGCGTGTTCTATGTCGTCGCGGAGAGGAGACGGGCATCCGGAGATTGCACCGGTGAGTCCGATGGCTCCTTTCAGTTCCGCAGGGATGTTGAGTGATTCTGCCGCTTTCTTTGCTTCGGCATAAATTTGTTGTGCGCGTTGTTGCAATTGTTTGTACATCTGAAATTTGAATTTAGGGGCAGGCATAGATTTTTCCTTTTATTCAGTTGTGAAGTTGTAAAGATGTTTCAGGGTTCAAGTTTCAGGATGCAGGTCGGATCATCATCCATGAAACATGAATCTTGAAACCTGAAACAAAAATTATTTTTTAAATCCTTTTATCGTTATCGTATCTTCCACGTTCAATCCGAGTTCCTTTCCAGAGATCCCTTTTGAAACCGAAATGATCACATTCTGGTGATTCGGCATGTGCGTATCGTCGTATCCGGCGATGGTACCGATCACTTTTCCATTCCACTCCAGTTCATCGCCGACGAGAATGACGCCGCTCTGCTGTAATTCGACAAAAGCGATGTAGGCAATAGGTTGGACCGTTGCACCAGGTTTGGCATTCGGGTCGTCTGTGGCGATCAGTTCAATAATGCTCTTTTCTGAAAATGCGCGCGACAGGGGCTGGATCAATTGAAGATTGCGATTCTCCAGATGACCATCCAACACTACTGCAACGCGTGTCGGAACATCCCTTTTTGCATGGAAGAAATCAGTTTTTATCAATTTGTGTGAGTAAGGATCCATGAACTGCTCACACTAATTTTTTGATGAATGATTCTACGTTGCCGTACAGAAAGTCACATGCCGGTAATTCGATCATCGTGTAGCATCCAGGCTTCTGTTTCATGGATGCACGTGCGGCGGAGACCATGATCTGTGCAGTAAGAGCGGGATTGTTGATACGCATATCGAATTTGAACATTTGGTTGTGCGACAATCCCGATACCCCTTTTCGTTCAATGGAAACGCCGTGCCCCATATCCATAATGGAATTGATGCATTCCACCTGTTTCACGATCGTTTCGTCGCCGTTGAAATATCCATCTTCTTTGATCCGCAATTCAACCGCACTGAACGATGCGTCAGGTTTCATCTGAACATACACCGCGCGCCGATGTATTCCTGAGCCTGTCGGGATCGTCATCGAAAGGGCATCTTCAACCCCTTCGATCGCTTTTACTGCACAGGTGTGTCCGAGCGACATGCCAGGACCGTAATTAGTGTAGGTGATCCCTTTCGGCGCCATCGCTTCGTACCATGCGCGGATAACGGAATCGATCCCCGGATCCCAGCCGGCGGACAGAATGGAGACGTTGCCGTTCACCTTTGCGATCTCGTCCAGCTTCTTTCTCATCGTTAAAATTTCGTTGTGGATGTCAAACGCATCGATGCAGTTGCTTCCCGATTCGAGGACTATTTTTGCAAGGCGATGGACAGCGCGGGAAGGACAGCAGAGGACCGCAACATTCACGTGGCCGAGTTCTTTTATGTCATCCACGATGTGCGTGTTCTGCAGAACGGAAGGCTGCTGGGGTTTGAGTTGACACATACTTTTAACGACGGGGGGGACTTCGACAATGCCGGCAAGCTCCATATCCGGAGATTCGAGGATGGAAGTTAGCACGCATTCGCCGACATGTCCGTAGCCGACAATTGCTACTCTGTATTTTGTCATAAGGTTCTCCAAAAAGATTTATTGTGAATTATTTTTCAGCATCAGTGTGCGCAGCGATGCGAGAGCAGATTCGTTATGAAGTCTCAGCAGCCGCTCTACTTCGTCCGCATTGCGATGTGCCAATGCATTGATGATCGCCTGGTGTTCATCGGCTGATTGACGAAGACGGGAGAGTGTGGAAAGGAAAACGTAATTGTATCTCAATGTCTGGCGCCGCAGTGCGGTGATCTGCTGGATCACTTTTTTATTGTCGCACGCAGCAGAGATGGTAAGATGGAACTCGTTGTTATGGTCAAGAATTTCTTTGACATCGGTCGACTGTTCCTCGGCAGCAAGATACAAGGCGTCGTTGATCTCCTCCAGCCTGCGGATCAGGTCCGATGTGCAATGTTCAACTGCAAGTCGGGCGGCGAGTCCTTCGAGTACACCTTTCACTTCGTAGGTCTCTTCCGCATCGCGCAGTGAGATTTCCCTGACGACAACGCCTCGGCGCGGCTCAACATCGACGAATCCTTCAGAGACCAATTGAAAGAATGCTTCACGCACCGGCGTGCGGCTCACACGCAACTGATGTGCGATCTCTTCTTCCGTCAATTTCTCTCCCGGATGGATCCTGCCGTCGATGATCGATGAACGGATGCCGGTTGCGATCTGTTCACGCAATGTTTTTACTTCCCCAACCTCGATTTTCGTTTCCATACTGTGTCACCCATTGATTGTATATTGTATACAGTATGCAACGTACCGGTTAAACCAAGGAGAGCAAGGAAGAAAACGAAGAAAATATTCAGGCAATGATGAGCAGAAGATGAACTGCTCCGAATTTCAAATCGGATCGATTTGCGGCGGAGATCAGTTCATTGTTTACTATTATACGGCGGCAGAAGACAGATTGCTCTTGAATTTTTTTGAGGCGAAAAACAAGATCAATGAGATCAGGAGAGAAGTGAAGTAGCTGTATTCGAATTCCAGAATATAGTATGCAACGATCCATGACAGCGCGCCGCCGAGCAGCGAAGTGATCGCCGAACGCTCATCACCGTACTTTGTGTACATACCGAGGATGATCACGACAAAAATTCCCGCGCTGCCGAATGCCGACGCATCCTTCACCAACTGGTAGACACCGTCGGCATACAAGGCGAGAAATGAGGCTGACAATCCCGCGATGACCACGACAACCCGT
>JACPGG010000090.1 GCA_016182545.1 Ignavibacteriales bacterium
TCTCGCTTCGCTCGAAATGACAGTGTAAAATCAATTTTTCAGATGTCTCCATCTGTGAATCTGTGGTGAATCATTTATGCCGCGTGTAAAATTAGAACTCCCGACCGAATTCCATTTCACAACTGAAATTCCCATCCGTATCACCGACATCAACTACGGCGGGCATCTCGGCAACGATTCTATTCTTTCTATTCTGCATGAAGCGAGGATGCGCATGTTGATGGAACACGGCTGGACAGAATTGAACATCGAAGGGATCGGGACAATCATGTCCGATTCCGTCGTCGTGTATAAATCCGAAGGATTCTACGGCGAGTCGCTCCGCGTTCAACTTTCGGTGAGAGATATCACGAAGTTTGGATGCGATATCTACTACCTTGTTCGTGAGCGGGAAAGCGGACGTGACGTTGTTCATGCGAAAACGGGGATCGCATTTTATGACTATGAACAAAAGCAACTCTCACCGGTTCCGGAAAAATTTCTCGAGCAATTCTCGTAGACCCATCCTTATTCACTCTTCCCTGCGGAACAGTCCATGAAAGCAATCATCTTTGCGATACTTCTCCTGACGGTGGCGTGCAGCAGTGCGGGACAGGAGAGCGGAGAACAGACACCTCAAAAACAAAAACTCTCATTCTTCATCGGCGCTGCCGCAGGGAATTTCGGCACGACGATCGGTGAATTTAAAGAGATCTATTCCAAGCGGAGTATATCCCGTATTGCCGTCGCTGGTATCGGCAGCAAGTCCGCATATTTGTTCGGGAAGTTCCGGCAATTCTATGCGCACGGACGTTCAACAGTCGAGAATGCCGATGCGCAGGGGAGTGCGGAGTGGAAACAGAAATTCTATTCGATCGGAGCGCGGCTGATGTCCGATGATTCGCCGCTCTATGTGGAGATCGCGTATGTCATCAGCGACGCTGAGGAAAATATCTCCACTCATGATCCCGATGTGGAAGAATTGAAGTCACAATGGAAAGCACATACGCAGGGTGTCGGCGCGGCGTTAGGGATCGTGATCGATTTTCCAAGACCGTTGAAGACATTCATCGAATTTGAACATACATCCATGCTGAGATTGGGAAGGAACCCGTACGGGCGTGCGGTACCGCAGATCGGCGGGAATTTACTCAGCGCCGGATTCATCTTTATCCTTTAGGAGAGAATGTATGAAACTGATCATTGGTATTTTTTCAGCGACAATTCTCTTTATGTCATGTGTCCCCGAAGAGGAAGCCAAATCTAACATCAATTACTCCTCGTTGAAGATCCAGCCGGAGGTCGATTCGGTCTTCTTGAGAGCGAACGGTGAATCGCGACAGTTCTCCATTATGGGGAGTATCGTCAGCGTTTCGGAACGGACGATCAAGAACAGCGGCGTAATGACCGATGCGGAATTTACTGTTCGCCAGATCGATACAACATATCAAAGTGTCGATGCATCGTCGGCAGAATGGGTCTCAACAAATTCGTCCGTCGCGTCGGTTTCGAACGGACTCGTGACAGCACGTAGTCCCGGCTATGCGGCGATCTCAGCGGTGATCGGCACAACCAGTTCGCAATCGATCGTTGTTAATGTACGTCCCGTCGACACGGCGCCGGGGCTTTCATTGGATCCGCCCTATAACGTGATCCAGTTTGAGAATTTTTCTTCTATGTCCGGCGTCGTACAGCAGAATGCAGTGTTAAGCGTTACGGAACCGAATTCGGGATTTTCAAATGCCAATGTCGCATATTCATCCGACGGCACATTCAATATGACAGTCACCGGATTGAATCCCGGTGTCCGGACGATTACCGTTCGTGCTACGCACCCGACCAACAGCGCACTTTTTACAGAGCGGTATAAGACTGTGGCGTACTATCAACCGGGGACTCCCGCCGCAAATGCGATTGTCGGCGATTGGCTCGGCACGACGCTCGGAAAGAATTTTGATTTTACTATTTCTAACAGTATCATTCCGACGCGGTATGACATCAACGGCACGATCGAGATACACTTTGAAGGGATAGGAACCGTGCAGGGTATTCAACTGACAGGCATCATCAATCCGAACGGCACGATCGACGTGACGCTGGCGAAATCGCACAACGGATTTTCGATCTCGGGAAAACTGAACGGGTCATTTAAAACGCTCGGCACGGGCGAAGGAGAATACAGTGCGAAAGCGGAAAAATCGGGCTGGCCGAAGATCAGTTTCAACGAGAAGTGGACAGCGGTCAAAAAATAACAGAGACAACATTGTTCTCTAAAATATTAAAAGAGCGATTCGTTACTGTAGGACAAGCATTTTTGCTTCTCCTTTTTAATTTATTGTTAAAAGCGTTTTGGACAAACAGGAATATCTGTCCTACTATTTTCCTTACATCTTTTTTTCTCTTCGGCTGTGGCGTAACGCAACCGGTTCGGACGATCGAAGAAGGGAGAACAGAGATCATCTCCTCATTCGGCGGACCGGTTATTCCTTTCGATGGATTGGCAATTCCGGCGCCGTACCTAAACATCGGCACTCTTTACGGCTTCTCAAGCGATCTTACACTCTTCGGCAATGCGCATGTAACTGCACTTCTCTTTAAGGATGTCGGACTCGATGCCGGCGCGGCAACGACTCTACTTCATGAGCACGCATGGTACCCGGAGGTTACACTCAACAGCCGGTTGTATTTTTTCTGGGATTTTATCCGTTCCAATAACAAAAGAATATTTCCGATGGTGAGTTTCATTGCAAGTTACGAAACCGGTTCTCGGTCGCTGCTCTATTTCGGGCTTGATAATGTGTATCAGATCCACAAACCGGAATTGTTCGTGTCGCCGCTGACCGGTTATCAATTCCCTATGAGTGATGCAATCAATGCTCAACTTGAAGTGAAATGGCTTGCGGCGAATAAGGATACGCGGCATGGAGTGTTTGAAGGAGTGACATCGATTGCAGGGCAGGGGGGAATAGGAATTTTTTTTGGGATGCAATATAGCTTGAAATGAAAATACAATTACAACAGATAGTCATTGCGAGTCCCGATGTATCGGGACGAAGCAATCTTTGCTTTCAATGGAGAAGATTGCTTCGTCGTGTCTGTACAACGACACTCCTCGCAATGACAGCTGTTTGGAGTATCGGCTGTTTCGATCTTGACAGCTCGTTGTTCAACAATGACGCGCTTACATCGTACAATCTTCGGACGACGGTGATACCGGAGTCGAGCAGAACGCAGATCGTGCTGACATCGCAAGGGAAAAAGATCTACGGCTATTTGGTGAAGTCTCCGAATGCGAACGAATCGAACATCATTCTCTATAACCACGGCAACAGGGACCATCTGCAGTACTATTGGGACAGGGTTGAACTGTTCTACACAATGGGATTCAATGTTTTTATCTACGACTATCAGGGATACGGGATGAGCGAAGGAGAACCGGGCGAAGCGGCGATCTATTCCGATGCAACCGAGGCGTACGCTTTCGTCCGCTCGCAGCGATTTGCCGACAGTTCGATCACGGTGTACGGATTTTCGCTCGGCGGCGCTCCTGCGATCCATCTTGCATCATCCGTCTTCACGCCAAGACGATTGATCACCGAAGCGGCGTTCGCTTCCGCATCCGCATTGACGAAGAGCGCGACACTGCTCGATCTGCCGGGTTCATACGTGATGAAGGGGGAATATAAGAATGACGAGAAGATCAAAAATGTTCACGCTCCGGTGCTGATACTGCACGGAGTGAATGATACGTTCATCGACATGGAAAAGAACGGGAACGTGTTGTTCAACAATGCGAACGATCCGAAAAGATTCATTGCCGTTTCGGGAGCGGATCATTCGGATCTGCCGGCAAAGATGGGGGAAGCGGTGTATCTGCAGACGATCAAAGATTTTGTGTTATTTGGATTGTAGACATGGACAAACGGTTTGGAGTCACCCTTCGACGCGTCCCGATTAAAAATTCAATCGGGACTTGCTCAGGGTGACCGATACTTTATTCCAAAAAAAAATCCCGCAGCCACCAACCGCGGGATTTTTTTTTGACCCCACCACTGCACAACCCGCCGCACATTACACTTCCGTATGACCTCTGCGCATTTTCACCTGTTGCAACTCGCGTTCGATCCGTGGCAATTCCCGCATCTTCATCTCGATTTCCCGCTGCATATTTTCGAGATGCGGCTGCATGCGGAATTCGAAATTCCGGTTGAAATTATCTCCGTTAAAATGCCAGATGTTGCCGTAGTTCCGTTCTGAGATTTCCAGCGAGACGCTGCTCTTTTTCCCTTTGCGCAGAAGATCGACCGATACCTTGTCCCCTTCGTCAAGATCTTCCATCGCATCGTGCAGGTCGCCGATGTCGTTGATCGTTTCATCGCCGATCTTCGTGATGACGTCACCCGCTTTGATCCCCGCTTTCTCTGCGTTGCTCTCTTCTTCCACTTCCTTCACAAGAATTCCCCGTCCGTTAGGGGCATCAAAATATGCGCCGAGCTGCTTGTTCAATTCCATCAATTCCATCCCTTCGATGTTGCCGAATTGGTTGACGATCACCCGTGCCGGCGCATGCGGCGCAACATGTGCCATCGGCATTCGCATCCTGTTCTTTCCCACATTGACAGCCAGCGATTTCTTTTCCCCTTTGCGGTTCACTGTAAGATTTACCTTTGTTCCGGGTTTTGTGTCGCGCACTTCTTTCGTCAGGTCCTCTGCGAGTTCGATCTTCTTTCCATTGTACTCCGTGATGACGTCCCCTTCTTTCAATCCTGCGGAATCCGCAGGGCTGTCATCGACAACGTCATTCACATACGCCCCTTCCTTTACTTTCAATTCAACTTCACGCGCAAGGCGGGGAGTCACATCCTGAATCCCGACGCCGAGATATCCCTGCTTTTTCGATTTACTTTTTGCTACAACAACATCGTCTCCTGCAACAGAGAGCGTCACCGCCGCAATGAGCAGCGAGACAACACACAATATTCGTGGTTTCATACAACCTCCAAAATGATATGAATGATTAGGGGTCTTCGTGAAAACCGCATTGTTCCCGAAAAATTCACAAAAGAATAATGGCGGCAAATATGGCAATACAGAGTATTTCTTCATAAGTTTCATCTGAGTTATTGCTCTCCTGAAATCAATGTCATTCCGGCGGAAGCCGGAATCCGGCAATGGATGCCAGCATACGCCGGTATGATAAATTCTCGTGACGTACCGCGAGGATGTTTATTGTCGGGAGATTGCTTCGTCGCTCGTCCTTATCGGACTTCGCTCCTCGCACTGGCACAATAAATATTTACAATAGTAAACATGAACCTCTACATCCTTCGCCACGCTATTGCCGTTGCACGCGGGACCAAAGAATACCCGAACGACGACCGCCCGCTCACCAAAGAGGGGATCGACAAGATGAAACGGGAAGCGGACTGTTTCCCTTCGATCATCAAACAGATCGATGTCATATATACAAGTCCGCTGTCGCGCGCACGGGAGACGGCGGCGATCGCAGCAAAAAGTTTGCATGCTGAAAAGAAGATCACCGTCACTGATGCACTGCTCGCCGAGACAGGTGAGGAAGAAATTTTTGCTCTGCTCAACAAAGAAAAAAACCCGGAGCATGTGATGATCGTCGGTCATGAACCGCATTTGAGTTTTGTCGCATCGTCGCTGCTGGGGGTAGATGAATCAGCGATCGAGTTCAAGAAAGGGGCGCTCTGTTTGATCGAGATCAGCGGTGCGGTGCGGAAAGGTGCAGGGACGTTGAAGTGGTTACTGCAGCCGAAACAGTTGAGAATGATGGGGAAGATATAGTTAAACGACAAACATGTAGCCACAGATTCACAGATTACTTTTAAAAATTCTTTCTGTGAAAATCTGTGAAATTTGTGGCAATCTTTTATCCAAACCTTTTATGAAACCGAACACATTCGAACACGACCACCTTGCCGCCATCGACATCGGGACGAATTCATTCCACATGGTGATCGTGAAGATCGACAAGAACAAGAAGACATTCAAAGTAGTGGACCGCGTAAAGGAGAGCGTGCGGCTCGGGCAGGGATCAAGCGACATGAAGTACCTCACGGAAGAGGCGATGAACCGCGGGATCGAAACATTGCGGCGGTACAAAAAAGTTGCCGATGCGTACGATGCGCCGATCCGCGCCATTGCCACCAGCGCCGTGCGCGAAGCGCTGAACCAGAACGAATTCATCCGACGCGTCTATGCGGAACTGGAGATCAAGATCGAGGTCGCATCGGGATTCGAAGAAGCGCGGTTGATCTATCTCGGCATCATCCAGGCGCTGCCGGTGCAGGAGAAACCGCTGCTGATGATGGACATCGGCGGCGGGAGTACGGAATATCTCATCGGCAGAAAACGGAACGTCCTCTACGAGAACAGTCTGAAACTCGGCGCGATCCGTTTGACGCAGCGTTTCTTCACGGGCGATGAGTTGACCGACGGCAAGATCAAAGAATGCCGGAAGTACGTTGCGGGAAATCTTGCCCCGGTGGTGCGCGAAACGAAGAAGACGAAATACTCCGTCGTTGTCGGCAGCAGCGGCACGATCATGTCCATCGCGCGGATCATCCGGCTGCGGCGGGGAGAATATTCCGACACGTCGATGAACGGATTCACATTCACTGCCGACGAACTGTTCGACGCGGTCGATCTGCTGTGCAATGCCAGGAGGGTGAAGCAGCGTGCGAAGATCGCGGGACTGGATGCCGCGCGCGCCGACATCATCATCGNNNNAGTACGCGCTGCGCGAAGGGATCATCCTCGATACGATCGAGAAGTGGTACAACGTACGTGATTTTCATACGCTCGACAACATCCGGTACAAATCGGTGCAGCATCTTGCCGACACGTTCAAGTACGAGAAGCAGCATTCCGACCACGTGGCGCATCTTGCGGTGCGGATCTTCGACCAGCTGCAGCCACTGCACAAATTGGGACGGCTCGAGCGGGAATTTCTGGAAGCGGCTGCGATCCTGCACGAGATCGGTATTTTTGTCTCGCATTCCAACCACCACCGCCATTCGCATTACCTGATCAAGAACAGCGAGCTGCTCGGCTACACAGACAACGAGAAGGAGATCATCGGCAATGTTGCGCGGTACCACCGCAAGAGCCACCCCAAGCCGAAACATGAAGGATTCGCGCAGTTGAACAGCGAAGACCAAACGACCGTGCGGATCCTTTCGGGCATTCTGCGCATTGCGGACGGGCTCGACCGGACTCACGTTTCATCCGTGAAAGATGTCGTGGTGAAGCGTTCGGGGAAGAAAGTGAAGATGCAATTGAAAAAAGCGCGCGGAAAGAATCTGGAGATGGAAGTGTGGGGTGCGGAGCGGAAGAAGGAACTGCTGGAAGAGGTGTTTGATGTTGACGTTGAGATCGCGGCGTAAAGTAACCTCTTCCGTGTTCATTACGCCGGCGTTCCCAAACAGAGTTTGGGAACGAGAAAAAAACGTAACTTCTTCCGTCTTCGTTACGCCGACGTTCCCAAATAGAGTTCGGGAACGAGATGGAAACTGATGTTACGCAAAGATGTAAATGTGGTTCGACGCGGCGCAGAAACGATAGTCATCCTGAGCAAATCCTTCGTTGTATGAAGGATGCGTCGAAGGATGACTTAACTGACTTAGCCTGCGCCTTGCTCACCATGACCGCTTTTCTTGTTTTGCGTAACGTGAGATAGTAATATCGAGACATGACGCACTCCTGAAAAATATTATCTCACGGGGTTAATCCAGCGGGCTCTTGACAGAAATCCCGCCTCGGTTCAGCACATGCGTATAGATCATTGTCGTACGGACGTCGGCATGTCCCAATAAATCCTGCACGGTACGAATATCATATCCTTTTTCCAGCAGATGCGTTGCAAACGAATGGCGGAAGGAGTGACACGATCCTTTTTTTGTAATGCCGGATCTCTGTATCGCACTCGACACCTGATGCTGAATGGAACTGTCGTGCAGATGATGCCGGAAGATCTTTCCCGAACGCGGATCGGATGAACGTCTGCCGGCAGGGAAGAGGAACTGCCAGCCGAGAGTTCTTGATGCTGCGGGATATTTGATGTTCAACGATCCCGGAAGCATCGCTTCACCGAACCCTTCTTCGCAATCCTGCTCATGGATCGCTTGGACTTTTTTCACCTGCGTGAGGAGCGACCCCTTCAGCGATTCCGGAAGAGGAGCAACGCGGTCCTTATCTCCTTTTCCTCTCCGCACCACGATGATGTTCCTGTCGAAATCAATATCGCCGACGCGGAGGCGGATCGCTTCGAGCAGGCGGAGACCGGAACCGTACAGAAGGGATACGACAAGTTTCGGCGTTCCGTTGAGTTGCGATAAGATGAGCCGGACTTCGTTCACTGAAAAAACGACCGGCAGCCGTTTTGTACGGTGCGCGCGGATGACAGGACCGATCTCTCCTATTTTCTTCCGCAGCACCTGCGTGTACATGAAGATTATTGCATTCAAAGCTTGATTTTGAGTGGAAGAAGCGACAGATTTATCCTGTGCGAGGTGCGAAAGGAACGAACGAATTTCCGCTTCGCCCATATGATCGGGATGGCGCTTGTTATGGAAAAGGATGAAATCGCGGATCCAGTAGATGTATGCTTCTTCAGTCCGGAGACTGAGATGTTTGAGCCGGATGGTTTCGCGGACGGCGTCGAGCAGTTTTTGAGACATAAGTTTTCCCTTGTATGTTTTTCTCAATCATAAGAAATATCTTATTCAATGTCAACTTTGTACTCATTAGGGAGTACAAAGTTGATTCAATCCACCTAATAACTAGTTAGGCAGTTTATGCCATATACAATGAAAATAAGTTTTATCGTCATATTCCTTACATCTGTAGTTTTTGCACAAAATGCTGAACATGATTCGCTAACTAATTTAATTGATGTAAAAAATGTGATAAATATTTGAAAGTAAAAAAAGATTCTTCTAAATATTCGGGATATTTTACCCAGCATATTTACACAACTAAGAATAGTGAAATCGCTATTTACAATGACAATTCACATGAGAACATGCTCATGAAAGCCAGCATAGCCGACAATATTTTTCCTTTGAAACACGGAATTAAAATTGGAATTAAGAGAGAAGAATTTTTTAAGAGGTTGAACTGGCTTGCTTCATCTGATTTTGATTCAATTTCTTACAATGATGGCACCGGCGACACTTATTTAGATATTTATTTCAGGAAAAACAGGTTATTGAAATTAGTATTCGATTTTACAAAATAAACTGCCTAACCAGTCACTCAAGCCGACCACGCAACCGCCTACGCTCCGAGTGATTGAAATTGAGTTTACTAAACATGTTATACGATAGAAACACAAGTCAGCAATTTAATCAACGGTCTCCACGCGCTGCAACGTTGCGTGGCGGCTTAGTTCCCATATTTGTGCTAAGCAATCTCATCCTATAAAAGAAGAAGTCGATTCGGCGATTGAGTCTGCGAAACTAAAATCAACTTTTACTCCGTGTGTATTGCTCAAGAATGCAGAAACACCCGAACAGAGTTTTGACAAACTCATTTCCTTACCTGAAAATGAGCAAGAAAAATCATTTTTACTTTTGCTTTCACTATTTGCAATTGCGGATAAAAGACGGAGAGAAACAGTTTGTTTAAATGAATGTTCTCACGAGTGGCATCATATTGCGCCCTAACCAGTCACTCAAGCCGATGTGGCAACCGCCTACGCTCTGAAGTTTTGAGTGTCGAGTCATCAAAATACACACTACATTACGACACAGCATTTTAAATTTAAAACTTTAATCAACCTGCTGGAACGTTGCCACACGGCTTAGTTCCAGTCCGTTAGCCTGCATTGAATTATGAATATCCGTTGGACTTTAGATACCGAAGAGAAATTAGATCCAGCAGATCCGTTGGGCTCAATAACATTTGAAGATGATGATAATAGTTTTACTGAATCAAATGTGTATTTGGATGATTGGTTTGAATCGTTGATTCAAGGTATTGAGGCAATTTCTTCTGGCAAAAACAGAGTTGTAATTGAGATTAATTCTGAGCCCAACAAGTTCACGTTTGAAAACAAAAATGGTTTTTGCCAATTAACATTTAAGAATAAGACATTGTTAATTTCAAACATTGATGACTTTTCTGCTGATCTTAAAAGTCAAATTTTGTCGGTTACTAAGCATTATTCATCAGATGATATTACAAAAATGGACAATTGGACAAAATTATTAAAGTTTGCATACTCGTAAGCAATGCAGGCTAACCAGTCACTCAAGCCGACGTTGTAACCGCGCACGCGCTTGAACTGAGGTAACCGAGTTTTCTACACATGACATACGACAGAAATACTTTTCAACAATTTAATAAACGGTCGCGGCGCTCTGAAGCGTTACAACGCGGCTTAGTTCCAGTCCGTTAGGTTGCACATTCAAGGATCCGAAATATGAGATTGTCATTAAAATCTTTGATTATCTTTTTGATTCTAATATTCCCACTTTCGCTTTCAGGCCAACTAAAGTATGTTGGTGTAAATAAAGGGGCAATTTCTATCTCAACATCTTATGGCAAAATTGAAAAATCAGATATATTTGGAGCACAGGTTAACTATTCGAGCGAAGGCAAAATCGGAGTAGGATTAAGTTATTTTCACAATGAAACTCAACCAAGAGGTGATGGCGTTGGCTTTCATATTGAATATGCTTTGTTGCGTCCTATGAATAAACTTGCTCTGGGTATTAATGCTTTAGGTTCTTTTGCTACCACATGGGCAAAAACGACATATGCAACGCCGTATTTTAGCCCCGGTGCAGGGCAAATGGTTTACTCTGTACAAAACACCACTTTAAGAAGTAATTCATTTATTGTGGGTGCTGAGCTGTATTTAAAGACTCCGCAAAATGATTTCACAGTTGAACCTTTTGTTCAAGTTGCCCGTACATTTTCAAAGCTATCTTCAGCAAACTATTCCGAAAAACTTTCAAGAAATTCGCTTGGCTTTGGAGCAGATTTATTAATTAGGGTTTCTGAAACTAATAAAGTCATTTTAATTCCAGGTATGGTCTTTCAAGAACATGTATCATCATCATTTGTAATTAGTCTCTTGTTTTGTCATAACATTAACTGAAGGATGTGCAACCTAACAAGGTACTGTGTTAAAAGTCAATAGAACGAGAAGAAATATTTCAAAGAACAGTACGGCGATTTAGACAGAGTTATAATTTGGATCAAACGTTGAGTTGTTCTTCCAGAGCGTGTAGATCAGCAAGAGCAGTTTCC
>JACPGG010000094.1:0-63964 GCA_016182545.1 Ignavibacteriales bacterium
TGGACACGGACACACATATCCCGGTGCAACTGTGCCGTTCGGTATGGTGCAAGTGAGTCCCGACAATGGACGGGATGGATGGGATTGGTCGTCGGGTTATCACTATTCAGATTCACTCATCAAAGGATTCAGCCACACGCATTTCAGCGGGACCGGGATCGGCGATCTGTGTGATGTACTGCTGATGCCGGCTATTCTGAAGGATCCGAAAGCAAACTATGCTTCGCGGTTCTCACACGATCAGGAATCTGCTTCGCCCGGATACTATCAGGTAAAACTGCAAACGAGCGGGATCAATGTTGATCTCACCGCTGCGACGCGTGCGGGGTTTCACCGGTATACATTTCCAAAGAGCACCGATGCGAAGATCATTCTCGATCTCAGCCATCATATAAATTGGGATTCCCCTGTTCAATCGCAGATCAACATCGTCAATTCCACAACAGTAACAGGCTTTCGTCATTCACGCGGCTGGGCGCCGAATCAAAAAGTATTCTTTTTTATGAAATTCTCGAAGCCGTTCAGATCATATCTTGTTGGCAATGATTCTCTTCTGCAAAGAAAAAAGAAATCGCAGACCGAAAAAGGGACGAAAGCAGTTTTTGAATTCAGCACGAAAAAAGATGAGCAGATCCTCGTGAAAGTCGGGATCTCAGGCGTCGATATCGACGGCGCGATGAAGAATCTGGATTCAGAAATTCCGCATTGGAATTTTGAGCAGGTGCGGAAAGAAGCGGAAGAATTGTGGAAAAAAGAATTGAACAAAATAAAGATCACCACATCCGACCGTGCGGCAAAAGAGACATTCTATACCGCGCTCTACCATACGATGCTGGCGCCGGTGGTTTATCAAGATGTCGACGGACGGTATCGCGGGGGAGATGATAAAATCCATGTCGCAAAAAGATTCACGAACTATACAATCTTCTCGTTGTGGGATACATTCCGCGCCGCGCATCCGTTGTTCACGATCGTTCAACCGGAACGGGTGAACGATTTCGTCAATTCGATGCTGGCATTCAACCGCGAGTTCGGCTATTTGCCGATCTGGAATTTCCATGCGAATGAAACATATTGCATGATCGGATATCATTCTGTCCCTGTCATCGTCGATGCATATATGAAAGGATTCCGCGGATTCGATGCCGAAGAAGCATTCGCTGCAATGGCGAAGAGTGCGGCTAAGGATACGCTTGGATTGAATTGGTATCGGCAATACAAATATGTTCCTACCGATTTGGAGGTGGAATCGGTATCGAAGACACTCGAGTATGCGTTCGACGACTGGTGCATAGCGCAGATGGCGAAGCATTTGAAAAAGATCGAGGAGTACAAAATCTTCAATGAACGTGCTACGTATTATCAAAATCTTTTCGATACGACCACGTTCTTCTTCAGAGGAAAATTATCGAATGGCTCATGGCGCGAACCGTTCGATCCGTTGAGTATCCACCACCGAATGAACGATTATACCGAAGGGAATGCGTGGCAATATTCATGGTTCGTACCGCACGATGTGGAGGGTTTGATTCGATTGAGCGGTGGGAAAGAGCGGTTCCTTGCGCGTCTCGATTCGTTATTCGGGCAAACGACAACGCTCACCGGGGCACATATCTCCCCCGATGTATCGGGACTCATCGGACAGTACGCTCACGGCAACGAACCGAGCCATCATATTGCTTATTTGTATTCATTCGCAGGTGCTCCATGGAAAACGCAGGAAAAAGTGCGGGAAATTATGACGACAATGTACAATAATTCACCCGCCGGGCTCTGCGGCAATGAAGATTGTGGTCAAATGTCTGCATGGTACATTTTCAGCGCGTTAGGATTGTATCCTGTCAATCCCGCCGAAGGGACGTATGTATTTGGTTCACCGCTGTTCGAATCTGCCGAAGTACAAATTGGGGAAAAGAAGTTGACGATCGCTGCAATGAATGTCCCGTCATCAAACAAATACGTTCGTTCCGTGATGTTGAACGGAAGACCGCTTTCAGGGATTTCTGTGCGGCATGAAGATCTTGTGAACGGAGGAGAGATGATATTTGAGATGTCGGGGATCCCGGAAATAAAAAAAGGGGTGCCCGAACAGGACACCCCTCGATGATGAGCTCACCACAGCGGGAAGGTCAGACAGTCTCCGTATAGACCCGAAGAACTTTCCACCGTCCGCCGTAGTAATGAAATACAGCAGTCATGACAACCTGTTTGCCGTTGAATGTACCGGTTGCCCTAACCTCTGATTGGGTAGCAGAAAATGATGCAGGTCGACTGGATGCATATGCCACAGTTCCACCCATCGTGGAAAGCGACCGGGTCGAGAATGAATACAACGACGCGTTGTCCGCCATGTACGCAAGAGCGAGCGATACACCCGTCTGCGCAAGTTGTTCCGCCTGGGCGGTTGAAGTAGCATTCAGCGCGTTGCTGAAATTCGTCTCATCAGCCCGATTGAAACTGATGGTATAGAAGCCGAGAATGACATAGACACCCGACAGCATCACTATCTTGGATGTACCCATAATCGACCCCCCTTTCTTGTTGTTCCGTTACCCTGTGTGAACTCTACACTACTGCATTCATTTCATCATCAATCTATTCCTCCCTGTTTTGAAAAGCAACGAAACAATAGCTAGATGATTTTAACCAATTCCTTAATCACTTCTAATTGGAGACTTCTAATCAAATATTGATCGGTGTGATGACAGGTGAGGCGAAGCGAGGAAAAATCGGATGATGGATGCTTTAAAACTGAAAGGGCACATCTTTCATAAGACGCGCCCTGTTTTAAATGATGTTGTATTCTGAAGAGTCTAGACTGTTTCTCTGTACACTTTGAGGATCTTCCACCGGCCTCCGTAGTAGTGGAACACTGCGGTCATGATAACCTGTTTGCCGTTGAACGTGCCGGTTGCCGTCACTTGAGATTGGGTAACAGGAAATGACGCCGGACGGCTGGATGCGTACGCCACTGTTCCACCCATCGTAGAAAGAGACCGTGTCGAGAATGAATACAAAGACGAATTATCCGCCATGTATGCGAGTGCGAGCGACACACCTGTCTGCGCCAGCTGTTCTGCCTGAGCGATGGATGTTGAATTCAGCGCGGTGCTGTAGTTCGTCTCGTCAACGCGGTTGAAGCTCAGTGTATAGAAGCCGAGAATGACGTAGAGTCCTGACAGCATCACGATTTTTGACGTACCCATTTTCGACCTCCTTTCTTGTTATTCTGTTACCCTGTGTGGGGCGTAATCTACTTCCTTCATCTGGGATACAATGTATTCGAGGTCACTTTGAAAAGCAATGAAACAATAGTTAGAAACAAGAAATCCGCCTTGACAAGGCGGATTTCTTATGAGTACTCCCAACGGGAATCGAACCCGTGTTACAAGCTTGAAAAGCTCGTGTCCTAACCCCTAGACGATGGGAGCGCTTTGAGTGGGTGACCAGTGGGACTTGAACCCACGGCCTCCAGGGCCACAACCTGGCGTTCTAACCAACTGAACTATGGCCACCATAGAATAAAAAACCATCCTATTATCCTGGATGGCTTTTTTAAGCGGTATCAATATACCCAAAATTAGATTTTATCGCAAGGAGATTTCATTAAAGGTTCTTAACCCGTTCGTTCCACCAGCGATCCAATCTCTTTCCGCTCCAAACCGTGAAGAAGAAGAAGCACACTCCCGCTATAACATCAATAAGGTAATGGTACCGCAAGTACACTGTTGCAATGATGAGCAATGAACCGACAACCAGCAGCCACCGGCGATGCATCGATCGTTTTGTGAAAGCGAGATGCATTGCAGTCAACGTCAATTGTGTGTGTCCGCTCGGGAATGCATCTCGATGGACAAACTCGATCGGATTTGTAACTCCCGCAACAATGCCCCCCCCTGAATTGATGATATCACGCAGCAGGGGAGTGAGAAACAAACCGGGCAACTCAGTATCGTACGAAAAAAAATCGTGCAGTGTGAATCGTGGACCGACAGCAGGGACCAGCATGTAGCCGATGTAGGAAAGATAAAACCCGTACACGATCATCATAGCGCCGGAATAGAATTCCGATCGGTCGCTTCTGCGGTAGAATTCAAAAAAAAGTGCAATAAAAAAAAGATAATAAGATGAGTACGCCAATTGTAAAATTTCAGTGATGATGGGGTGTGTGAATTGATACACCCACACTGTCGGATCGACACCGAACAACGCGCGGTCAATTGCGATGAGCAGTCCGTCGTAATCTTTCCCGTGAAGAGAATGTGCGATAGATGATGTTTGAGTGTAGATGAACAATATCGCCGGAACGAGGTACCAATCCCTCGCTGAACGTATGATCGGTACGACATTGGTTTTTCGTCTATCGACGTACTTTGCTATGTTATAGATAAAAAGTATCGATGCTGTATTCCGTATAAGGAGGATATACCAATGGTCGATCCGGTGGTAAAAAACGATTTCGATAAGGGATAAAAAAAGAAGAAAGGTGAGCGTGACAATATCCGCCGAAGTGAGGAATGAAAAATATTTTTTCATCATGGATTTCTACAGCAGCAGTGAAAGGAACAATGTTGAAAATCCGAGGAATGAAATGAATCCGAACGCATCGGTGCAGGTGGTGACAAGTACGGCAGAGGCGAGTGCAGGATCGATCTTTGCCCACTTCAGCAGCAGCGGAATAAGCGTCCCCATAAATCCGGCAACGACAAGGTTGGTGATCATCGCCAGGAACATCACCACGCCGAGCATTGCATTACCATACACCAACGCAATGACCGATCCGGCAAGAAATCCGACCAGCGTACCGTTGAGCAACCCGACCATCACCTCTTTCAGCAGCGCTTTCCGTGCATTCTTGAAATCGATCTCGCCGAGTGCAATGCCGCGCACCATCAGCGTGATCGCTTGTGTTCCCGCATTTCCTCCCATCCCGGCGACGATCGGCATGAGAGCCGCCAGCACCACCAGCGACTGGATTGTCGATTGAAACAGATTGACAATGCTCGAAGTGACCAAGCCCGTCAGCAGGTAGACACTTAACCACGGCAGCCGCCGTCTGATCGACTGTAACGGAGAAGTCGTTACACGTTCATCTTCTGCAACGCCGCCGAGGCGCAGGATATCTTCCGACGCCTCTTCGGTGATGACGTCAACGATATCGTCGATTGTAATACGTCCCACAAGCCGTCCGGAAAAATCGACGACAGGAAGAACGATCATTGTACTTCTTGAAAATATTCGCCACCTCTTCCTGATCGACATTCGTTTTTATGCTGATAATATCGGTATCCATCACTTTGTACACTTTTTTCAGCGGCGAAAGCAGGATAAGATTTGAAACGCTCAGACTGCCGGCAAGGATCCCGTTCTCATCAATGACGTACACGGTATAGAATTGTTCGCCCGGATTCTCTTTTGCCGCACGCCGCACCGCCTGCACAGCTTTCTTCACCGTCTCTTTCTTTTGTACTGTGATCACTTCCTTCTGCATCAAACCGCCGGCGGTGTTCTCGTCATACTGCAGCAATTCCTGCAATTCCGAGAGATCTTTTTCGCTCAGTTCTTCCAACACTTCTTCCGCTTTATCCTTCGACAATTCGGAAACAAGGTCGGTCGCTTCGTCGGTCGGCAGTTCTTCTACGATCTCAGAGAGAGTCTGACTCCGCAATGTTTGCAGAAAATGTTCGCGATGGTCGTCATCCAGCTCAACGATCACTTTTCCCTGATCTTCCGTGGTGAGCAACGAGAAAAGATATTTGCCGTCTTCGAATTCCAGCCTGTTGATGATGTGAGCAATATCGGCAGGATACAGATCGTTGATAATGTTCTTCAGCAGGAAATCGGATTTTGAACGGATCAGGTCGAGAATGTCTGCCATCAGTTCGTCGTCGACCTCAATGAGATCTTGCGGCATGAATGTTTCGTCACTCATTCGGCTCCTCCACGGCGGTCTCGAGTAGTGTTGCAGCAAGCGGCTCCAATTCGTCCGCAAGTGTGACGAAATCGGATACCGTTAATTCTTCCGGACGCTGGTCAAGATTGACGCTCAGGCGCTCAAACTCGGCAGGGGGGACGCCGAGATGCCTCAATCCGTTGCGAAGTGTCTTTCTCCGCAGTCCGAATGTTCCGCGGACCACCTTTCTGAACAAGTGATCATTCTTTGCACGCTGAGGTGCAGGTGCCGTAAAATCCAACTGCAGCACCGTTGAAGAGACAGACGGAACGGGGAAAAAGGAGTTTTTCGAAACGCTGAACAAATTCCTCGGAGTGCAATAGTATTGCAAAAAAACCGACAGAATACCGTAATCTTTGGTGCGCGGCTTTCCCGTGATCCGTTGTGCAACTTCCGCCTGCATCATCACGACAAAATCGGAAACGACATTCCGCGCTTCGACCACGTGAAAGAGAATAGGGGTTGTAATGTTATATGGGATATTGCCGATGACGCGGATCTTATTGTTCTCTTTTGCCAGAGTATTCCACGAAACATTCAGCACATCGTTATGGATGACGGAGACCTTTTCTCCGAACTGTTCCTTTAGTTGGGGAGCAAGTTCGTTGTCAATTTCGATGACGGTGAGATGCGGAACATGGTCCAATAATAAAGCGGTGAGAGCCCCTTTGCCGGGACCTATTTCGACGATCGAATCGGTCGGCTGGGGATCGAAAAGACGGACGATCTTCTGCGCAACATTTGGATCCTGCAGAAAATTTTGGCCGAGCGATTTTTTTGGTCGATACACGATGATAATTTTTTCAATTCAGCCGGAGGTGGAACAGCCGTGGCTGAGAACAGTAAAACTTTTTGAAAATATACGGAATCGACACTGGTTTATCAATGACTATTCTGTTCCTTGCCTCTCTCTCATTTTATTTTGATATTGAACAATCATGAGGCAGAAGATCGTTTATTTTATCCGTCAGATCGGCGCTCCCGACAGTCTTGCTGCAAAGTGGCTCATCTTTATCGCACTCGTCGTTGTTGTGGCATTGATGTTTCCGCAGGGACTGTCCGTTGAATCCGACTATTCCGTAGGAATTATCTGGACCGAAGCGGACCTGTACGCGCCGTTCGCATTCCCGATCTACAAAAATGAGCGGGAGTACGAGCGTGAACGCGAACTTGCTGCCGCAAAAGTGTACAAAGTATTCGAAGAGAATGCGTATATCGCGCAGAACAGCATCGACTCGCTGAGGAAGTTTTTCGACCTTATCGAAAAGATCATTGATAGAAAGAAGGAAAATGAGCAGGAGATCGAATCCGCGTTGTCGAATTTTCCGCTGCCGCTGCGTGAAAGCGAGTGGCAGACACTATGGCTGCTCCGCAATGCCGAGCGTCAGCACCGAAATGTACAGCACTATACATTTGAAAAACTCCGGCGCGATGTATTGCTTGTGGTGAACGGGCTGTACCTGCAGGGGATCATCGATGTGAGGAAGTCCCAATTTAAAGAGAATGAACTTATTGCCCGGCGGAAGAAGACGCTCGAGCAGATCATCCCGATCAGCAAACTGTACGATGTGACTGAACTCGGCAAAACAGTTCAGCAGACATTCATTACGGGATACAAAGCGGAGAACGATACGGTTTCCGTTGCGACAAAGATCGCGTTGTCGTTTCTTTCACCGAACGTGGTGTATCAAAAAGAACAGACAGACCGCGAGGTCCAATTTGCGACAGACCTTGTTCCGCGCACTCTCGGTGCGGTGAGCGAGGGGGAACGGATCATTGCAAAAAAAGAGCGGATCACCCCTGAAATACAATTGAGACTTGACTCGCTGAAGAAAGCAAAGGAAGAACGGGGCGCCGGCATCAACGCGTACGTGACATTTCTCGGAAAAGGTCTGCACGTGTTCGCCGTTGTCTGGATATTGGCGATGTATCTCTTCCTGTTTCGCAAACGCATTTACCACGACAACAGGAAATTGATCCTGATCGGTACACTGCTTCTTGTCGTTTCATTTATCGCATATTTGACTGTCTTTATCGCAGTGCCGCTGCCTCTCCGCTTTTTGATCGTTGTGCCGGCAATGTCGATGCTCATCGGGATCATCTTTGATTCCCGCGTGGCATTTTACAGCACTGTTGTCATCTCGTTGCTTATTGCAGGCATCCGCAGCAACGATTACGGGATCGCCCTCGCTTCGTTGGTTGCCGGTTCGTTCGCGATCTACACCGTTCGGGACATCAAAAAACGGACACAGATCTTCCGTTCCATCATTTATATTTTCCTCGGTTACAGTACTGCCATACTTGCATTAGGATTGGAAAGATACGAATCGATTGAAACGATAGGAAACCAGCTCCTTGTCGCTTCGTTCAATGCAATTCTTTCTCCGATCATTACATACGGAATTTTGATCTTCATTGAAAAGACATTCAGCATTTCGACCGAACTGACACTGGTCGATCTGTCCGATCTGAATCATCCGCTCTTGAAAGAGCTCGCTCATAAAGCTCCCGGAACATTTCACCACAGTGTCAGCGTTGCAACCCTCTCCGCATCTGCTGCTGAAGTTATCGGAGCGAATGCGACCCTCACGTACGTCGGGGCGTTGTACCATGATATCGGGAAGATGGTGAATTCCGACTCGTTCGTCGAGAACCAGATCGGATCGGAGAACAAACACCGCGCTATGAGTCCGCGCAAGAGTGCCCGTATCATCGCATCGCACGTGGACGACGGGATAAAACTTGCGCGGGAGTATCATCTGCCGGAATCGGTCATCGATTTCATCCCGATGCACCACGGCACGATGCACATCGGATTCTTTTACGAGAAAGCGATGCGCCAAAAGAAAAATGCAGGGGAGATCGACGAGAACGATTACCGGTACCCCGGACCGAAACCGACAACGAAAGAAACAGGGATCGTGTTGCTTGCCGACGGTATTGAAGCTTCCACCCGCGCAATCGTTGAACCGACCGTGGAGAAGATCGAAGCGAATATCGAATCGCTGATCAAATTCCGTCTGCTGGAAGGGGAACTCGACGAGAGCACGCTGAACCTGCGGGATCTGACACGCATCAAGGAGAGCTTCCTGAAGATCCTTATCGGCATTCATCATTCGCGGCTCCGGTATCCTGAAAAAGAGAGTGTGGAACAAGTGATGCCGCAGCAGCCCGAGATCGTGCAGCCGAAATCGAAGCGGGAAAAACCAGGCAAACATGCATCCGAGCAACGTCTTCAGCGGACAATCGATTCGATCGATCTTAAATGAAATCAGATATCCAATCCTACCTGAGATTTCTTCAATTGGAAAAATCACTCGCGGTCAATTCCGTTCAATCATATGAACGGGATATCGCGCGCTACAAGATCTTTCTGGAAGAATCACGGCGGCAAAAATTCGACGCCGTGACGGAAAACGATGTCTCCCGTTTCATCAGAATGCTGCGGGATGTGGGACTTTCTCCGAAAAGCATCGCACGGAATATCTCTGCAATCAAAGGATTGCACAAATTCCTTGTGGGTGAGCGGAAGGCAACGACTGACCCGACAGAAAATATCGAACTGCCGAAATTAGGGAAACATCTTCCTGACGTTTTAAATATCGATGAAGTGAACCGGATTCTCGATGCCGCCGATCCGTCATCGCCAGCGGCAAAGGAAATGATCTGGCGCGACCGCGCGATCCTTGAAACATTGTATGCAACCGGGATGCGCGTATCGGAACTGACCGGATTGAAGCAGCAGAATATTATGGAAGAGCAGCAACTTGTGCGGGTCTTCGGGAAGGGTTCGAAAGAACGGCTTGTGCCGATCGGCGAGCCGGCGCTGAAATGGATCGATGAGTACAAGCGAAGAGTGCGTGTGAAGTTGGCACAGAGCAGAAGAACGAACGACGCTGTCTTTCTCAATGTCCGCGGCACACCGATCTCCCGCGTCTCTGTCTGGAAGATCGTTGCCGAATACACCCGGCGTGCGGGAATCAAGAAGGAAATTCATCCCCACACGTTCCGTCATTCGTTCGCTACGCATTTGCTGGAAGGTGGAGCCGATCTGCGCGCAGTGCAGGAGATGCTGGGGCATGCGGATATTTCCACGACGCAGATATACACTCATATTGATAGAGAGCTGCTGAAACAACAGCACAAACAATTTCATCCACGTGCATGATAGCCGACCTTCAGGTCGCGGGAATAAAATGAAAATCGCACCTCGAAACAGAACAATTCAATTGCCACGGGATGAACAATCTGCGTACAAAAAGAAATTGTTAACACTGACAAATCATTGCACTCGGAAACAAATTTTGGATCGAACCATTCTCCAGGATGTGCACGCCGCCGTGCCGTTCCTTCCGTCACAATTTGTCGATCTGTTGTTTCTCGATCCGCCGTACAATCTTACGAAACAATTCCGGTCAACAACATTTGCGGCGAAATCGAACAGCGAATATGCACAATGGATGGATTCGTGGCTTGCGCCGATGATTCGCCTGTTGAAGCCGACCGCATCCGTCTATATCTGCGGCGACTGGCGCTCGTCGTCTGCGATTCAATCGGTAGCGGAAAAATATTTTATCGTGCGGAACCGGATTACTTGGGAGCGGGAGAAAGGGCGCGGCGCAAAAGCGAACTGGAAGAACGCATCTGAAGATATCTGGTTTTGTACAATGTCGGAGAAGTTTACATTCAATCTCGATGCTGTGAAATTGAAGCGGAAGGTGATCGCGCCATATAAAATAAACGGAAAACCGAAAGATTGGGATGCTTCAGCAGGTGGAAATTTCCGTTCAACCCATCCTTCCAATTTATGGACAGACCTTACGGTTCCATTCTGGTCGATGCCGGAAAACACCGAGCATCCCACACAGAAGCCGGAGAAACTGCTGGCAAAGATCATCCTGGCAAGTTCAAACAAAGGAGATGTGGTCTTCGATCCGTTCCTCGGTTCGGGAACCACTTCTGTTGTTGCAAAAAAGTTGCAGAGGAAGTATGTTGGGATTGAATTTGACGAAACTTTTGCGTCTCTTGCAGAGAAACGTATTGCATTAGCAGAGAAAGAGAAGACAATTCAAGGTTTCAGGGACGGGGTTTTTTGGGAACGGAATTCTTTATAATTTGTGGAGATTAAAATTCCCCCTTGTGTGAACGGTTGTGCGGTGGAGAAGGGGGGTAGGGGGGATGTTGAAAAACTCACATCATGTGTCGCAAGTATTCATTATTAATTATCCATTGCTTTATGCGTAAAATCCTCGCCCTCGCTGAAGGACGATTCAGCCCGCTCAAATCGAAAACCGCAAACGGTGCCATTGTCTATCTGCCGGATCAAGTCGTTGCTGTCATCGACTCCGCAAAAGTCGGGAAGACGGCGCAGGACATACTTGGCTACGGCGGAAATATTCCCGTGGTCGCTTCCGTTGAAGAGGGATTGAAGTATCACCCGACCGATCTTCTCATCGGCATTGCGCCGACCGGAGGACGTCTGCCCGATGCCTGGCGCGAATGGATCAAGACCGCGATGCGGAATAAGATGAATGTCCTCAGCGGACTGCACACCATCCTTTCCGATGACGAAGAGTTTGTGCGGATCGCGAAAGAGAATGGCGTAACGATTACCGACTGGAGAAAAATTCCGACCGAATACGAAGTAGTCTCAAAAGGAAATTACCGCACGCGCACAGCGAAGACGATCCTGACCGTCGGCGTCGATTGCAACATCGGCAAGATGACGACGATGCTGCAGGTGCAGAACGAATTCCTGAAGCGCGGATTGAAGAGCGATTTCATCGGCACGGGACAGACCGGCATTATGATCTCGGGGAAAGGGATCGCCGTCGATGCGATCATCAGCGATTACATTGCCGGCTCGATCGAGAAATGCATCGATGCATCGAATGCCGAAGGGTATCAATATATATTTGTCGAAGGACAGGGGGCGCTCACGCACCAGGGATACAGCGGCGTGACGCTCGGGCTGATGCACGGCACGATGCCCGATGCGATGATCATGTGCGTGCAGCCGACCCGCACGCATGACGATTACGGTCTGCCGATCCCCGACCTTAACCGGTTGATAACACTGCACGAGGAGACGATCAATATTTTCCGTCCGACCAAAGTGGTCGGCATCGGCATTAATTCAATCGGATTGACCGACGAGCAGAGCAAAGACGAAGCAAAGAAACTGGAAGACAAGACCGGATTGCCGGCAATCGATACATTCCGGTTCAGTGGGAAAAAACTGGCAGATGCGTTGATTCAATATTTTGGGTGACTTGAAACCTGCACTACTTATACTGATTCTCGGAGTATTCTTTTTTTCTTCCTGCACCAAGAAGAAACCGGACGACTCCGTCATTGAACAGAAAACATCTACCTATCAACCCACGTCGGTCATTCCACTCGATACGTCCGGAGCGTATATCTCGCCGACAGATCTGTTTCGAGATAACTCGCAATTCGACCGGTCATCGTTTTTTTCAAAACAGATAAAATATTTCGGCAATCGAACCGTGAGTTACTCCATAACATCACGCTCATTAAAGAACCAGCGGGACACGATTACGCTTGTGCTGGAATATCTCGGCGGCAAGATTGAATATGCCGGCAGCGGAGAGGGAAAGGTCGTCGATGATGCGCGGACAATGACGCGGCTCCTTTTTTATTTGAACAATACTCTCTCGTTCCGCAAAGCGTTTCCCGTTGAAGTATACGACGGCGCGTACTTCCCCGTGGTCCGTTCATTTGATAAGACATTCTTCGATGCCAGTCCGACAAAAACGATCGTCTATTTCTGGACGGATGAGACCGGCTACGGAAATAATTATGAAAAAGAGAGCCGCCGCGAATACCAGGCGGTCGGCGTCGATAAAGACGGTATCATCTATGATCTGGTAGGCTATTTCCATCATGTCAGCGACAATCTGGACGCGGTCCGTTTCCTGCGTGAAGACCGTGTCAGCGCGAGTGTTGTACCCGATCAGCGGTACCGGAATGTCGCGTTGGATGTGATCATCACGGTCGATTGGAAAACAAGTACGACATCCCTGGAAGTACCGCGTGACACGATTTTTCCCGTTACAAACACTCCTGACCGATTTTTCGGCAGTAAAACCACCATGTTTAATCAGCCCACCGGAATGTCTGTTTTCAAGGAACTCTCTCTACGCCGCGCGACTCGGGCGCAAATGGTACGGATGTTTGCGCCGTCTCTGTTGAGCAGTGAGAATATCGTGCGCGACCGCCTCTTTATTCATTTTAACAACACTAATAAAGGGTGGATCGACAACAAAACAATGATCAGTGAAGAGATCGTTGCCGAACGGTAGTTCAATTTTTTTATACAATCTTCCTGCACAATCTTTAGAGCGTGTGTGACATTAGATACTTGAAGGTGTTCGAGATGTTCACCTGAAACATTGACATTTTTTCTCTTGAGGCACACGATTATCACACGTGCTCTTTACACTGTGCGGGAATTTTTTTATCATTAAGGTAGGTTACATATCGGAACAATTCTTTGAACCCCGAGCGTTGACTCGGGTTCTTTATTATTAAATGATTTTATTACGCCATGTCATGCCCGAATACTTTTGTCGGGCACCAATGAATGGATTCACGCTTGAAACCTGCGGGAATGACAAGTATATAAGAGTATAACTCCGTAAAAAAATGATCGTCATGAAATTCGGCGGCACTTCGGTTGAAGATGCCAGCGCCATCAGGAATCTTACTGAGATTGTAAAAAAACAGGTCACGCGGAAACCGGTTATCGTCGTTTCCGCCTGCGCGGGAATTACGAATCAATTGCTGCAGACTGCAACGCTGGCATCGCACGGGAAAAAAGAAGAAGCGCTCAATAACGTCGTGGCGATCGAGTCCCGACACAAGAAGATCGTGAAAGATCTCGTCGACGGCGACACGCAAAAATTTTTGAATCGCCATTTTGCACAGATCGCGGAAGAACTGACGGCACTCGTGAACGGCGTCGCAGTCCTTGGAGAATTGACCCCGCGCTCACTCGATACGTTCGCGGCGTACGGCGAATTGATGTCGTCGTTCATCATCCATCATTATCTCGAATCGCAAAAGATAAAATCGTTCTGGGTTGACGCACGTTCCTTCATGAAGACGGATGAACACTTCACAAAGGCGGCTGTGCAGTTCGATTCGACCGAACAGAAATTGAAAGAGATCGTCCTGCCCAAAGTGAACAACGGCTACGTGGTGATGACGCAGGGATTCATCGGTTCTTCGTCGCACGGAATTACCACAACGATCGGCCGGGGCGGATCGGACTACTCTGCTGCGATCATCGGCGCGCTGCTCGATGCGGACGATATTCAGATCTGGACAGATGTCGACGGTATTCTGACCTCTGATCCATCGGTCGTGAAAGATGCGAAGAAGATCAAGGTGATGTCGTTCAACGAAGCGGCGGAACTGGCGTACTTCGGGGCGCGCGTGCTTCATCCCGAAACGATCCTTCCCGCCGTACGGAAAAATATCCCTGTCCATGTGTTGAATTCGAAGAACCCGACTTCGACAGGGACCATGATCGTTGCCAAGCCGAAGATCGACAAGCGCTGCGTCGTGAAATCGATCGCGTACAAGGAAGGGATCACCCTCATCGGCATTGTCTCAACGCGGATGTTCCTTGCGCACGGATTTCTCGAGAATGTGTTCGACGTCTTCCATAAGTACGAAACAGTTGTGCACACGGTGGCGACATCCGAAGTGAGCGTCACCGTCACGGTGGACAATGTGAAGAATCTTTCGAACATCGTGCGTGAATTGAAGCATTTCTCCACCGTCACCGTTACCGACAAAAAAGCAATCGTCTGCATCGTCGGCGATAACTTGCGCAACAGTCCGGGACTTGCGGTGAAGATGCTCAGCCCGATCACCGATGTGAACATCAACATGATCTCACAGGGAGCATCGGAGATCAATTTCAGTTTCGTCATCGATGAAGAGCATGTGGACGATGTGGTGATGAGATTACATAAGCAATTGTTCGCGAATGCGGGGGAGTTTCAGGAGATATTTGAATAGATCGGTTTCAGGATTCTTGTTTCAGGTTTCAGAAACAATGACATTTCATTGAACACATGAATCCTGAAACTTGAAACCTATAAGCAAGACAAAACTATGACTCACTTCCACTACAAAGAGAACATCCTTCACTGCGAAGATTCGCCGGTACAAGAAATAGCCGAAGAATTCGGCACACCGCTTTATCTGTACAGCAAGCAGCAATTATTGGACAATTTCCGGTCGATCGACGGCGCGTTTGCCGGGATCGATCATGTTACCTGCTACGCGTTGAAAGCGAACAGCAACCACTCGCTGTTGAAATTACTGGCGGAAGAAGGCGCCGGTGCCGATGCGGTCTCTTCCGGTGAAATCCATCTTGCGCTCAAAGCAGGATTCGATCCAACGAAGATCACATTCGCCGGCGTCGGCAAACGTGACGACGAGATCGAATACGCGCTGAAGAAGAATATCTTTTCATTCAATGTGGAATCGCAGCAGGAACTCGATGTACTGAATGCAATTGCGGGGCGGCTCGGCACGAAAGCACGCATTGCTCTTCGCATCAATCCGGATATCGATGCGTCGACACATCCGTACATTTCAACCGGACTGAAGACGAATAAATTCGGTATCGATATCTCGTACGCCATGATCGCGTTCAAGTATGCTTCATCGCTGCCTAATCTTCAGGTGGACGGCATCCATACACACATCGGTTCGCAGATCCTGAAACTTGAGCCGTTCATGCAAACGGCGCAGACCGTTGTGAATCTTGTAAAAGAATTGAAAAGTATCGGCATCGACATTCACCATATCGATTTCGGCGGCGGATTCGGCGTCACCTACAAGAACGCGATCAAACATCCGCTGCTGCCGGTAGAAGAGACCAACGGTGCGGAAGAAGCGCCGGCGAACGATATTTTTATTTCATCCGTGCTGCCGATCCTGAAAACAGCGGGATGCAAACTTGTCATCGAACCGGGGCGGTCGATCATTGCCAACACCGGAATCCTCGTGACGAAAGTTCTGTATATGAAAGACAACGGCGTAAAAAAATTCGTCATTGTTGATGCGGGGATGAACGACCTTCTCCGCCCCAGTTTGTACAACGCATACCACCAGATCGTGCCGTTGACAGTGCAGCAGCGTGAGTCCGATACGGTTGATGTTGTCGGTCCTGTCTGCGAAACGGGAGATTTCTTCGCACGTGACAGAGAATTACCGACAGTCGAACGGGGAGAATATCTTGCCGTTCTCACTGCCGGTGCATACGGTATTGTGAATGCGTCGCACTACAATGCGCGTTTGCGTCCTGCGGAAGTGCTGGTGAACGGAGTTAAGGTGAGGGTGATACGGGAGAGAGAAACATTCGACGATCTGTAATGTATGACAAATTTCAAATTGAACTGCTTATAAAATAGTCATGCTGAGCAAGTCCCGATGATTTCCATCGGGACGCGTCGAAGCATGTTCCGGGGGAAAGATATTTTTCATGAATGAGGAAGTGAAAATATGAAAGTCTATGATGTCATCATTGCCGGAGCGACCGGTATGGTCGGAAGAAAGATGATCCAGGTGCTGGAAGAGCGGAAATTCCCTGTAGGAAAATTGCTTCCGATGGCTTCCGCACACTCGGTCGGAAAGAAAGTTATCTTTAACGGGAAAGAGTGGACCGTTCAGGAATTGAATGAAGAGAATATCAAGCAAAGCCATGCAGCGATCGCATTGTTCTCAGCAGGCGGCTCGGTCAGCAAAGAATTTGCGCCGGTTTGCACGAAGTACGGCATCACCGTGATCGACAACAGCAGTGCATGGCGGATGGATGCCAACGTTCCGCTGGTGGTGCCTGAAGTGAACAGGAAAAAAATTTTTTCCGGCAGCAAGATCATCGCTAACCCGAACTGTTCCACCATTCAAATGGTCGTGGTGCTGAAACCGCTGCACGATCATTACAAGATCAAACGTGTTGTCGTATCGACATATCAATCCGTAACCGGTGCGGGACAAAAAGGGCACGATCAATTGATGAAAGAGTGGAACAGGGAGAAGGTTGAGAATCCGAAATTTCCGTATCAAATATCGTTCAACGCCATTCCACACATTGATGAGTTCCTTGAAACCGGTTATACCAAAGAAGAGATGAAAATGGTGAATGAGACGAGAAAGATCATGGGGGACAATTCCATCGAGGTTTCACCGACCTGCGTCCGCATCCCGACCGTCGGCGGACATAGCGAATCGGTGAATATCGAATTCGAAAAACAATTCGATCTGAAAGATGTGCGCGAGATACTTTCCAAAGCGCCCGGCGTCGTCGTTCAGGACAAACCGACGGAAAAATTATATCCGATGCCGGTGTGGGCGCACGACAAAGACGAAACATTTGTCGGACGCATCCGCCGTGATGAATCGGTGAAAAATGGATTGAACCTGTGGATCGTCTCGGACAACATCCGTAAAGGTGCAGCAACGAACGCCGTGCAAATTGCGGAAGAATGGATCAAAGGGGCGTGATATTTTACACCGAACCGTTCGCACAGAGCGAATGGCTCGATAAATGAAGACGCATGAGTGAATACTTTATCAGTACCGACAAATCCAAACTGAACGTCGACGTCATCCATTCATTCTTAACCACTTCGTATTGGGCTCAGGGGATTCCGCGCGAGACCGTTGTGCGGTGCATTGAAAATTCCCTTTGCTTCGGAGCGTACTTCAACGATGAACAGGTCGGTTTTGCCCGCGTGATTTCCGATTACACCACATTCGCCTATCTTGCCGATGTTTTTGTGATTGAAGCGCATCGGGGGAAAGAAGTGAGCAAAATGATCATGGGTGCGGTGATCAAACATCCGCAGTTGCAGGGATTGCGGAGAATCGTTCTGGCAACGAAAGATGCTCACGGACTGTATGCACAATACGGATTCACTCCGCTGAAAGTCCCCGAACGGTGGATGGAAATTCATAATCCTAATGTGTATATGGAAGAATAAATTCCACGGTCATTGCGAGCCCCGACGCGCTGTGTCGGGGCGAAGAATCCAGTGCTTCCGGATGCTTCGCTGCGCTCAGTATGACCAACTTTTACTGAGTGTATTGAGAAACGGTTTTTGAGATACGTTCTAACAATATCAAGCCAATTCTCTCTCTCCTTTCATCTCAACTTCATTTTCTCTATCTTCATTCCGCCTATTATTGACATTTCGCGCAGTATCCAGAACATTTAATTTCCGATATCCACATCACTATTCAAATCACGGGAATAAGTATGGAACAGACACCCCCCGCACGCCCCACTCACAGCAAAGAATTCCGTCAGCGTCGCGCGCTCAATTGGCTCACGCTCGGTTTTACGTACGCTGCAATGTATATGGGACGTTACAATCTTTCATTTGCAAATAAAGCATTGTCGGATAATTACGGCTGGGACAAAACGCAGATCGGCACGATCATCACCGCTGCATTGACGATCTATGGTGTCTCGGCACTTTTCAATGGACCGATTGCCGACAAGATCGGCGGACGGAAAGCGATGATCGTCGGTGTGTTCGGTGCCGTGGTGTTCAATCTCGCATTCGGGTTCGGCGCCTACATCGGCGTGTTGGGAACGGGACCGTTGCTGCTCAGTTATTTTGCAACGGTCTGGTCGTTGAACATGTACTTTCAATCATACAGCGCGTTGGCGTTGATCAAAGTAAATTCCGGCTGGTTCCATGTCCGCGAGCGTGGAGTCTTTTCTGCAATTTTTGGCTCAATGATCCAGAGCGGACGCGCGTTGATTTTTGTCATCGGTGGAATTGCTGTGGTATTTCTTCCGTGGCAGTGGGTCTTTTTTATTCCCGCAGGAATAATGACCGTCATGGGAGTGCTGACAGTTCTCTTTGTCCGCGATCATCCGCACGAAGCGGGGCATGAAAATTTCGATACTGCCGATGCATCGAGCGGCGATACGGAAAAAGTGAATATGAAGTACCTGATGAAAAAAGTTTTCACAAATCCGGTCACGTTGACGATTGCATTTGCAGAATTCTGTACAGGTTTCGTCCGTCACGGTTTTGAACAATGGTTCCCGCGCTACATGCAGGAGGCGCAGCATCTGGCGCTTGATTCCGATGTCTTCCAACGAGGCGCACTCAGTGTTGTTGTTGCGGGAATTCTGGGGGCATTTGCCGCAGGAACTGTTTCGGACTGGGTGTTCAAATCGCGCCGCCCTCCCGTTGCATTTATCGGCTACATGTTGCAGATCATCTGCCTTGCAATTATCTGGATAGCCCCCGGTGTTGAATGGATCATCGGCGCGTTCGTTGTCAACTCGTTTGCCATCAGCATTGTGCATTCCATGCTGTCCGGCACTGCGTCGATGGATTTCGGCGGACAAAAAGCGGCTGCATCTGCGACGGGATTGTTCGACGGAATGCAGTACATCGGCGGCGCTGCAGTCGGTATGGGAATGGGTTGGATGCTCGAAACATTCGGATGGGGAACATGGGGACCAAGCATGATCGGCTTTGCAGTGATCGGAGCGGTACTGATGTTAAAACTATGGAATACCGTTCCGAAGAATGTTCACATTCATTGAGGACTGGGTACACAGTTCGTCTGAAAGGCAACAATGTGGAAAACAACTGAAGGAAGCACCGGACGGCTCATCCAACTCGCCGCTGGATATTTTACTTTTTATGTTATCACCGGCATAACGGTAAAGTATTTTACCGGGAGCGCGTCCACGGGATTTCCGGGGATGAACGAGATCGAATATCTCATCTACAATACGATCGGCGGAAATCTCATCGCACTCTCCGTTGCTGTCGCTCTCCGCTGGTACCGCATCAAATCGAATAAGCTGATCAGACTGGGAAGATTGCACTTCCCCCAGGAAATACTTTATATCATCCCTTCCGGTATTTGCACGGCAGTTGTCATCCCGACAACAACGCTGATGTACATGCTACCCATTTCTGTTATGGTCGCCATGGTCATTATGCGGGCGAGTGTCATTATCATAAGCCGTTTAGTAGATGCGGTTCAGATCAAGCAAGGCATATTGAAAAAAAGTGTGTACGCGGAAGAAAATTACGCAGTGTTGTTTGCACTTCTTGCTGCAGCGATGAATATTTTTTGGGTCGGTGCCGGAGATTTTGATTTTGTTCACTCCACCGCAGCACTGTCCGTTCTCGGCAGTTATATTGTCGCCTATTCGATCCGCATTTATATCATGAACTATTATAAGAATACACGGGCACAGGGGGTGAAGCTGGACAACAACGGATTTTTTGCCGTCGAGCAGATTGCGGCAACTTCGACAATGGTTCTTGCAGGATATGCGCTGTTCAATGCAGCCGAATGGTTTCAATCCTCAAATGTTCAATTGCTTCATTTTCATGATTCGTTTACCGATGCGCATCCCATGTGGAGTTGGGGAGTGATTGCCGGATTTGCGTACGGCATGGTGGCATTCTTCTCCGTTTTCATTTTCATGTTTAAAGGGAGAACGGCGACGTTCGCGGGACTGGTGAACCGCTTGACATCGCTGGTTGCGGGGACGGCGGCAACATTGATTTCCTTTTTCCTGTTCCAAGGGAGATTTCCCAAGATGCAGGATTGGCTGTCGCTTGTGTTTATCTTGATTGCGGTGTGGTTCTTGTCGAGAGCGGAGAAAAAACGGACACAAGAATTAGTAATGACTAGAGAGATTGAAGTGAAATAAATAATCGAACCGTTCGCTTTGAGCGAACGGTCCAATAAAAAAAATTATTTCTGCAAACGCCACAACCTCGTGGTCGCTTTCTCCAATTCTTCCGCAATCAATTTTGTATCGAGGGTCTTTTCGGGCATGTTGTCGAACACCGCGTACGGAATTTTATGTCCGCGCACTTCGATATAATTCGGATCTTTCTTTTCGATCTGTTCCCAGTCGTTCGTCTTGTAATAGAATTCCATCTTCTCATCGGGAAGCGAATGATACAGGATCGAATCCTCCTGTCCCGGCTTTGCACGCCGGCGGTTCTTCCGGACCGATTCTTCGTACGGAACTTTGATATAGACGAGCGACGCTTTGCTCAGCATTTCATCGGAAAGGAATGTGAGTGCGTTGTAGATGGCATTGTCGCCGCCGCGTGCAAACTCCACCAATGAGGTCATCTTCTGGTGATACTCCGGATCTTTCATCACTTTTTTCTTGTAGTCCAGCGCAAGTCGTTTGATGTACAGATCCCAGATGTACTGGTATTTGAACCAGTATTTTTCGTCGCTCCACACGCGCGGTTTTCCCATCTGTGTCATCAGGTCATCCAGCTCGAACGTCTCCCACACGTAAATGAAATCGTCCAGTTCTTCAAAGTTTGCGATGTGGAATTTTTCCAACCGGACAATCGGGTCGCATTTTTTCAGGAAGTCGATCACTTCGCTTTTTCCGGCGGCGGGACGGCCGGTGATGATCAAAACGGGAAAGTGCTGGCTCATGGGAATCTCCTTTAGAAATATTTTGAAACGTATTTTCCGTTGAGGGTAATTTGGGGTAGAAAGATACGAAGAAAAATTCTATTTTGAACATACTTTTATTACACAGTCATCCGATGAGTTACTGTTCGAGATCTGTGAAAGATCAGATATTCACGCGCTCAAAAATTTCACTCAGCTGATGACTTTTATTGAAAAATATTCATGACATTGTTTGACACCATTTGCTCATTTCTCAGCGAACGGAATATTTCGTTCCGCACGGTTCACCATCAACCGACATTCACCTCCGAAGAATCTGCCAAAGCACGCGGTGAAGATGTGAAGATCGGCGGCAAAGCGATCCTGATGAAGATCGATAACGACTTTAAATTATTCGTCCTTAGTGCGGCATTGAAGATCGATTCAAAAAAGATCAAAGAGCTTTTCAACGCAAAAAGTATTCGGTTTGCGACCAAAGAAGAATTACATTCGCTCACCGGATTGGTGCCGGGCTCCGTTCCACCGTTTGGCAGACCGATTCTTGATTTCGATCTGTTTGTCGATTCATCAATACTGCAGAACGAGAAGATAGCGTTCAACGCCGGAACGCTGACAGATTCTATCATTATGAAAACATCAGACTACAGTTTGATTGCAAACGCCCAACAACTCAATTTTTCGCAACAGTGAAATTTTCCGCCTACAACCTGCGCACGCTCAAAATCGCTTTGTGGATTATTGCCGGGTATGTGATTATCTCTGCTCTTTATTCATTAAATATCCACGCCGTGCAATTTACCTATTCCTACACCTTATATGACAGTCTTACCGGTAAATACATGACAGGACCATTTACTATTATTGAATCGCTAAAGCGAAGCACGCCAATCGGTTTTGCGCTGGGCGTTGTTACTGCGGTTATTGAATTGATCATTCTGCCGAAAATAATCAGCCGATTGAGTTTCTTATTGTCGCTCATTATTCGCGTCATCGGTTACGTCGTGATAACGATGCCGATTGTTTATTATGGGATCATCATTGAAGAGATGATCATTCTGCACACATCGTTTGAAAATGTCGTCAATGAACCGGGTTTTACTTCTGCTGCCACACGAATAATGCTGCTGGTGACGATCTTCAGCACAATTTCTGCACTTGGAGTAAGTTTTGTTCGTTTGGTCAGTAAAAAATTCGGGCAAGGTATTTTATTGCAATATGTGCTTGGCAAGTACCATCAGCCGAGGGAAGAAGAGCGGATCTTCATGTTCATGGACCTGCGGTCATCGACGAGCATTGCAGAACAACTGGACCATAAAAAATATCATAAATTTTTGAATGACATTTTTCACGATATCTCCGAACCGATCCTTGAATATCGCGGAGAAATTTATCAATATGTCGGTGACGAGGTTGTCGTTACGTGGTCCATAGGGAGCGGCATCAAAGATGAACGATGCATCCGGTGCTTCTTTGCGATCAGCCAGGTATTAGAGAGAAAGAATCCCCACTATATAAAGAAGTACGGCGTCGAAGCGAAAATGAAAGCGGGATTACATTGCGGACTCGTGACAACAGGTGAGATCGGTGATTTAAAAACAGAAATTGTGTATCACGGCGATGCGGTCAACACAACATCCCGCATCCAGGAAATGTGCAATGACCTGCGCGCATCACTGTTGGTTTCGGGGGATCTACTTCAACGGTGCAAACTGAGCGACAAATTTGTCCTCGAAGGAGGCGGTACTTTAAAACTTCGTGGCAAAGAAAAAGTAATTGAAGTATATTCCGTCACCCGAAAATCCAGCGAGATGTGATGACAATTGTAAAGAAAATTTTTTTCCTCATATATATTTTTTCTTCCATCCTCTTCTCCCAACTCACTCGTCCCGAACGGTCGAACTACGAAGAGACATCCCGCTATCAGGATGTGATCGATTTTATTTCCGCATTGAAGATCGACGGCAGCTCGATGAAACTATCGTGGCTCGGATATTCCGCCAACGGCAAACGCCTGCCGATGATTTTCTATGGTGATATTCCGGATATCAAACCCGAAACGATCCGGAAGTCAGGAAAACTTGTCGTCTATATACAGGGGAATATTCACGCAGGAGAGGTCGAAGGGAAGGAAGCGATGCTTGAATTGCTCCGCGAATTGAGAGAAGGGAAGCACTCCGAATGGCGACGCCGGTTGATCCTGATGATCGTGCCGATCTTTAATGCCGACGGGAACGACAACATCAGTCTCACGAACCGACCGTATCAGCATGGTCCGATTGCAGGGATGGGACAACGTGCAAATACGCAGGGACTCGACCTCAATCGCGATCACATGAAATTGGAAACGCCGGAGGTCCGCGCATTCGTAAAGATGCTGAACGAGTACGATCCGCACGTGACGATCGATCTTCACACGACGAACGGTTCGTTCCACGGCTATCACATCACGTACAGTTTCGGATTGAATCCGGTTATCGATTCAACACTTGATGATTTCACACGCAGCGTATTCTTCCCGAAAGTTGAACAGAAGATGCGGTCGCAAAAATGGCGCGTGCATCGGTACGGCGATTATCTCGACAAGACACCGGCGGGGAAACCGGGATATTTTTTCTGGGCGCACGAACCGCGGTACAACAGCAACTACGTCGGTTTCAGGAACCGTCTTGCGATTTTGAGCGAAGCGTATTCGTACATTACATTCAAGCAGCGGATCGCAGCCACCAAAGCGCTTGTAACGAATATCCTGGATATTGCAAACGGCAATTCACTAGCGATCAAAGAGGTTCTACAGCGTGCGAATGAATCTGCAATGCGTCTGACGCAGTTTGACTCACTAGGAGTCCGCGCAGAAGTGGTGGAATCGAATCCGGCGCAGGAGATCATCCTTGCGCCTGCAAAAGTAGAACGGAATCCGTACACCGGTCAACCGATGTATCTGATGAACGAAGACAGTCTGCGGACCATCGTGACGACGGAATTTTATGCAACACTGGCAACACGGAAAGCAAAAGTGCCGACTCAATATTTTATTCCTGACTCTTTAAGGGGGATTGTTACATTGCTTTCCAACCACGGCATTCAATGTGATACGATGAAGCAATCTCTTCGGACAAAAGTCCAACGGTTTGCCATACGCGAGAATAAAGAAGCGAGCAGAGAATTTCAAAAGCACAAAATGCGGCTGCTCGAAGGAGAGTACGAAACGATCGAATTGGAGATGCCTGCCGGCACAGTGATCGTTCGAATGAATCAGCCATTATCCCGCCTCGCATTCTATCTGCTCGAACCCGAATCGGAAGACGGGGTCGCAGCGTGGAATTTTGTCGATAGATACATGGGAGAGGGCAAATATTATCCGATAACAAAATCTGTAGAATAAAAGGAGGATGTGCATGAGAAAGCTGTTTGGCATCATCGTTGTACTTTCGTCGGCGTTATGCGCACAGTTGCAGTATCCAAACACGGCAAAAGTCGATCACGTTGACGATTGTTTCGGAACCAAACTTCCCGATCCGTATCGCTGGCTTGAGCATGATACGGCAGCAGCGGTGAAGGAATGGGTAAAAGAACAGAACAACGTCACATTCGGATATTTGGAAAAGATTCCGTTTCGCCAAAACGTGCTCGACCGCCTGATGAAATTATACAACTACCCGAAGCAGACGGCGCCGTTCAGAAAAGGGAAGAATTGGTTCTTCTACAAAAACGACGGGTTACAAAACCAGAACGTGCTGTATATCCGCAGAGGTTCGCTTGATGCCAAGCCACAAGTATTTTTCGATCCGAACAAACTATCGGCTGACGGCACAACATCGCTTGCGGGAATTGAATTCGATAAGAATGGAAAGTATATGGCGTACTCGATCTCGAAGGCAGGTTCGGACTGGCGTGAGATCTATGTGATGGATGTGAATACAAAAAAAGTTCTGAACGATAAGATCGAATGGGCGAAGTTTACCGGCATATCGTGGTACGGGAATGGTTTCTATTACAGCAGGTATCCGGCTCCAGCCGATACAGGGACAAAGTATTCCGCGTCCAACCTGCGGCATAAAGTCTATTATCATGTGTTGGGTACACCGCAATCGAAAGATCTGCTGGTGTACGAAGATGCGGATCACCCGCAGCGGTTGTTCGGTGTCGGGCTGACGGAAGATGAGCGGTTCCTTCAACTCACAGTGAACCAGCGCGGATCGAACGGCAATGCGTTGTACTACCGTGATGTGAAAAAGCGGGGTGAATTCAAGCCGATCATCGAAACCTTCGAGGATGATATGTATATCCTCGATAATATCGGAGACAAACTGCTCCTCTATACAAATCGGAAAGCACCGAACGGGCGGGTAATTTTGTTCGATCCGTCGAATCCGGAAGAAAAAAATTGGAAGGAGATAGTACCGGAAAAACAAGAGAAGTTGGATGAAATATCGATTGCCGGCAGCAAATTGTTCGTGGTGTATACAAAAGACGTGAGCCACAGAGTTTTTGTGTACGATCTAAACGGAAAGAATGAACACGAGATACATCTTCCTGTGCTGGGAAAAGTGGATGGATTCGGGGGACAGAGAGGAGACAAATTCACATTTTTCACGATTACATCATTTACACAACCTTCCGTCGTCTATAAATACGACATCACATCGAGGTCGTACTCCATGTACCAAAAAACGGAAATCGATTTCAATCCTGACGACTATGAAACCAAGCAGATCTTTTATCCGAGCAAAGACGGGACAAAGATCCCGATGTTCATCGTGCATAAGAAAGGGATACAACTCGACAGCAACAATCCGACGTGGCTTTACGGGTACGGCGGATTCAATATTTCGCTCATGCCGAACTTCAGTGCGATCCGTCTTGCATGGCTGGAACAAGGGGGCGTCTATGCACTCGCGAACATTCGCGGCGGCGGAGAGTACGGAGAGAAGTGGCATGAACTGGGGATGAAACTGAACAAGCAGAACGTGTTCGACGATTTTATCGCCGCCGCTGAATATCTTATAACACAAAAATATACCAGCCCGCAGAAACTGGCGATTGAAGGACGATCGAACGGCGGTTTATTGATCGGTGCGGTGATCAACCAGCGTCCCGATCTGTTCCGTGTTGCACATCCCGCGGTCGGCGTGATGGATATGCTGCGATTCCACAAATTCACGATCGGCTGGGCGTGGGTGAACGATTACGGTTCGAGCGACGATTCCGTGCAATTCGAAAATCTTAAAAAGTTTTCCCCCGTGCATAACATTCGTGAAGGAGTGAATTACCCGGCGACTCTCGTCACGACAGCGGACCATGACGACCGTGTTGTGCCGGCGCATTCATTTAAATACATCTCGACGCTGCAGGAGAAATATAAGGGACCAAACCCGACATTGATTCGCATCGAAACATCCGCCGGACATGGTTCCGGCAAACCGACGGCGAAAATACTCGAAGAGTGGGCTGATATGTATTCATTCACCTGGTGGAATATGGGATTGACGCCGAGGTATCTGTCGAAAGAGTGAGGTGTTAATGCCTTGCGAAGGTTCATAACCTTCGCAAGGTTGAAAAGTAAATGAAAAAAATCACTTTCAAATGCATAGAACCTTTCATTTGAATAAAAGGTATTTGTGCCAAGTTGTGTGTGAAATTCAGCATTTTGTAGCAAAATCACAGAATTAAAATTTTACAGATCTACCTCTTGCGTCTTTCCAAGCGATTTGTTACGTTCACTTAAAGTAACTCTTGAGCGGCAGATTGCTTTTGCATATAAAATCAACCTCAACATTTCTCCTGAATTTACCGAATTTCGCAATTCGTTTGTACCCTTACATACCTTTCCCAACACTAATCAACATCAATCATTCACGTTTGTCGACGACTCAACTCGTCGAGGAGTAGCACAACGCAATGGCAAAAAAGAAAAAACTTTTTGTTCTCGATACCAACGTTGTCTTACATGACAGTGCATGCATTTATCAATTCAAGGAACATGATGTCATCATTCCTGTAACATTGCTGGAAGAACTGGATGCGTTCAAGAAAGGAAACGAGTCGATCAACTTCCACGCGCGGGAATTTGCACGGAACGTTGATGCGATGAGCGGCGACCACATTTTCAATGGCGGTGTCAAAATAGGTGCCGGTCTCGGAAAAATATCGGTCAGGCTCGAACAGAATTTTCACAAAGACCTTCAATCAATTTTCAATCCCGCAAATCCTGACCATCAGATCCTGAACTGCGCGTACTGTTTATGGAAAGAGAATCCATCCCGTGATGTGATCCTTGTTTCAAAAGATGTCAACCTGCGGATGAAATCGAAAGCAGTCGGTATCCCTGCACAGGATTACAAGAACGATCAGGTGCAGAATATCACGGAATTGTACACAGGACATCGCACTGTGGAGAATGTCGAAGAAGAAGTGATCCAGCAGCTCCATTCCAATCCGTACGAGATCCATCCTGAAGATCTTCCGACGAATCACTTTGTTCCTAATGAATACATGATCCTCCGGAACGGCAAACAGTCCGCACTTGCCACATTCGACGCAGAACGGAAAGCGGTAGTGAAAGTCGATAAGAACGTTTCATACGGCATCTCACCGAAGAACGCGGAGCAGATCTTTGCATTGAACGCGCTGATGAATCCCGATATTCAACTGGTCACCATCTCAGGAAAAGCCGGTACGGGGAAAACTCTTCTTGCACTTGCAGCGGCGTTGGAGAAAAGAAAATATTATCGCCAGATCTTTATGGCGAGGCCGATCGTTCCCCTTTCCAATAAGGATATCGGTTACCTGCCGGGCGATATTCATTCAAAACTTGATCCGTACATGACGCCGTTATTTGACAATCTCGGCGTGATCAAGAATCAGTATCCCGAAAGCGATCAGAACTTCACCCGCATCACGCAGATGATGCAGGAAGAAAAACTGGTCATCGAACCATTGTCATATATTCGCGGACGTTCACTGGTGAAAATTTTCTTCATTGTTGACGAAGCGCAGAACTTGACACCCCACGAAGTGAAGACAATTATTACACGGGCAGGCGAAGGAACAAAGATTGTATTAACCGGAGATATATACCAAATTGATCATCCGTACCTCGACAGTCAGTCCAACGGATTGAGTTATTTGATCGCAAAGATGCAGGGACAAAAGATCTACGCGCACATCAATCTCGAAAAAGGTGAGCGGTCGAAGCTGGCAGAACTTGCAAGTAATTTGTTATAAGATTGTTCGTTTCAATTTAGTTTGGAATCGAATCCCGAATCGGGTCCCATCTTTCAGGTGCATATTGACTTACTTCAGCAAAGTCATTAACTTCGCTCTATAAAATCACATCTCTTTTCGCCATTTTATTAAGGAGAGACGTATGAAGCACCGCATCGTCATCCTTCTATTAGCTCTTCCTTTCGTTCTCCTCGCTGGTACAACAGGCAAGATCAAAGGCCGTGTCGTTGATAAATCAGGCAACGAGCCGCTCATTAATGCTACGGTCTTTATCGTCGGGACTCATTTTGGAACGGTCACCGATCTCAACGGCGATTATGTCATTTTGAATATTCCTGCCGGAACGTATCAGATCCGTTTTTCATTCCTCGGATTCCAGACGACAAATGTGACCGACGTAAAAGTGACCCCCGATCTGACAACAGAGATCAATGCTTCGTTGCTGACAGAAGGAATAGAGATGGGTGAGGTTACGATCATTGCGGAGCGCAAAGCGTTTCAAAAAGATGCAACAGCCACGCTCACGACGATTGATGAACAGCAAATCCGCTCGCTACCCATCAACAATTTTACACAAGCGTTGGTACTTGTGACCGGATTTGTGAACAGCAACAACGGCAGCGGCGATGACGGCATCCATCTACGCGGCGGACGATCCGGCGAGGTGACATATCTGGTTGACGGGGTGCGCGTTGATGATCCCATTTATGGCGGACTTGCCATCGATCTGCCCCGGTCTGGCGTTTCATCGCTGACGGTGATGAGCGGAACGTTCAATGCCGAATACGGTCAGGCACAGTCCGGCGTCGTGAATATTACCACACCGGAAGGTACTTCACAGTACCAAGGTTCTATCCGGTTCGGTACAGATAATTTCGGGATAGAATCAAATTCATGGAAGACTTACAGAAAAGAATTCACGGTCGGCGGACCGATCCCGTTTATTTTCACTGATAACGATGCGTTGAATATTTTTGTGAGCGGCGATCATCTGAGTACGCAGACATACCTGAACAAGGTGCAAGGTCCACAGTACACCACAGAGAGCGGAAAAAAGGTTCAGCATGATTTTGATTTCGGATTGTACGACCGCAAGCAACGGTTCACAGGGAAGGCAACCTCACGGATCCTTTCAACCGTGAAGGCCAACGCCGGATTTTCATACTCACTCCGGAATTGGAGGGAGTACGACCATTACTTTAAACAATATCCGGAATATAATGACAAACAGCAGTTGGAAGGAGAATTGTATTCTACCGCCATTACTTATACACCGAACGCTTCGACATTTTACGAACTGAAATTTTCATACTTCGCCAAGCAGGGATACACTTACACATTCGATGAGGATCTGAAAGAGAAGGATATCACAAAACGGTTCCGCAGGATTTTTTATCCTGTCAGCGATGCTGCGGCATTTGACGGGATCTCGAATTATGAATTTGCCGGATTCTATGCACAACCTCTGTTGTTCAGTGATGTCCGGTTGTACGGCCATCGCACACTCGGTGCAGATCTTACCGACAGCGCCGGCACGGTGATTGCGAAAAAGGGAGAGCTGCTTACCGATGCTCTCATGACTCAATTGCAGGGGCAGAACATCGACCGCGCCATTGTCATGGTACCGTCCGTCGATAATTATTTTGAGGATAGCAAAACAAAGACAAGGACGCTGATCGGAAATTTCACGAGTCAAGTCGACAAGAATAATTTGGTGAAAGCGGGCTTTGAAGTAAAATTCCACACGATCAATAATTTTTGGATCAACGGCATCAACACCTATTGGGACCATGTTGACCAGTCGTACGAATTCTGGAAACGACACGATCAGGTCACGTCGTACGAATTCAGTCCGATGCAATTGGCTGCGTATGTTCAGGATAAAATCGAGTATGAGGATATCATCCTGAATCTCGGGATTCGATTTGATTATCTTGACAGCAAAGCCCCCGACGTTTACGCAGTTATCAATAATCCGACCAATACGCAGATTCCGCAGGGAAAAGTAAAGCCGAAGATGCATGTCAGCCCGCGCGTCGGATTTGCGCATCCGATCACAGAAAAGATCAAGTTCAGATTCTCCTACGGGCAGTTCTATCAATATCCTGATTTCAATTTCCTGTACCGGCGCTTTAATCAATTTGATCCGCAGTATCCGTATCCGAATCTTGGCCAGGGATACGAGCCATCCATCGGCAATCCGAATTTAAAACCGGAAGTGACGCATGCGTACGAATTCGGGGGAGAGTTCGAATTGATGGAATATCTCACCGGAAGCCTGACACTGTTCTATAAAGACACGTACGATTATATCTCAACAAGCCGCGTTGATATCCGTCCGTATGCATACACACAGATCGTCAATCTCGATTATGCCAATACGCGCGGTGTTGAAATTTCGGTACGAAAACGGCTCTCGGATAATTATTCATTCCAGGTCAACTATACGTATTCCCGCGCCGAAGGAAATGCTGACTACTGGCAAAGTCACGCCGACGAAGCGTACCTCGCATCGGTGTACGGTATTGTAGCCCCGAAAAAGACCGTGACACTCGGTTGGGACCAACCTCACACACTTAATTTTACAAGCACCGTCTCATATACGTCGTGGGGAGTAAGCCTCATCGGTCAGTTCGGGAGCGGCTTACCGTACACACCGGCAGATGCACGCGGAAAACCGATCGGCGAACGGAACAGCGGCCGTCAGCCGTGGACCGGTTCCATTGATGCCCGGATATACAGACAGTTTCGCGTTGAGCCGGTCACGTTTCTTATATATTCAGATGTTGACAATCTGTTCGACCGCAGGAATGTGTATAATGTATTCAGCAGTACAGGACGTCCTGATTTCTCAGCCAATCCGAATACCAGCACGGAAAATTCGCATATCCCGAATTGGTTCGGTCCTCCTCGCCATGTTGAACTCGGCGTTGAAGTTAATTTTGAATAATCGTTAGGGAGAATTCATGCGAACGTTACGATTACTATTACTTTTCTGTATTCCCCTTGTTTTGTTGTCACAAGACATAAAAAAAATGGACAAGTGGGAATTCTACAACAATGTTCTTGCTCCTCAGCGGGGGTATAAACCGCTCCCGCCCCGTTTTCCGAAATCGACCGGAGTCGCTGACCGGAAATTGTCCGTTATGGATGTGGGAAATGTCTGGGCTCGCATCTCGAATGCTGCCACATTGGGATACGACCGGTGGGGACTTTGTTATGAATTTCCTGCAAAGTCCGGCTTCACATATCGATGGACGATGGCGCCGTTGATCGGAGCAAAAAAATCAAGCGGAACAAAGTATGTTGCCAGCGGCACGCGCGGCGCAGCGCGGTTCAGTGAAGAAGAGTTTCAGCCGCTGAAAGGATTTGATGCCGGTGTTGAAAATACCCTGACGAATATCGGAGTTGCGTTCAGCGATAAACCCGCAAGTTGGCCGCAACAATGGCCCAATACGCAGCCGATCTCTTCTCTTCCGCCTCCGGCACGAAAACTGACTGCGGCAGGATTAACATATACTCAGCCGCCGGTGGGACCGAGCGGATTTCCGGGGGTTGTGAATGGCGATGTCCGGGCGACACGCGAAGCGTACTTTGTTGTTACCGATAACGATACAACGGACGGCAACAAACCGAACCCAATGGACATCCGTGTGGATATGTGGGCGTTGCAGTGGGATGACATTCTGAATCAAAATTTTATCGTGTATAAGATGATCCTGACAAACGTCGGCACTGATACATTGCATGATGTGTACATTGGCATGCATGATGATCCCGATTGTCCTGAACAAGGTGGTGCAGAGTGGACGGATGACTATGCCGCATTTATTTCTCCCAGTACAGATGTGCAGGGATATGATGCCAAACAGGATACGTTGCTATGGAACTTTACCTATCTATGGGATGGTGACGATAAAGTTGAAGGGCTGATCGCCAAGAATGTTGGGTGGGTTGGATTGAAATTTTTAGAAACACCGAACGATCCCAACACCGGCAAACCACGAGGCATTTCCACGTTTCAAGTCTTTGAATACTCCGCAGCACCTCAGTCGGAGGTGACCGAGTACGACCAATTGGCTGCCGGCATTATGGCACCGACGAATGTTTCACCCCACGCGCGAGACTGGACACAAACACCGAATTCATACGGACCCGATATAACATACGTTGTAGCCAGCGGACCATTTACGTTGGTTCCGGGGCAGCAATTGAATTTTGCTTTCGCCACGATCCATGCAGCGAACAAAAGCGATCTCTTCAATAATGCCATCTTCTGTCAACTGTTGTACAACGCCAATTATCAAGCTGCGGAACCTCCTCCCGAGCCGGTTGTGCGAACCTCGGTGGGTGACCGTGAAGTTGTTTTGTACTGGGATGATCGTTCGGAAAAAGGAATCTATTATAAACAAGACGGCACTGTGGATCATGTGAATGACCGGCTTACAACGACAAATGCTTTTCAGGGTTACATGATCTTCAAAAGCACAGATAGGGGTATTACGTGGGGCGAAAAAATTACGGACGTTAAAGGAGGATTTAAATACTGGAAACCATTGGCACAGTACGATCTTAAGGACGGCGTCTCCGGTGAAAGTAAACTTGAATTGGGAAGATATTTCTGGTTGGGGGATGAAACAGGGATAAAACATACATTTGTCGACAGAAATGTTTCAAACGGTTATGAATATTGGTATGCCGTCTGTGCATATGACGGGGATGATGTAAATATTCCGCCGCTGGTCAATTCAATAAAAGCGAGCCGCCAGCAACTTGGCGGTAATACCGTTGCGGTTGTCCCAGCTGCTCCGATAAGAGACATTACCAAAGGTAATATCAAAGGTATACCAACATTGTCTGCAGGAAGAAGTCAATCTCAGCCAAAAGTTTTTGTTATTGATTCAAAGAAAGTAACTGGGTTAGAATATAAGATCACGTTTGATACTATCACTGCAACCGAAAAGCGTTACTCCGTCAAATACAAGTCTAATAATGTACCGGTTGTCGCTACCGGAGTGAATATCGGTGATTCTCTTGTTATGAAAAATTTTTATGATGTTGAAACCGATAATGCGGCACTGTTTGATGGGTTACGACTTGAGGTGACCGATATTGGTACAGGCATATACGACATTCAACAAATTTTACCGTCCCCTATAAAGAAAATCAAATTGCAATCATGGTATCTCTTTGATCCGGTGTTAAGCACCACAGGACTAATGGATGATTATGAAGTATTATGGGGCGACAATGGCTTTGCAGATACTTTATGGAGTTATTCCATACCGTCGCTGGATAAAAGGCGAATTATCAAAGTACCTTTTTATATCAAAAATATTACTACCGGTATTCGGGTTATTCCTCTCGTGGGCACAAATGGCGATTCAACTTTTGACATTGAAAAAGGAGATACATTGTTGATTTGTAATGAGCGATATGATACTATCACCACAATTCGTCCAAAACAGATCGTAAAGTTTTTTGCTCCGCAATCTTCATTCAATTTTGGACTTATTTTTGATTCTACTTCATCCGCAAGTTCTGGAGATAAATTCCAAATTATTACGAAACATCCCCTTACAATCAATGATGAATACTTGATTCAAACAACTAAAGAAAACATGTCAACGGTTACTGAGAAAAGCCTTGAAATTACAGCGGTTCCCAACCCGTATATTGTTAGTTCATATTATGAAACGAATAAGTACGGCATACAGAAAGAAATTCAGTTCCACCATCTGCCACCGAAATGCACTATCCGCATTTTTAATGTTGCAGGCGATCTTGTGCGGACTTTGTTGCACGATGCAGCGTACGCATCACAGCCGACAATCGCTGTTTGGGACCTGCAAAGTTATAATGGACAGGAAGTAGCGTACGGTATCTACGTGTATCACGTTGAAGTTGAAGGGATCGGTGAATACATCGGTAAACTTGCGTTGATCAAATAAGGACGGAGACCCCATGAGAACACAATTGAAAATCTCACTCACACTTGTTTTGATCTTCCTTACCTCCATGAGAACATTTGCCCAGTTCGACAATGTCGGCACGTCGGCAATGAACTTCCTGAAGATCGGTGTTGGCGCTCGTGGTATTGCTATGGGATCATCGCAAGTAGCGGTTGTAAACGATGCTTCGTCTCTGTACTGGAATCCTTCCGGTATGGCGAACATTTCAACAAATCAGGTGTTGATGTCGAACAATAATTGGATCGCTGACATTGCTCACAATTTCCTTGCAGTCACGGTTCCGGCGGGAGAATTGGGTGTCATCGGGATCAGCGTGTCGTACCTCTCTATGGGCGATATGAAAGTAACAACGTGGGATCACACGGACGGAACAGGCGAAATATTTTCATCGCACAGTGCCGCGATCGGATTCGGCTGGGCGCGTCAGATGAGCGATCGGTTTAAAGTCGGCGTGCACATCAAGTACCTGAACGAATCTGTCGCGAATTCCTCGGCGAACACATTTGCCGTCGATCTGGGAAGTCAGTACGATATCGGCTGGCTGCGTGTCGGTATGTCGATACAAAATTTCGGTCCGCAAGCAAGACTAGAAGGACGCGATCTGCAGGTCCGGTTCGACCCACTGCCCGATGTCGGTTCCAATCCGCCCGATGTCACCGCGAATTTGGAAACGCAGGAGTGGGCTTTACCGATATTGTTCCAATTGGGATTTGCAGTTACACCACTCCGTACGGATATGATGCGATGGACAACCTCGATCGATTTCCGCGATGAACGGGATTATCGCCCGCAGCTTGGGCTCGGCGGCGAGTTTGCATTCGAGGAAATGATCTTTTTACGGGGCGGGCTTAAGAACCGCGTTGTCAGCGAGATCGTGGGCATTCAACCGGAATTGGAAGAGATGTATCTTCTTTCAGCGGGAGTTGGTGTTGCGTATACGCTGCCGGCGACGGAATTCACGATTCACTTTGACTACGCATACCAGCAATTGCAATACTTCTCTAATTCTCAACTCATAACACTTCGTGTCGATTTTTAATCGGCAGGAACCTAAATACTACACACAATGAAAAGAAGAACTTTTCTTTACACCACCACTACGGGTGTATCCGGATTGATGATCGGATGCGCATCAAGCAACGCTATCACAGTCCGCAATCAATTTGACCTTATCATAAAAAACGGCGTCGTCATCGACGGTACCGGGAAAGCGGAAATGTTCGCCGACGTCGGCATCCGCGATGGAATGATCAAAGTAATAGGGAAGATCGAGACAATGTCGGCAGACAGGATCATCGATGCTGCCGGTCATAAAGTAGTTCCCGGATTTGTCGACATTCATACACATACCGATTCTGCAATTCTTCGTCTTCCGACCGCCGACAGCAAATTACGGCAAGGTGTGACGACCGAAGTAGGCGGCGCCGACGGCGATTCGCGTGCACCGAGAAAAAAGAAGGAAGATGATGACGAACAATTATACAGCGACTTCGACGGATTCTTCACTCATTTACAGCAAAAAGGATCGGCGCAGAATTTTGCTTCCATGGTCGGGCTCGGAACAATCCGTGAGATGATAGTGGGAGAGGATGACCGCCCGGCAACACCCGACGAGATGGAAGCAATGAAGCGTGAAGTGAAAAAAGCAATTGAGCAAGGATGCTGCGGGGTTTCAACAGGATTGGAATATACCCCCGGAAGTTTTGCATCGACCGAAGAATTGTGGGAGGTAACCAAAGCGGCTCCGCAGCCGTATCGTTTGTATGCATCTCACATGCGCAATGAAGATAACACACTGCTCGAAGCGATCGATGAAGCGATCCGCATCTGCCGCCACTCAGGCGCGCGTCTGCAGGTCTCGCACTTGAAAGCATCGTACAAAGTGAATTGGTACAAACAGGAGATAGCATTGAAAATGCTCGACGATGCAATTGCTGAAGGGATTGAAGTGCACGCAGATCGTTATCCGTACATCGCATACCAAACCGGCCTCGCTAACTTGTTCCCGCTTTGGTCCCGCGACGGCGGCACAGAACAATTCATGAACCGGTTGAAAGACAGAACGATTGTCGAAAAAATTAAACCGGATACACTACGGAAGATCAACGGCCTCGGTTCGTGGGATTCGGTGATGATCACATCGACAAAATTGGAAGAGCACAAAGATTACATCGGCAAGACCATTCAACAGATCACAACGGCGCTCACTGTCGATCCGTTCGAATTCTCCGTCGATCTGATGATCAAAGAAAACGGTTCGGTCGGCATGGTCGGGTTCGGCATGGATGAAGCGGGAACTGAGATGTGCCTGCGATGGAAGAATACGATCGTTGCCTCCGACGGCGGAGCGTACTCGCCGGCGTCAAAATCAAATCCGCACCCGCGAACGTACGGAACATTCCCCCGTGCAATTGCGTACTACCAAAAAGAGCGTAATGTCTGTTCACTCCCGGAGATGATCCGCAAAATGACATCGATGCCTGCAGAAAAGATCGGACTGAGGGATCGCGGCACGCTTGAAGTAGGAAAGGCGGCAGATGTCGTGATCTTTGATTATAACACCATCAAAGATGCCGCAACATTCTTGAATCCCCACCAGTTTACTATCGGAATGCCATATGTAATCGTGAATGGAGTGCTTGCAGTCGATGCCAACGCTATTACAGGCAAGTTACCCGGGAAAGTGTTACGCAGCAGTCAATTTTCAGTATGAAGCAATTCGTTCTTTTGATCCTCGTCGTTATTCAATTGTGCGATGCACAATCGTTCAAAGATGAACAACTGCGTTTCCCGCGGGTGAAAACTGCGTTCAAGGAAAAATCGGACGTTGTCGATTCGCTGTTAAATAAATACATCATCCAAAGATCCGCACTCAACATTTTTCTTCGCGCATTCAAAAGCGAAAAAGAGTTGGAACTGTGGGGAAAGAACAAAAACGATTCGAAGTATCGATTGATCACGACGTATCCTTTCTGCGAAACATCAGGCGGTCTCGGTCCGAAACGAAAAGAAGGCGACCTGCAAATTCCCGAAGGGGTTTATAGTATCAACCATTTCAATCCCACAAGCAGTTTCTATCTCTCGCTCGGCATCAACTATCCAAATGCATCCGATGCAATACTTGGAGTGAAAGGAAAACTGGGCGGGGAGATATACATTCATGGCGATTGCGTCACTATCGGCTGCATTCCGATTACGGACGATCTGATGAAAGAATTGTATGTTGTTGCAGTCGAAGCCAGAAACAGCGGGCAGACCGAAATCCCCGTGCACATCTTTCCGACCCGGCTTGACCGGAACGGTCTCTCCGCGCTTCGCAAATATCTTCCTTCCGATTCGATCACGCACCTTTTTTGGAATAACCTCGAACCGATCTATAGACAATTCGAGGAAACCCGTACTTTAAAACCTGTTGAGGTAGATTCACGAGGAAGATACTTCATTCGATAGTCACCAGCATTCGCTTCAAAAATATCCCTATTTTCAGAGGATTTCGTACAGCGATTGAAATTTTAAATTTTTTTCATTCGCTTTTTCCGGTAAAATCCGTATATTTATAATCCCAATAGTCACAACGTTTTAGAGCAAGGAGAGTTTGTCATGGCAAAACAACAATCGTTTGAAGAAAAAGCAAAAAAAGCCGCAAAGGCAGTCGGTGCTGAAAAGACAGTGAAGTTTGTAGCAGCGGTAAAAACGGGAAAAGGAACGTACCGTTTCAACCAGAAATTGGTAAAGATCAGAGACGAAAAACAGGAAGAGGCAACACTTGAAGCGGAATACAAACGGATGCTTCAGGAAGCACATTAATTTTTTAAGTAAAGAGGAAGTAGAACAATGTCCAAACGATGTGAAGTTTCCGGAATAGGTCCGATGACAGGACACAACGTATCGCACGCGAACAACAGAACGAATCGCCGGTTCATGCCGAACCTGCAGAGCAAGCGTATCTGGGTTCCTGAATTGAAACGATTTATCAACGTGAAGTTGACCTCAAAAGCGTTGAAGACCATTACAAAGAACGGAACTGCCGAACTCGCCAGCATGGTGCGCGCAGGCAAGATCTGATCGATGTCCAAAAGAATCAATATACTTTCATTGTTATTGTTGGTTGTCTACGGCACGCTCACGCTGGTGGCTGTGCCGCTGCATCAGCATGCAATGAATTATGTTGATACGCCGCAGTATCATTCTGTCGTCGTTCTTCACAATGCTGATTGCGGTGTCTGTACGTTTGCGTCGCATTCGTTCGGCACATCGCTCTCAACAATCGGCGGAATCGTGCCCCACGCACAATCCGAGACGTCGTTTTCCGAATCCACTGACCAGCACCATCCATCCCAGTTCACCAGAGAGTATCCGCACCGCGGTCCGCCCGCATTCCTTTCGTAGTTTTTCATCCTGATTGCTGTCGACCGCAACGGCGTACACAGCCTTTGATGTTCTACTGCTACCGGATGAAGAAATACCGTTACCGATCATTTTTTTGATTGCGAAAGGAAATTACTCATGCAGGTTCAACGTATAATTTTATTTCTGACATTTGTCTCCGTTTTATCGACGGCTCAAATTCAACAAGATTCATCATCCACAGCGGATTCACTTCTTGCGATTGAATTGCAATCGCAATTGCATCCTTCCACGACGATGCCCGCAGCTTCCATACGGACTGCACCGACAACCAATCCCGATATCAGTGCGATCGGCGATTTTCGTTCCCTGTACACGACGGAAGGATCGAGAAACGTCGAAGCATATTTCAATGCTCTCGAAGTACAATTCACATCGGTTGTCGACCCATATGCACGAGCGAATTTCATCTTTGCATTCGACAAAGATTCGCTCAATGGCGATTACGGTGCCGGATTGGAAATCGCGACACTGACATCGTTGTCTCTGCCGTACTCACTCCAGGTAACGCTTGGGAAATTCAAGCCGCACTTCACCAAAGTGAATCTCCTCCATCCCCATGCTTTCAGTTTCGTAGAGTTTCCAACAATGATTGGTAATTATTTTGACGGGGAGGGATTATTCATGCAAGGAATTTCAGCGAGCGTCCTGGTGCCAAATCCGTGGGATTTTTATCAGGAGTTTACATTCGAAGCGGGGAGAAGCGAAACGAACGCGTCGTTGGATAACGGCATCGACAATTCGTTATTGTATGTTGCTCACCTCGACAATTTTTTTGAATTGTCGGACAACTCGACGCTCAATATCGGACTGTCGGGTTTGAGAGGACCGAATGCATTGGATCTGGCAACAACCATGGCAGGATTCGATCTGACCTATAAATGGAAACCGGTGCAATACAACACATACCATTCGTTCACGTGGCAGACAGAAGGATTGATTTCGTACTCCGATACCACTGCAGGGCAGGGGGTACGAACATTCGGCGGATACTCGTTTATCGAGTATCAAATTGAAAAACGTACCTTCGCCGGTACGCGATTCGATTATTCAGGATTACCCGGCTTACGCAAAGCGGGCGAAAGAAGGATATCGTTGCTGCTCCGTTTTCAACCGTCTGAATATCAGATCCTCGCGCTCGAATTTCAAAACATTAACAGAAATTTTGCACCAAGTTTTCAACAGATCGTGTTCAGAGCAATTTTTGGCATCGGAGCCCATGCCGCGCATCCGTATTAGTTGCTCCATCTTATAAAGGACCTTGTATGAAAAAATATATCATTATTCTTTTTCTATGCATGCTGTTTTCACTTTCATATGCCCAGATAAAAATTGTCACAACAATTCCTGATCTAAGAAGCATTGCCGAATCGATCGGTGGCAGCCGCGTTGATGCATTTTCCATTGCAACAGGATTTCAGAATCCGCATTTTGTCGATCCCAAGCCGAGTTATATCCTCAAACTCGCCAAAGCTGATCTCTTCATCACCGTCGGGTTGGATTTGGAGACAGGCTGGGTTCCGCCACTCCTGAATAGTGCACGTAATGCGAAGATCCAAAAGGGGGGAGAGGGGTATGTCGATGCATCCGTGAATATTCCGCTACTTCAAATTCCCACTAACGTGAATCGGGCAGAAGGGGATATTCACATATACGGCAATCCCCACTACTGGCTCGATCCGCAGAACGGCAAGATCATTGCGCAAACAATCTGTGCGGCGCTGATGCGTGCCGATCCCGATCATACGGCGGAGTTTCGTGCGAATTTGAAAAGATTCAACGATGCTATCAATGAGAAGATACACGAGTGGGGAGTGAAACTTGCAAAATATAAAAACACAAAAGTGATCGCATATCATAATGAGTGGCCCTATTTTGAACAACATTTCGGATTACAAATCGTCGATTTTCTGGAACCGAAACCGGGCATTCCGCCGACGCCGTCGCAACTGGCAAAGATCATCAACACCATGAAACGGGAGAATATCAAGATCGTCATCAACTCGCCGTACTTCACCTCTGAATCCGCCGATCTTGTCGCCCGAAATACCGGTGGAACGGTTGTAACGCTTGCTACATCGGTCGGGGCGTATCCATCTGTAACTTCGTACACCGACCTGTTTGATTACAACGTGAAGCAGATCATCGTGGCATTGGAATAGGAGAACGTTATGACTGATATGTTTACCCAAACATTTATTTTCAATGCGCTGATCGTCAGCATTGTCATGGGTCTGATGCTGGCGTACCTCGGCATCCATGTTGTCGGCAGAGGTATCGTGTTTGTTGACCTGGCACTGGGACAGATTTCGATGCTCGGCGTTGCTGTGGGAAATTTTATCGAAAAAGATCCTACACTCGTTTCGATTGTGTTCACTATGGTGGGGGCATTCGTTCTTTCGTTCATCAAGATCAAAGATAAACGGCTGAAGCAGGAAGCGATTATCGGGATTGTCTATGCGTTCGCATCGGCTGCCACCGTGCTGTTCATTTCAAAATCACCGCACGGCGAGTCGGATATTTCGGAGGTATTGTTCGGCAGTGTCTTTACGGTAACAACAGAACAGATCGTTACCATGGCTTCCGTCTTTGCGGTCATCGGATTGTTCCATGCGGTCTTTCGGAAAAAATTTTTCGACCTCACCCGGAAATTCGAGGATCATGAGATCGAAACGATCGGTGTCTTCAATTTATGGAATTTCCTTTTCTATCTTTCCATCGGACTTGCGATCGTGCTGGCAGTACGGAGTGCTGGTGTCATACCGGTTTTTTCCTATCTTATCATTCCACCGGTATCTGCGATGCTGATGACAAGAAAACGGAATGCCGCAATTTTCGTTGCATTACTTGTTGCCGTTCTGGGGAGTTTTTTCGGCATCTATTTCTCAACACATTTCGATTTTCCGGCAGGATCATCTGTCGTAACCATACTGAGTCTGATTTTTGGAATGAGTGCACTTACCCGTTGGGTATACAATGTTATTCATCGATGACGAAGTTCAAATAGCGCCGCCGTACCAATGAAAAAGCGCAGACCGGATCGATGCTGCGCTTTTTTTACTAACGGATCATGAGGTAGACAGCGACGATCCATATGGAAATGCTGACGACAATGATCATGATCGAAATTAGTGTCTCAAGTATTTTCTTCATATATGTTATGCAGATTGTGGCATCCATTTCTCATACGACATCAAACTAATTTCTATTCTGTTTTCTCCACGCTTTGTAATTTCATCAGAAACCAAATCCAATTTTTAACGACAGTGAATTCACCGCCGCGGCATTGAATTCAACAGCGATCTTTGCAAATGAAATGTATGTTACGGCACCAATGGTGCCGCGCACGCCTGCGATTGTTTCGTCATGAAGATTCACCGCCGCAGTTGTTTCGTGAGAGTTTGACAAATACGCCGAAACGCCTGCATACGGCGAAACGGAAATCCAATCGGAATAAACCGCAAATTCTTTGCTTGCCAATACATCCATTCCATAGACCGTAAAATCAAAATCTTCGGGACCGTATAAAGAGACAAAATTAAAACCGACAGATGCAGCCCAGTCGTTTCCTGCATCATTGATAAAGTTGTATTGAACCTGCCCACCCCAGAATCCATAGTTCGCTCCAGGACTTTTGGTCACATAGATACCGGCATCGATATTGTCCGTAATACCCGATCTCAGCGTCAGACCGGGAATTCCCAATTGCTCACTTTCTTTCAACCAATGTGTAGAATCGGGATGAACGAACGTATCGTTCCAAGCGGGATCGGCATCATTGAATGCCGTCTGCCACTGCAGGATCGATAATTCATAATTTCCGGACCCCATCGGTTTTGCATCGGTCAGCGGTCGAAAATAAACGACCAATCCCGCTTCGTTTGTAAATTGATGCCATGCATCTTGTGTCAGTGCCGGGTCGAGTTGAAAAGAACATTCCTTCCATCGCGGATTGACGTGGAGTTTTACGTTCGTATTGCCGCTGCGTGCAAACGTCACTGATTGCAGCACGATAAACACTATTGCGGTTGCCGCTGCTTTAACAAGTTTATTTTTCATAAAATATTCTCCTTTTGTTTGGTGAAGTGATTGATTTTTTTGATTTATGCAGAATTAAAATCTGATCCCGATTCCCAGTTGAAGATAAAAAGGGACAACGGCATCCTCATCATTGAATTGTGCCTTGGTTGCCCCCAATCTCAACGAAAGGTCGAAGAGATCGCCGAGTGTTTTGCTTCCCTGAATTCCATAGTAATGGTGTCCGCCTGTTGGGATGTACCACCCGTCTTTTATTGTCGGAATGTTTTCTTTCATAATGTCCGAATGCTCAAAGTGTGAGATGATCGATTTATCAAAACCGTACTCAAGCGCTGCGTACCATGTCTGTCTGAAATATCCGGCAACGGCGGTGAAGTCTGAACCAAACGTGATGCTTCGTACCAATGCTGTTTTGTGCCGCCGGAAATTGGAATAGATTTTTGCTGTTACCGAAAAACCTTCCCAATCTGCTATCTCTATTTGGGCGCCGTACCGAACGTTAAAGTCGTCGAGTAAAATATCTCCCATCGGAAGAGAGTAATCTAATCCCACAACGATCGGACGGAAACCATCGATATACCGGTTGTAGCTTACCTGCGATGTCGCTCCGAAATCATATCCGAAAGAGAATTGCATGATATTATGTTGGCTGTTGTTCAACGATCGCCAGTTGATGTTTTGAGCACGGCTGCATTCTGCCGTGGCGAGTATGAGTATTATTATTTCTGATATGTTTTTCATTAGTATTCTCAAAATTAGATTGAAGATGTTAATTGCAGTTATGAACCATGATGCTCTAAAGATATTCAGCCAGATTTTTGTCATTCCGGCGACCGCCAAAATCCGTACTTCCGATGTATTTTCGAACCGGGTGGCAGCGTGTGCCGGTATGACATTGTCTCTTTTTAGAGTCTTCATAACTTTTGTTATTTAATAGTATTTAAGTACGCTTTCGCCACAGGATAAAAATTATCCCATCCAAAGTACGGTATCTCGTGTCCCGTCCCTTTAATTTCTGTAATCTGAACGTTCGGATATGCTGCTGCAACTTCTTCCGCATGAGTCTTTCCGTACGTTTCGTTCAATTCACCGTAGACGAACAACACTTTCGTTGTGTACTGGGAAAGGTTCGTCGTAAAATCGAACGGATGATCAACGACGTAATCGAATGCCGCTTTCGTGCACACCGCACCAAATCGCCAGAAAGGATACGGTCCGGGATTTCCCACTCTATTACCTTTTGAAAAATCTGCGGCATTTTGTAGCGCAGCTTTGTAGGCGAGTGTCACATGATCACTTCCGTTGATAATCTGATCCAGGTAAACAAAATCGTTGCTCGACTCTCCGAATACATCAAGCGTCCGTTCTTTCTCAATGTATTTCTTTGTGTCATTCCAGGTAAGACCGCCCGGTTCTATGAGAATTGCGCCGGCTACCCGGTTTGGGTATTTATTGATGTACGCCGTAGCAAGCATCGCTCCCCAGGAATGCCCGAGAAGAATAATTTTTTGACCAGGTGAAATCCTGTAAAAAGTGATGACAGCATCCAGATCGTCAATGAATATTTCTGTCGTAATCATGCCCGCGTCGTGGCGTTTTGACAATCCAGAACCGCGCTGATCGTAAAACACAACAAAGAAACTGTCGGTATATAATCTTCCGCAATTGAGGATACTGCGATAATCTCCGCCGGGACCGCCGTGGAGTACGACAATCATCGGGTCATTCGGATTGCCGAATGTTTCCGAATGCAGTTGTGTGCCGTTGACGAAAATGGAAGGGAGGGACGGATCCTCATCAACAGTGAGAGGAACCAACAAGCCGGGCTCATTCAATTCATGAGTATCGCATGAACTAACGATGAGGGCGAAGAGTGGCGCAACAACAAAGCACAAAAAATGTTTTTTCATAGATGTACCAGATTAATGAATGAAATAAGTGAATTAAAATCTGATACAAATATACGCGGAGGGGTGAGTGGATTTCGCTTCAACGTGAAGGCTGACACGGAGTTACAGGTGTCGCCTTACAAGGAGAGACTACGGAGTATCGCTTGATTCGCCGGAAATCGAGGAAAAATATTCGGAAGGAGTTTTACCGGTCGCTTTTTTGAAGAATCTGTTGAAAGATGATTTTGAGTTGAAACCGCAGTCAAAGGCAAGAGAGAGGAGTGTCAGTTGCCGGTTTTTTGGATTTTCCAGCATCCGTTTGAATTCTTCGACCCTGTATGTATTCACAAAGTCGTAGAAATTCTTCCCCTCTTTCTCATTGATGATCTGCGAAAGGTAGTTGGTGTGAATGGCGAGTTTTGACGAAAGATCGGTGATCGCGAGGTCGCTTTTTTTATACATCGATTCTTCGGTCATGAGGCGTATCAATGCCGTATGTATTGCTTCGGCGGCTTCTTCCGTCAAACCGGACCTCCGATATTTTTCCTTTTCCATTTCATCTTCCTCGTCTGAGGATTTTGGACTATGAGAAAAAATATTTCCCTGCCTGATCCCGAAAAATCCGATGAGAAATATGAAAACGACAACACCAGAAAAGATCAGTGGATCGCTCCCGAAAAAGATTACAAGGAACCAGATGCAGCCCAATCCGATCGTCAAGATCCTCAGCCATTGGAGGTTGACCTTCTCCAGATCAGAAAATTGTTCACGGATATTCCGACTATGTTTCTTCAATAGCATGCCGGACCACACGACATAGAAAATACCGGAACAGGCAATGGCATAGAACTTTATCGTGTCGAAGACTTCAAATCCCACTCCACGATTCTTGTAGATGTAAATTTTTTGGTCGGCTGGGAGGATATAAAAAGAGATCAGGTACAGGTACATCACACCGACAGGAACAAAATGAAGCAGCAGCCACGACCGGTTCTTGGGTAATTGTTCAGTCATCGTCGTTGCCGAATCTCTCACGTTCAGCCTTCCCCTCCGCTCGTATTCCTGCGCGTGCTGTGTCCACAGGATGCAACCGTGCTTCGTAGTCTTCAACAATGCGGCGGAATTTGAACATGATTAGAAAGGGTGTTCGAACGAGAGATATAAAAATATTCCGCTTTCCTGCCTGCCGGATGTGTAGACGATCGGAAATGCTAAGCCCGGAACGATCTGCATAGTGCCGATATCGACGGCAAAACGGACGCCCGGGTTCAGAATTAATTCTTCCGTCCCATTGCCCGCGGTATACACTATTTCCGTCAGCAGATTGAAATTTTTGTTTGCGAGATAGATCCCGCTTGCGCCGATGAAGTACTCCGTTTGTGTTTCGGTTGTCGCTCCGATATCGACGTTCGGCAGTATTGTGAGTCCGGAGTTGAAATGGGTGATGAATTCATCGCTCCATCGCCTGCTCACCGGTAGATTGAGTTGAATACCCACGACACCGTCGCCCAATCCTTTCCCATCATTTCCGGTTGGAATGATCACAGAAAATCGTGGGGAGACTGCAAGCCCGTCGACATTCACCAGTTGGTACCGATAATTGAAAAGAAAATCCCCCACTCCGTCAAGAGAAGAAGAGTAAAGATACGGAATGGTAATGCTCAATTGATGAGTCTGTCCGAATGCGGGCCATTCCTCAGTAAATTGTGCGGTGGAAAAAATCGTTCCGGTACTTCCTGTCCCGGTAAAAATATGTTGGACAATCCCTTCTTCCTGATTGTACGCCTCTTCGATGTAGAACGAATTGCCCTGAAATGTTTTGGAGTATTCCTGTGCAAGTACAAATGGCGAGCAGAGAACAAGAAGAAGGAAGAATTTTTTCATGGAAGAAAAGTAGCTATTTTTCGTTTGACTGCCAATTTAAAAATAGGTCGAAAATCCGAACTGAAATCCCGCCGTTTCCGCCGCCGGATTGCCGAGAAAATCTTTTTCCCAATGATAACGATAATTGGCTCTGAAGACGGTCTGCTGCGACGGACGGAAACTGATGCCGGGAACGATCGCGGTGGTCTCGTCGGAAATATCTCCGCCGGTCTCGCGGAATGTGCCGACATTGTAATCGACATACTCAAGTCTCAGTGCGAGATTCAACGTGCTGTTTTTCCAGCCGAACAATTCGTCTTTCCAGATCGGTTGAACAAGACCAAGATAGCCGCCGTGCTGTTCACTGCCGAATTGCTGCGTGTAGGTTCGCGGTACATCGATGAATGCCCAGACCCATTCTCCATTGATCGAAGTATTATTTGTATACGGAATAGTCGAATTGAAGTCGAGGGCGAAAAGATCGACACGCCGCTGCGCATCGAGCGTCAATCCATCGTCTTCAAATTTGTTGAAGACGCCCCCCATCCAAGAAATTCCTATCTCGCCGATATCGTGATGACGCAGTGCGGTCTTCACCGTAATAAGAGGAACACCGTTGAAATTTTCCTCGAACCGCTCTGTGTTGAGTTTACTCGCCGGCAGCCATGTTTTATTTTCTTCGTTGGCAATGATCTTGTCGTCAAATCCGTTGGTAAGGTATGCCTCGTATGCCCAGACCACATTACCGACAGCAGTTTTTCCAAAAAGTCCGAAGCCGACGTTGCTCCATGTTGACGGTATGATCGTCGTTGACGACAGGGGACGGCTGACGAATTCCCATTTCGGTCCGTCATGGTTCTGGTTGAACGCCCCGATCGGGTTCATCACAATACCGCCGCGAAAATTGAGCATCGGATGGAATTCCACATCGACTGATGCGAACTCGATATTGATCTCCCGACCACCTTCTTCAAACTCGATCTCGGAAAGGAACTTGATACGATGCGAAATTGTGGACGACACGAAAATCGTTACCCTCGGAAGTTGAAACGACAATCCTTCAGAAACGCCGTCTGTAGAAAAATAACTCGAGTTTGCTTCAACGTATCCTCCCAGTGACACCGGAAGCGAACCCATCCGCAAGAACGGGCGGCGGTAGACAGCATCCATATTGAGACCGGAAACCGGTTGAGATGTGGAATCATATTGGGCGAAGCAGACGTTCAGCGCGATTGTGAAAAGGTAAAATTTTTTCATACTAAATGGATATAAATATTGTTTTGGTCAGTTGTGATCCGATACGATTGCAGCGGTTCTTCTGCGGGACCGTGAAGCACGCGTCCCGAATTTTTGAATTCGCTTCCATGAGCAGGGCAGGTGATGATGTCGCCGTTCACATTCAACTCCGTCCCTTGATGCGTGCATTGGAGAAGCAGCGCCGTAAACTCGCTGTCTGAGAATCTATAGAGCGCAAAAGGATATTGGAGTCCCGACGTTTTGACGATGATGTATCGGGCGATGTTTTCATTCGTTCCGAATTCCGAGCGGGAGATCCGCACTACGTTGTTCTCAGTCTCGGCATACAGATAGTTCACGGGAGAACATCCCTGCAACAATGCGGCGATTCCGTTCAAGCCAAGACAGCCATAACCACAGGAGATGAGAAATTCTTTTCGATTCATGGTAAAGGAAGAGTGAAGTGTTTCAGGTTTCAAGTCCCAGTTTCAGAAACAGGTTTGGAAAAATTTGTGTACCGCCTGAAACGTAAAACTTGAAACCAAATTATTTAGAGACTCTCAAGAAACTTCAACAGTTTTTGTTTGTCGCTATTAGAAAGATTCGTGAAGTTGTTTTTGCTCGTCAACCCTTCGCCGCCATGCATGCTGATCGCTTCAGTAATGCTGCGCGCTCTGCCGTCATGCATCAGAAAATATTCTCCACCCTGCGAATTTTTCGACAACCCCAATCCCCACAGCGGCGGTGTCCGCCATTCGCTTGTTGTTGCTGTCCCTTCGGTGTAGCCGTCATCCAATCCGGCACCCATATCATGAAGAAGGAGATCGGAGTACGGATAAAAAGTTTTATTCGACAACGCTTCGATATCTGACTGTGGCGTAGTCCATTGCGGCGTATGGCATTTCGCGCATCCGGCTGATGTGAAAAGTTGGTTCCCTGCAAGAACATCGGGATCATTTTGGTTTCGCTGTATCGGTGCTTTGAGTGTGCGCAGATAGAAAACGACATTGAGTACTGTCGATGTTGCTACTTCGGGTTCATCAACATTGTCCGGGTATGGGCTCAGGAGTCCGTTGACCGCAGGTTCCTGCGGAGAAAATTCCGAGGTGACGCCGATATCCTGATTGTACGCATTTACTGTTTGCTGCAAAAGATTGATTGCGCCTGCTTTCTTTCCGAAGCGCCCGATATATTTCCCGTTGAGTGGCAGATGTGCGGGCATTGGCTGAAAATATTGCGGTGGTGCAATATAATTTGGTACGCCGGAAATTCCATCGCCATCTGCATCGTTCGGGTCTGCATTGGCAAGTATCTGCGCGTCGGTGAGCGCTTCAAGAAATCCTAAACCTGTGTTCGCCGGGGGGGTGAATTTTGCCGATGACGCGCCGGCTGGGATCTGTTCAGGCGTGTATCCGGGAATAGCTCTGCTTTGCAATTGCGGTCCGCCGTACTGAAGAAACTGATTTCCCGTGCTGTCCACTTGTCCGAATCTCGTCAAAGTAGTAAAGGGATGTCCCTTTCCGTCTCCTGCGTGGCAGTTGCCGCACGATGTTGCGACGAAATAGGGACCGAGCCCTTTTTCAGGAGTGAAGATCTCGTCGTTGAATGCAATATCACCCGCGAGGAATTGTGCGTTCTGCGATTCGGACAATCCTTCTACCGGTCCGTCGAGAAGTTCATCGTCCGAAGGAGCGGGTGGAAGGAGTTTCTCGCATGAGATGACAAACAGCAATAAAAAAAGAAGGAGCAGTTTTTTCATTTTCATTCGTTTTATTGTATGATGAGCCGGTACAATTGTGCAACAAAGAAACAGATAACAATTCCCATAACCACAGGAAGTATCGAAGCGATCGTTGTCCACTTCACACTTTTTGTCTCTTTATAAATTGTATAGATCGTCGTTGAACATGGATTGTGCAGCAGACTGAACAGCATCAGATTTAATCCCGTCAAAAATGTCCAGCCCCCCGCCTGCAGCACATTGGCGACCGCGTTCGTTTCATCCAACTCAAACATAACACCGGCACCATCGCCGACGCCGGAAAGTTTTGCGCTGAGCACAGTCAACATCAATACCGTTGGAATAACAATTTCATTTGCCGGGATTGCGATGATATACGCAAGTAAAATGACACCGTTTAAACCGAGCAGGATGCCGAACGGATTCGACCAGTTGATGAACTGTTCGGCAATACTCAGATCGCCGATATGAATATTCGACACCAGCCATATGACTGCACCTGCCGGAGCTGCGAACACGATCGCTCTCCACAACACGATCAGCGTTCGATCGATGAGGGATGTATAGAGTGTCTGCAATATCCGCGGCGGACGGTACGGAGGTAGTTCAAGACTGAATGCCGATGCTTCTCCTTTAAGAATCGTCTTCGACAATCCCCACGACACAATGAGCGTGAAGGCTATTCCAAGCACGGCAACGCCGACAACAGCTCCGGCTGTAACAATCCCCGCAAGGTGCGCCGGTACGAGTGCGCCGAAGAAGACCGATGCAATCAGAATCTGCGTGGGCCAGCGTCCGTTGCAGAGAGAAAAATTGTTCGTGATGATCGCGATGAGACGTTCCCGGGGGCTATCGATGATCCTTGTTGCCACAACACCTGCAGCATTGCAGCCGAATCCCATTGTGAGAGAAAGCGCCTGCTTTCCGTGCGCTCCCGCTTTTTTGAACAACGCATCCATGTTGAACGCGACGCGCGGCAGATATCCGAAATCTTCCAGCAGTGTGAAGAGAGGAAAGAAAATCGCCATCGGCGGCAGCATCACGCTGACTACCCATGCCATTGCAAGCCACACACCGTCGACCATAATTCCGGTTAACCACCAGGGAGAATTCAACGCGGCAAAGATTTCCCTCAGCCACGGATGAACTGTGTCAACCAAGACCGCTGCGATCATCGCTGACGGAACATTCGCCCCCTCCACCGTAAGCCAAAAAACCACTGCAAGCATAAGGAACATAAGCGGAAAACCGAGCCAGCGGCTGGTAAGGATTCGGTCCAATGTGACGTCAAAATTGAACCGCGCTTTCTCCGCCGGAGTCTTAACGACGTTCGATGTGATTGATTGGGCTTCTTTATAGATCGACTCAACGAGCGAGTCATGGATGTTCTCTCCGATTTCCCAGCGCAGTGCATTGGCAGTGGAGAGGATTGATTCCTTATTGGTCATAATTCACCTTCAATTCAAGCGGTCACTAATTCTTGCTTTGGCATACTGACGATCGTGTTGTTTCGGGAAAGATTTTTCAATTCGCCGTTCTTCAGCGAGTCGATGATCTTTTGATCCCCTTCGAGCAGACGCAAGGCGATCCATCGTGCATTGGGTAATTCCGGAAATTCATTTTTGATCTTGTTCGTCAACTGCGAGATCGCCTTCTCCAATAAGGGAGAGGTCTTTTCCAATCTGTACGGGCGGCAGACATACGAACCGGTCGCAACTTCATAGATGTATTTCAATAATTCGGGGATTCCATCATCTTGCCGCGCAGAGGTTGGTACGACCGGAATGCCGAGTTGTTTTGCAAGTTGACGATCATCGATAGCGATGCCGTTTCGTTTCGCTTCGTCCATTAAATTGAGACAGAGTACAGCACGGTCGGTTATTTCGAGCACCTGCAGAACAAGATTGAGATTCCGCTCCAACCGTGTCGCATCGACAACGATCACCGTGACGTCGGGCTGTCCGAACAAAATGAAATCGCGCGCCACTTCTTCATCCGTGCTGTTGGAAAGGAGCGAATAGGTTCCCGGCAGATCGACGATCTTGAATCGTTTGTTGCCGAACTCGAATCCCCCTTCCGCACGTGTCACCGTTTTGCCGGGCCAATTGCCGGTGTGCTGACGCAATCCCGTGAGTGCGTTGAACACGGTACTCTTTCCCGTATTCGGATTTCCGGCAAGCGCCACGACGAAATCGAACTGGCTCATGTTGATGCCGAGTTTTGTCAGATTGCCCAGGTTATGAACGGGGCAGTCTTCGCAATTTGAATTTATTGTGTTCGACATTTTTTTTTCCTTATCGGACAGTTCAGCTGTCAAAAAAAATAAGATCGAGCGGGTCGGCATTAATGCCGACCTGCCAGTTATTTTTGTACAAAAATCATTTGTGCATGCTGCTTCCGTAATGCAACGAGCGCGCCGCGGACATTGTATGCGGTCGGATCTCCGGAAGCGCTCCGCATTTCTGCGCGGACCTTTGTGCCGGGAACAATTCCCAGATCGAGTAACCGGCGCCGCTGCTGCCCGCGGCATGCTTTGGAAATATTCAAAACGGTCGCCTCTTCACCGATATTGATCGAAGCGAGCGTATCCATCGGCGACACAATTTTTTCTTTTTCGTTCTCCAGCATTTCAACCGTGATATTGTTTGCGAGCACGGGGGCGAGAACGATCTCATCACCGTCGGCAGCAAACCTGACCCGCTCATTGGAGCGTTCAATGAGCATGATGTGCATGCCGACGTACAATCCTTCCGCACTGAGCTGTGCAAAGACCGCTTCAGGTTCGTCTTCAATGTGCGTGATAACGCCGAAATCGCCCTGGTTCATTGACAAAAACGACCGTCCTTTTTTCGGCGGTATTTCGCCGGTCGGCGTCGGGATCGGATCGCCGTGCGGATCGAAATGCGGGTTGCCGATCTGTGCCGCAAGCGCTTCCGTTTGCGCGGGAGTCAGTTTATGCTCTTGTAATTCTGCCGATGAGTGCCATTCGGTTTGCGGTACGCTTGTTTCATCGGCGAGATAGCGTTCCCACAATCTGTGCACACGGATGACCCGCAGTGCATACGAATTTCCATCTGCAGTCAGTTTTACCCCGTTATCCAGTGTCAACAAAAGTCCCATTGATGAAAGACGGGCTACAAGTTCTGCAGCGTCATCCGATGAGATCACCAGTGCGCCCGCGATGCTTTGCACCGTGCAGGGAATGTTATTGTATTCGCAATCGTAAATGTGCTTTAATGCGTCTTCGATTTGCACACGCTTGATGCCTCGTTTTGCACGACTCCACCGTGCGATCAGACCGTATTTCGGAAAGAAAATAACGGCAACCACAAGGAGGATCGATCCGCCGATCAACAATGCCTGTAAAGGGTCTGTCATAGCGTTACCTCACGCAACATTTTCAACAAAGATGCTGGAGATGATCGTCGGACTGACATTCACCTCTTTGTCGTTGATCTTCAGCAGCATCGAATTATCAAATTTCATTTTTTGTTTTACCACGATCTGTTTGTTCAACGTGATGCCGATGGATGAAACATATTGCAGCAATTCGGAATTAGAATCGCTCACGCGCATGACGCGGACAGTTGACCCCTCGTCTGCATCGGTCAACGGAAAGCTCATTGAACAGATCAGTTCCCCCTCTTTTGTCGGGATCGGATCGCCGTGCGGGTCGATCAACGGATGTCCGAGCACGTGATCGATCTTCTCTTCCATCTTGTCGGACATGATGTGCTCGAACCGCTCCGCCTCGTGGTCGATCTCATCCCATTTGAAGTGAAGCACCTCCACGAGGAACATCTCCCACAATCTGTGTTTCCGTATGATACGGAGTGCAAGTTTTTTTCCTTCGCCGGTCAATTCCACCCCTTTGTACGGAGTATGCGTCAGCGTTCCCTCTTCGGCAAGCTTCTTTATCATTTCGGACACCGACGCCGGGGAAATATTCAAATTTTTCGAGAGGGAAGATGTGGTCACTTTCCCCTCATTTGATTGCAACTTGTAAATGTTCTTTATATAGTTTTCAATTTGTTCGCTGGGCATATGTCCTCCGTTTATTAAGATGACCGTCACCTTTAAGGTGACGGTCATCTTGTTTTAATCATGTTCACAACTGCACGTGTCGTTCATCGATTCCGCTTTTTCAAAACATTCACGCCCCTCTTTTACGGAAAAATAAACAAGACCGACCGCACCCGCAGCGTCAACATACGGAACGGAAAAAGTCTCAAACAAAAAACTTGAAGCCAATAATGTCAGCGACATGTACACGCAGACAACGTTACAATTCGCATCAGCGATCATCGCTTTGGAGTTCAACTGGTTTCCGACTTTTCTTTTGTAATGGATCAAGCCGAGCATGCAGGCGATGGAAACCAACGAAATCACAACGCCCCAAAATGTCGATTCCGGCTGCTGTCCATAGATAATGGAGAATACTGCAGAGAGCAGAAGCCCTCCTGACAATAAATAGAACGACCAGCCGGTGATTTGAAGCGCAGTTATTTCGAACGGACTTTTACTGCTCTTCGGATTATTCGCAATCCGTATCACCATCGCAGCGATTCCAATTCCTGAAATTGTTTCGATGAAGCTGTCAACCCCAAAACCGAACAACGTCAGTGATTCATCGGAGTAGCCGACAAGCGTTGAAATGACCCCCTCCGCGATATTGTAAACAATCGTAAAAAGACTCAAATACAAGGCAAAATCATAAAGTCGTTTTTGTCCGATTTCATCTTTTGAAACATTCTCGGCGATTTCCATTGAGTATGGTATCCTGAATATTAATTTTAGGTTCACCTAAATTTACATTACGAAACTTTCATTGTCAAGAGTCAAATAAATATTTATTTAAAGGTGGAATGTCCACTTTCAGACGGTACGATGTGTGATGTCAAAAACATGAAACCCGAAACACAAAACCAGAATCAGGATTTCTCGCCAAAAATTTTCAGCCATTCATTTATTTGTGTCTGCGAGAGGGATGTATCGGATTTTTCCGTAACAGAATCATCCCCTTGTGAAAGAAGGTTGGCAAAGTGTTTTGAAGAATGAGTCTGGCAAGAACAGACTCTTGCGAAGTTTTGTATCTCTCTGTCCGAAGAGACGATCACCAGCAGAGAACGATTTTTCGACTGCTCGATCATCTGTTTGATCTTTGCATCGGCAGTTTGTGGAAATGAATAGAGGACATGTACGGGAGCGTGAGGTGATTGTTTCGCTGCATCGGTTGGAGCGGAACCGTCGAACACGATCGTGCAACGAAATTTCCGTTGATGTGTCAGTTGTGCGACGGAATGAATGAATAATTCCCGTGCCGATTGGGCATCGTGGGCGAGCGTTTTCTTCAATGATGGAATTGAATGAATAACATTGTAGCCGTCGATGATGAAGTGTTGCATGGTCAATCCAACGCAACCCGGTCGTATTCGTGGATCCGTTCCAGCCGCACTCCGACCGGTTTCCCGTCTCTGCCGGTTTCAAACATATCTTTGAATTTTGCACCCCATACGATTTCATTAAATCGGTACGAGGATCTCGAGTAAACAATTTGTGAGTATGTTTCATCAACCGCATTTACCAGAATCATAAATTCCGCTTCGTTCTCAGCAAGGGTTCGTGCCGTTTCATTTTTCATCGGACTGTTTTCGTCAATGTAATGAACGACAGTCCAGTGGAGAGGGAAGAACATCACTTTGTTCCGCTCGAGCGGAAGAGGGTGATAATGCCGGATTCGTCTTCCCTCTTTCTCTACCATCTTACTGAAGATCACCTGTGCTTCAACCTGTATCAACTGGCTCGATCGTTGATTGATCATCCGGAACATAAATGCCGTTCCTTCCTTGAATGGAGCAATGACCGCATTGTTACTGTACAGGATCTTTGTATTCGGGCGCGCGAACCGGGCGAATGAAAGTCCCGTGACGATAGAAAGCCCGATCAGACCGAACAACGCTTCCAGTGCAACGAGGATGTTTGGCAGCAGCCCGACGGGACTCATTTTGCCGTATCCGATGGTTGCGAGAGTCTGCACACTGAAAAAGAAGCTGTCGAAGAATCGTTCGGTTTCTGAAATTGCATCCGAACCGAACAATACTCCCGGACCCAATGAATAGTATCCGAATGCAAAGACGACGTTCACAGCAGTAAATCCCGCGGCGACAAAGAGAAAAAATTTTGTCCACGAGACCGAAACGAGCAGATGGTAGATACTCAACGATTGTGCAACGGAAATTCCGTCACGGAAAACGTTGAATGACCCGTCTCGGTTCAACAACCGCTCGTTCGTTCCTTGCGAAAGCCGCGACCCGAAACCGAGATCATTCTTATCGTCGCTGTTCTGCGGAGAATGTTTGCGGAATGCTTTCATAAAGAGCCCTATTGAAATGACCGTCGCTTCAAAGTGACGGTCATTTTTACCTTAATCCAATTTTGGATGTTTTAAGTGATACCCTGTTGCGTCCTGGTACTTCTTGGCAACAGCAAGCACGGTTCCTTCATCAAATAATTTTCCTGTAAATGTGATGCTGACCGGCGTTCCTTTCTCTGTGAATCCGTTTGGAACAGTGACGCACGGATGTCCGGTCAGGTTTGTGAGGAGCAGACTGTTTCCTTCTAAGGACGGATTGATATAGACATCTATTGTCTTCATCAGTTTTGCCATTTCTTGAATAAGCAATGTTCTCACCCGGCTTGCCTGAATATATTCCACTGCAGGAATGAACCGGGATGCACGGAATGAATTGGGCCACGCATTTTTTATTTGCCGCACCATCATATCATCTTTGCCGCTGCGTGTCACGTCATCAAAAGCAGCGGCAGATTCGGCGCTCAACATAATCGAAATATCACCGACAGGATAGTTCGGCAATTCGATCGGGATCAATGTCGCACCCAGTTTTTGGAGAACGATCAACACTGAATCATTGTATGATTTCCAGAATTTTGCACTGTCGAAATCCGTTTTTAAATATCCGATCCGTAATTTTTTCAGATCAGTTTTCTTCGGTTCGTATCTGAATGGGACATCATAGACGGTTTGATCAATTCCATCGGGACCGTAGATCGCATTGAAAACTATTGCGCAATCTTCCGCAGAGCGGCAGATCGGTCCGAGTTTATCCATCGTCCACGATAATGCCATCGCGCCCGCCCTGCTCACCCGACCGTACGTCGGACGAAGTCCCGTTGTGCCGCATCGTGTTGATGGAGATACGATCGATCCGTATGTTTCAGATCCGATAGCAAATGCAACGAGCCCCGCGGCTGTTGCGGATGCAGAACCGGCAGACGATCCGCTGGACCCATGCGATGTATCCCACGGACTCCGTGTCATTCCGCCGAACCAGACATCACCCCACGCAAGTTCACCCATCGTCAGTTTTGCAACAAGAATTGCACCTGCGGCTTCAAGTTTTTTAATTACCGTCGCATCTTCATCGATAACTTGATCCTTAAAAGGTACAGAGCCCCACGTTGTAGGATATTTTTTTGCTGCAAGAAGGTCCTTTGCGCCGTACGGAATGCCGTGCAGCGGTCCGCGGTATTTTCCCGCAGCAATTTCTTTATCGGCACGTGCGGCATGTGCGAGTGCAAGTGAATCGGTCAGCGTGATCACGCATTGCAGCATTGGTCCGTATTTTCGAAGCCGCTCCAGGTATAATTTCGTCAACTGCGTCGATGTGATCTTTTTTGATTTGATCAACGATCCGAGTTCTGCAACAGAATAGAAAGCAAGATCATCCGGATTCTTTGGAACGTCGATATTTTTAGGTGCATCGAATGCGAAAACGCTTTTCCCCTTTGGCGGTGTCATGCCGACCGGAATCGGATTGAACAGTACCGAAGGAACGACGCTGTTCTGTAGTTCGATTGCGCGGAGACGCTGATAACTTTCCAATTGTGATTGCACGTCGCTGAGCATCGAATCGCGCTTGGCATCGTTGAACCGTAGCCCGAACATTTTTTCGGCAGGCGGGATATCGCTTTTGGAAAGAGTGTCTTGTGCTTGGAGTGAAAGGAAAAAGAGAATGCAATAAAAGGTGAAAAATTTCATAATGGCTCCATTAAAGTATTCTATCGATCCAATAATCAGGTTTACGTTTGGTGGCATGACAGCGATAATAACGATTTCGGTTCCATAAATTTCGTAGACAACCGCATATTCAAATCTCTTAAACAAACAACGGCGATATGAATGCAGATAGGCAGGCCATGCATTGGGAATTGGTCTATTCGCTGAATACAGTCTTCATAATCGTCCAGAAATAAATTTGCAACGGTCTTGGATTGCAGGTAGTAGTAGGCAAATGCTTCGGAGACTTCTTGATCTGCAATGGAAAGTGAACGGATCGTCATAGACGAGTGCGGAGATTCTTTATGACTTCGTGGACTTCCATACTTTCAATTTTTCCCGCTTCGTAGAGTTTTGTTCTTCGCTCAATCTCTTCCTGCCATGCTTTGTCGATCTCTTCTTGCGAAAATTTGCTCAGACTGAGAATTAATTTTTCTGCAAGCAACTCGCGTTCACGCTGGGGGAGTCCCAATGCTTCTTTTTGAATGGATTCGAATTGAGGGGACATAAAACCTCCGTTTTTCCTAATCTAATTCATTGCCGTCATTATATCAAATTTATCGTAAATCCAATCTCATTGTTTGAATTTTGTCCCTGTAAAATCCGATTGAACGGAGAATTTCGGCAGCAGCACTTTCACTCGGTCTCAGGTTATCACAATACTCGACCACGATTTCATTCTTATCCGCATAGGATGAACGAACATGATTCACAAACTGCAGCAGAGCATTCTTGATGATATCCAATGACGGTTCTGCAATAAAATACATACGAGCGCCGAAACTTTCCAGCCATATGATCGGCACGCCTTTATGGAATATGATGAAATTCGATCCAAGTCGCGATATTCTCGGAACCGAAGAGAGTGAATTTCCAACATCAATCCCGACACCGTATGGATTCGACGGGTCGCACGCATTGACAACGATCGGATCTTCGTTGATGCCGCGCTCTGTTTTTATTGTCTCGAGCATTCTGACAGCATCAGGAATTGCGAACTGCATTCCCGAAAGTCCTTCGACAAAATATCCGCGGCGGATCTCGCCGCGCATTTCCATCCGCTGGAATTCCATTGCAAGGATGGACCACGACAAAAGATTCTCTTCTCGTTTTGCAATCTCTCTCGCGACGATTCCGTATCGCAATAACAGTTGCTGCGCCTGCCGTTGAATTTTTTCTTCGTCAGTTACTTTTGAGCCGAGAATGCCGCGCATGTGCACCAGAGACCACCGTCCGTGCCAGCCGGGGACATTCTTCAATGCCTGACGGACACCTCTCATTGCAACCTTGCTGAAGGGATTCCTCCGCGGATTGACAATCTCGATCCGTTCCTCAGGAAGGTGGAGTCCGCTCCCAAAGTGGTCTCCACCTGAACCATCGCGGTACCTCTTAACGTTCAATATTTCATCCATAACATCATTTGTGATCAATCCGCGCCAGAATAGATCTGCCACCGCCCGATTCAATGCGGCGAGTGAAAGATTAATTCCTTCACGAATGTCCGACAAGAATGACGCGCCGTTCTCTTTGATGAATTCGTACACTTTTAATGAAGGTGAAGGCAACCCTTCAAGAGATTTTTCTTTTTCCTCCAGAAAAAAGATCCCGTCGCCGCGAACGATCCATTGGGATTTTCCCGCATCTGTTCCGACGCTGATGATCTCACCGCGTGAAGCGAGGGAACGGAGAATATTCCCGTCATATTGGTGAATCCGTGTCCGGAAGATTTCCGCTTCCCATAATTCTGATGGCATTGCAAATCCCTGCATCTTGTCGATAATTGAACGAACGCCCTCTTCATTTCTTTCATGCGTGTTCGGATGCCTGTGCTGCCATTGCAATAACAATTGAGTGAAGTCGGCAATGGTTGCCGGTTTGATCTCTTTGCGGAGAATATTGATCGACGCGCGGTGGATCCGTTCCAAATTCGGACGGTAGCACCACTGTTCACGTTCGATTTCCTTGGTAAGAAATCCGAAAACAAGGCTCTCGGATTTTTTCAATGATTGAAGAACCTGTTCGCATTCTTTTACTTCCAAATCATATCGCGTTGCAATTTCCTCTACTGTCAATGGTCCACGAGAGCGAAGCATTCGCAAAACAACATAGCGCAGCGCTTCATCTCTTTTGAATTCTCTTGCCGGCAACAATTCTGTGATAATCGAATTTAATTCTTTCTGAACTTTCGAGAAGGGAAGATAGATCGGCAATTCTTCTGCGAGTATATAAAACTGTTCGACCCCGATTGAAACCGGAATGATAATATTCCTTTCAATCAGTTGACGAATGAATTCCGGCTTTTCACTTCGTTCGTTCAATTCCGATCCGGACAATTCACCGAGTCGTAAAAATATTTCCATCAATTCCGACGCCGTTCGTGCTTGACGTGTTGATGATGTGAACTGTAATTGTTCCTCCACCTTGACGATCGCATCGCCGCGCACGACCGTCTTCACAGTATCCAATTGAACAACTTCAGATAACAATTCGCGGTTCAATTGAGCAAACTGCTCTTTCGCCGAACTCTTCGGATCGTCCGATTCGTACATAAAGATCATCGTGAAATCGAAGAGCAGGCTTGAAGCGAATGGCGAAGGAAATTCCGTCTGGACTGTATGGATGCGGATTTCGCCCTCTTCTATTTTATTCAGCACTTCTTTGAAATGTTCAAAGTCGAGCACATCGTTCAAGCACTCGCGCATCGTTTCGATGACAATCGGAAAGTCGTTATACTGTTTCACGATCTGGAGAAGGTCCGCCGCTTTTAATCGTTGGAGAAAGAATGGACGGCGTTTTCCCGGATTGCCTTTCGGCAGCAGCAATGCGCGTTCGGCATTTTGTCGGAACATTGCGCCGAACAGAGGGGACGAAGGAAGTTGTTCAAGAATGATCTGCTCAGCCGAATGAAAATCGACTGACGAAAAAATATCAAGCGGTAACCGTTCCACATCGGAACAGCGAAAGAGAATCCCGTCATCATTATAGAGCATTTGGACTTCTATGCCGAGCCGCTGTTGAAAATGATGGAGAAGAATAATCCCAAGCAAGCCGTTCACTCCTTTGCCGAAACGGGAGTGGACAAGAATGCGCGGATCGCCGATCTCGTCCCTGAATCCCTCCACAACAATCGTTTTGTGCGACGGAACGAGTTGTGTCGTCGCTTTTTGTTCGACGATATATTCGATGATGTTGCGGATGGAATGTTCATCAACGGGAAAGTTTTCTTCAAGCCATTCGTACGACCCCCTCCCATTCCCTCCCCCTGTAAGGGGGAGGGTAGGGTGGGGGTTGGCAAGTTGTTCGGTAAACTCCCCTAGTTTCAAACACAACTCGTATGTCCGCCCGATCATCTCGCCGCGCCAGAAGGGCATGCGTGCCGGATGTCCCGGCGCCGGCTGCACGATCACTTTGTTCGCGTCAATATCCATCATGCGCCACACATTGGTGCCGAGAATGAATGTGTCGCCGGTCCTGCTTTCGTAAATAAATTCTTCGTCCACTTCGCCGACTTTGGTTTTCAGGTCCTCAAGATACACACCGTAATATCCGCGATCAGGAATCGTTCCGGCATTCATGAGCGCAAGCGTTGACGAGCCGGGGAGAGAGGTCAACGCATTGTGAAGTTTGTCCCATACAATGCGTGCACGTAGTTCGCGGAACGCTTCGTTCGTGAATCGTCCCGCGACCATATCAAGGACCGAATGAAAAATATTTTCTGTAAGCGTATGGTAACAGCATGAACGGCGAATGACATCGAACAGCTCTTCTACATTCCATTCTTCAACACCCACCATCGCAACAACCTGCTGTGCAAGTACATCAAGGCAGTTTTTAGGAATGAACGTCTTTTCGATGGCATGTTCGGTCATTGCCTTTGCAACGACCGCTGATTCCAAAAGATCTTCACGATGGGTGACGAAAATTCTCCCTTTGCTGTGCGCGCTCACAAGATGTCCGGACCGACCGACGCGTTGCAACCCGCGCGCAATTCCTTTTGGGGATTGGATCTGCACAACGAGGTCGACACTGCCGATGTCGATGCCGAGTTCAAGTGCCGAGGTTGTCACCAGCGCACGCAGTTTTCCCGATTTCAAATCCGATTCCAACTGCTCGCGCACAGTGCGGGACATGCTGCCGTGATATGCAAAGACTTTGAACGGGGCGGCTGTTTTCTTCTGCACATTTTTTTCCGTGAAGACCGGAACGGAATATAACGAAGTCGTGTCGGTTTGTCCTTCGAGCATCTCGTTCAGTTTTGCCGAAAGACGTTCGGCAAGTCTGCGGTTGTTGACGAAGATCAGCGTCGATCTGTGCTGAAACAACATTTCCAGCAATTTCGGATAAATGGAATTCCACACGCTATCTCTCAGCATATCGGTAAAATCATGCGGCGCGCAAATAACTTGCAGATCGACCTTCTTTTTATATCCTGCATCTATTATAGTGACAGGCCGGGGAACAAGTTTCTTCTTTTTCCATTCCAATCCGACTAAGAAATTTGCCACCTCCTGCAACGGTTTTTGCGTTGCCGAAAGACCGATCCGAACAAATGTTTTAGAATCTTCACCCCGTGATTGTTGTATCAACTCTTCCAACCGCTCCAATGTGATCGAAAGATGCACCCCTCGTTTATTGTTGCTTATGGCATGAATCTCATCGACAATCACGTACTGAATTGAATGGAATATCTTCCGCGCCTTCTCAGACGAGAGCATCAGATAGAGAGATTCCGGTGTCGTGATCAATATATCGGGGGGATGTTTCAGCATCGAGGCGCGTTCCGATTGTGTCGTGTCGCCGGTGCGGACCGCTTTGCGGATCAGCGGGAGATTTATTCCTTGTAAACGTGCTTCATCGGAAATGCCGTTCAACGGGACTTCGAGATTTCTGTGAATGTCGTTGTTGAGTGCTTTGAGAGGGGAGATGTAAAGAACTTTAACCCCCTCTGTCATTACGCGATGCGTGATGACATCTCCCCCTCGACGAGGGGGAGAACCGGCGAAGCCGAGAGGGGGTGTCAAGATATTTTCTTCGACAAGATGATTGATGCACCACAAAAATGCCGCGAGAGTTTTTCCGGAGCCGGTTGGTGCGACGATGAGCGTGTGATTGCCGTTCGCAATGGAAGGCCACCCCTGCACCTGCGGCGGACTTGGATCTCCGAAAGCTTTCGTGAACCATGCATGGACGACGGGATGGAATTTTTCTAGTATAGAATCTGACATTGTGAAAGAAAGTAAGCAAAGAGTCCCCGAAGGGCAAGGAGCAAACACTTTCGTTGATTTTCACTCAAACTATCGCTATACTCCTAAAAATTTATGAATGCCTAACAATAGAGAGCGATGGCAAAAGCAATACGTATCCTTCTTATCGAAGATCAATCAACCGACATCGACGTCTTCAACAGAGAGATCCAAAAATCCGGCATTCAGCATCATCTTGACACAATTTCTTCGTTCGATCTCTTACCGGAAGCAATCCAGCATACACCCGACATCATCGTTTGTGATTACCTTGTTTCACAGCTAAAGCCGGTCGATGCGATCAACATCTTAAGGAGTCTTGCAAAAGATATTCCCTTCATTATCTATTCCGGTGTTTTGGACGAAGAGATCGTTGTGCAGTGCATGAAGGCGGGAGCGTCGGATTATATCTTCAAGCAGCACCCTGCCAGGTTAGGTCCCGCAATCTTCAATCTCATCGAATCGAAAAAAGTGCAGGAAGAATTGAAATTGAGCAGGGAGCGCTTCAATACCCTTGCAAAGGTCTCTACTGTCGGAATTTTTCTCGCCGCCGAAGATGGTTTTTATTTATACGTCAATGAACGATGGAGTGCGATCACGGGATTGTCGCCCGAACAGGCGCTGGGAGACGGATTTCTCTATGCCGTTCACTCTCACGACAGGAAAAGGATCAAAACCGAATGGCATCGATGTGTACGCGAACGCATTCCGTTCCACTCGGAATACAGAGTATTTCGCGAGTCAGATCAATCCGAAATTTGGGTGTTGGGACATGCGCTGCCGGAGATAATGCCGGATGGTTCTGTCGCAGGGTTCGTCGGCACCATCACGGACATTACGTACCGCA